>CAZZIE010000028.1:0-37247 GCA_964654185.1 uncultured Spirochaetaceae bacterium | reverse complement strand
AATCTCGGGTCCGACCCCGTCTCCCGGGATCATGGCAATGCGGTAATGTTCCATGCCGACCATGATACAATGGGTTATAAAGGTATGCAAGTTAAAAGGTACGACCAATAAGGCACACTTGACCTACTCGCAACCCTGTTGATGGGATTCCGGTAAGTCACGCCGCAACCGGAATTTGCACTGCTATGCATGCCGAAGGCAGACTTCCGCCGCTGAACTGCCACCAAGTCTCGGTGTCATAGCAGTTTGCGGAATGCGTCATCAACAGGGTTCCGGGTAGGTTATTGGTGGCCCCACTTTTTCCAGTGCGCCCCGAAGATCCGCTCCTCATCCGGCACCACCGGCTCAATCGGACTCGACACCCAGGTGATATTGAGAAAGTGCTTGTGGGTGATGTTCTCCGTGGTGATGTTGCCGCCCCAGCTGCCGCAGCCAAGAGTAAGTGAGAAGGGCATACCGTTGTCGTAGTTCCCGCTGTTCGCGTAGCTCTGGGGCTGGCGCACCATGATGCGGCTCACCGGCGCCTCCAGGGCGAGCTCGCGCACCCGCGCCTCGTCGTTTGTGTGGATGCCGCAGGAGTGGCCGTACCCGGAGAAGCCGGTGATCCGCCGGACCAGGTCGATTGCCTGGGCGAAGTCGCCGTAGCGCCACAGGGTCAGGACCACCGAGAGCTTCTCCCCGGCAAAGGGATCCGACCCGTCGGGGTTCTCCGCCTCGACCATGAGGAACTTCCGGTCCTCCGGTAGCGCAATGCCGGCAAGCTCGGCGATGCGCGCCGCAGGCTGCGCCACGATCTCCCGGTTCAGCTTCCCGTCCGGCCACATGACCGCCTGGAGCTTCGCCTTCTCGTCGGCAGTGCAGCGGTAGCCCCCCTCGGCTTCGAGGGCCGTGAGCATCGACTCATATATGTCTTTCTGGATGACCAGAGAGTTCTCGGAGGAACAACTGGTGGCGTTGTCGAAGCTCTTGCCAAGGAAGACTTTGTGAGCGGCGTCGGCGATGTCCGCGGTCTCGTCGACGATTACGGTGGCGTTTCCCGCGCCGACCCCGTAGGCGGGGGTGCCGCTGGAGTAGGCGGCCTTCACCATGCCGGCCCCGCCGGTGGCGACAACCAGGTCGACGGCGCTCATGAGCTCCCCGGTAAGCTCAATGGATGGCTCGGTGATGCACTGCACCAGGTCCTCCGGCGCGCCGATCTTCTTGAGGCCCTCCCGCAGGTACCGGGCGGCCAGGCATGAGCACTGTTTGCCCTTCGGATGGGGTGCAAAGATGACGGCGTTGCGGCCTTTCAGAATCGAGAGGCCGTTGCACCCGACGGAGGAGGTCGGATTGGTCACCGGAATCAGGGCGCCGACGACGCCCACCGGCTTCGCCACCTTCAGAAGCCCCTTTTCCGGGATCTCCTCAATGACGCCGCAGGTCTGCGCGTCCTGGAGGTCGCGGAGGGTGCCGAGGATCTTCTTCCGATGCTTCAGGAGCTTGTCCTTGTAGATGCCCATACCGGTCTCTTCAAAGGCGAGCTTTGCGCACGCTGCGGCGTGGTCCTCTCGGTAGACCTTCCACCCGGCGGCGGCGACCATCTCATCCACCTGTTCCTGACTCCACCCGGCAATCTGCGCCTGCGCAGCCTTCGCCCGGGCAATCATCTCCGTCATCTCGTTCGTATGTGCTTCGGCAGTTGCAGCCATGGGTTTCTCCTTGTGAATCTGGGTGGCCGCGGGGCGGCCGTCGCCCCGCGGCGTCCTACACGTCCGGGTTCGGCAGCATGAAGTCGCGGATCAGGGCGACCAGGTCGGCGTAGCCGGTGTTGAACTGCCGGAGGGTGCGAACCGTCGCGCCGAGGGTGTCGAAGTCCTCGATCCTCATGCCGTCGGGCTCGTACATCTTGTTGAAGTCGACAAACTTGTCCTTCAGCGCCGCGATGCGTGCCGGGTCGACCTCCTGCTCCATCCGCGGCTCCACCAGCATGCCCGAACCGTTGAAGCGCTTCGCCCACTTGTAGGGCATGGTGAGGACGACGTCCCCGCCGATGAGCTGCGACCACTGGTAGTGGTTCCGGTACGCCGCGGCCAGGAGCCGGGTCCGGTAGCCCTTCTCCTGATAGATCCGGTAGGCGTTCTTCATGACCGCCACGCCGGCCCACTCCAGGTTGTCGGGATCGGTGATGATGTTGTCGTTGTTGGCGACCACCTTGAGCCAGTCGTCGACGCGGCCCACCATGATGGTGCACACCGGCGCCATGGTCGAGGTATCCTCCCCGGCCTTCTCCCGGCGCTCCAGGCCGCGCGCCACCGCTTCGGCGACGGCAAGGGACTGCGCCACGCTGAAGGAGACCGTGGCGTTGACGTTCACGCCCCGGGCGGTCACCTCTTCAATTGCGGCAATCCCCGCCTTCGTCGCGGGAATCTTCACATGGACGTTCTCCGCAAGGCCGGCAAAGTGAACCGCCTGCTCCACGATCCGCTCGGTGTTCCGGTAGAACTTCGGATTGGTCTGAATGGACAAGCGACCCTTGAGGCCGCCGTGAGCATCGTACACAGGCTTCAGAAGCTTTGCCGCTCCCACAGCCATCTGCTCGATCACAATCCAGGCAATCTCGTCCTCCGTCGCGGTTGGATTCTCCGCAATGATGCGGCGGATCCGGTCGGTCCAGTGCGGCATCTCCTTCTGGAGCACCTGGTAGACGATGACCGGATTGCTCGTCGCGCCGACCGCGCCGTGCTCAATGCCGTAGGTCAGCTCCTCAATGGAGCATGAGTCGTTCCAGTAATCCGTCGGTGTCGTCTCCGCCATCTCGTGCAGCGGACTCTTGAATTCCTGCTTCGCCATCTCGCGCCCCCTCGCCCGGGAATCGTTTCGGCCGTTATGTGCCCGCCGGCCCTGCGGCTCGCCCGAACACGCCGGCCGACTCTCCGGTTATCGATCGTCCTAACATCAGACAATTGAACCATAGCACGATGGTGACGGCCTGGCAAGGGAAAACTCACTTCTGTTTCGGGATCTTCCGCTCCTGTGGTGCCTTCTCGCACCGGCGCCGGGCGGCAGGTGCGCCTCGGCGCCGCTCGTCAACGCTCGGACAGGAGCCGCCGGATACGGCCGAAGTGGGAAGCGTGTCGCTCAATGGCTGCTTCCCCGGGCAGATCACGTACTGCGGCGACCATCTCTTCGTGGTCCCGGGCCACCTCGGCGAGGTTGCTCACCGCCTTGTAGGACTCCTGGATCTCGAGGCGCATGAAAGAGTGCAGCGTCTCGTAGAGCTCGGCAAAGAGGCGGTTCCCGGAGGCGCCGAAGATGAGACCGTGAAACTGGTAGTCCCCCTCCACCACCGCGTCGCTGTCGTTGACTGAGGCAGCGCGGCGAATGCGCTCTACCACCTCCGCCATGTGATCGACGGTCCGGCGGGCATGCTCAACGCCCGCGTGGTAGTCCCGCACGAGTCGCTCAAAGGAGGCGCGCTCAATCGCTTCGCGCAGCTGAAAGACGTCTCGGAGGTCGTCGTTTCCCAGGAGGACCGCCCAGGAAATGGCCTCCGCGGAGATATTGGCGCGGTCCCGCACGAAGGTGCCCTTGGCCGCCTTCGCCTCCAGGACGCCAAGGTGCTCGAAGACCTTCACCGCCTCGCGAATCGTGGAGCGCCCCACCCCGAAGAGCCGTGAGAGCTCGAGTTCCGTCGGAATGCGATCGCCCGGCCGGTAGTCTCCGGCGGCAATGAGATCGCGCATGCGCCGCATTACTTCGGAGACGACGGTCTGTTTCGTTACGGTCTGGAAATCGGACGCCACGCGTGCACCATCACTTTCGGTGGCGCCAGCGGAAGAGCTTGATCACACCGGCGAAGAGAAAGCCCAGCCCCATGGCAAGGCCAATCCCGAACCCGATGATTCCAAAGACCGGAATTCCCTGGATCTTCGGCTCAATGTCTGCAAGCACCACAAGTGAGGAGCTTATCAGCAAGGCGGACAAAACCAAACCGAAAACCGTCCGGAAACCCACTTTGTCGTATGTTTCCCGGACCGCCTCCAGCTCGGGCGCGTGAACCTCGAACTCGCGGTCTCTGAGCACTCGCTGAAGATCCCGCACCAGCTCCGGGGCGTCCAGGATCACTTCCGACCAGTTGAGGCCGGAAAGCAGCACCCGATTGCCCGCCCGATCGGAGGCGAGCTGATTCGCCCAGATCTTCGGTGAGAAGTTCTTCAGGTACTCCAGCAGCTGGAACTCCGGATCCAGGCCGGACCCGATAGACTGCAAGCTTCCGAGAACCTTGGCAACGTAGATGAGCCGCGGTGGCAGCTTCACGCCGAAGGAGATGATCATCTGCAGCAGGTCCATCATCGCCCCGGCCACGTCAATGTACTCCAGCGGCCGGTTGAGATGAGATTCAATGTAGTCGTGGACGTGCGCCTGAAAGCGCTGCTTGTTGACCTTCCCCTCGGCACCGCCGAGACGGAGAAGCGACCGGGCGACCAGCATGGCATCGAGTCGCGCAAGGCCGAGCATCATGTAGTTGAGGTTCTCCACCTCGTACGGCCTCAGGCTGTAGACCATGCCGAAGTCGAGGAAACAGATGATATCGCCCTCGAGGACCATGAAGTTGCCCGGATGGGGATCCGCATGGAAGTAGCCGTTGATGAAGAGCTGGGACATGATGAAGTCCGCAGTGCGGAGATTCACCACGGACTTGTCGAAGCGCTCGCCCTCGCCGTTGATCACATCGGAGATCTTCTGACCGTGGATGAACTCCAGGACCAGCACGTCCCGGGTCGTGTACTCCGAATAGACCCGCGGCACGTAGACGGTTTTGTCCCTCTCGTAGTCGGCTCTGAACTTCTTCACCGCCAGGAACTCTTCCACGAAGTCGAGCTCCCGCATCATTTGACGCTCGAACTCTTCAACGATCTCCACGGCCTTGATGACCTGGAAGTAGTCCGTGTTGTTGTCCACGAAGTTCGCCAGCTGATGCATGATCTGGATGTCCGCTTCGACCTGCGCATCAATACCCGGTCGCTTGATCTTCACGGCCACGGTCTGACCGGTAGGCAGAATGGCTCTGTGAACCTGTGCGAGAGACGCCGCGGCTTCAGGCTCATCATTGAAGTAAATGAAGGCCTCGTCGATCGTCTTGCCGACATTCTCTTCCACGAGACCTCTCGCGGTTTCAGTGGGAAAGGGAGGTACCTTGTCCTGCAGCTTCTCCATCTCGCGAATCACGGCGAGTGGGAGAAGGTCTTTGCGGTCGCTGAGGATCTGACCGAACTTGATGAAGGTGGGGCCGAGCTCTACGAGCGCCTGTCGGAGGCGCTCGCCGAAGCTCTGGCGAATAAGTCGCGATGAACCGGGGCGGCGTGGTGTAATGCGCCGGACGGCCCGACGCAACACCGGTCTATGGCTTACAAACTCAGCGAAGCCATACTTCGCGAGAACCGAGAAAATCTCCAGGTAGCGAGCAGCTACGCCGTGTCGTCTGCCCCGTCTCAGTGCGATGGTAGGTATCCTGTTTTCTCGATTTACTGCTTGTCAAGCTTCTTCTCGAGTTCGTTGATCTTCTTGGTCAGCTTGTCGATATCGTCCTTCTTCGGGATACCCATCTCGTCCATGTAGCCCTGCAGCCGGCTCTGGATCATCTTGTCCAGCTCCGTACGAGTCTGTTCCGACTGCTTGGAGAGATCTTCGGCAAAGCGCTTACCCTCCTCCTCGGTCATCTCGTACTGGTGGGCAATTTGCTTGGCAAAATCCTGAATCTTCTCCTGCGTGCGAAGAGCCAGGCCAAGTCCAACGTGCAGTCCTTCCTGGAACAGATTGCGTTGCTGTGCCATTACATACTCCTTTCTTCGCGATGTTCCGCGTTATTCACAGTGTACTGAGTCACCGGCCCCATCGTCCAATCGGCCATCGGGCGGTCGGCCGCCCGGACGGCGCGCTCACCGCGGCGACACCGGATCGGCCCGGCCGGCGCCGGCCTACTCCGCCACCACCAGGGCAATGGCGAAGTCCGCCACGTTGGTGTTGGTCGGGCCGGTCATGACGTGGGCGCCAAGCGTCTGCAGAAAGGGGTATGCGTCGTTCCGGGCAAGGGCGTCGGCCATGTCGAGGCTCCGGACCCGCGCCGCCTCGGCGAGCTCCCGGGAGGCGTAGCCGCCGGCGACATCCGTCGGCCCATCGTTCCCATCGCTTGCGCCGAAGAGGAGATAGATGCCGGCGTCCTCAGGGCGCATCTCCGCCAGCGCGGCAAGGGCCATCTCCTGGTTGCGTCCGCCGCGTCCGGTCCCGCGGATCGTCACCGTCGTCTCGCCCCCCAGAAGAATGCATCCCGGCGGCTCGACCAGCAGCCCGCGCTCCCGGCTGTCCCGGGCAATGTTGAGAATGAGCCCGGCGACATCCCGGGCCTCCCCTTCCAGGCGGCTCGTCACCACGGCGGTGCGGTATCCCAGCTCCTCGGCGGCATCCCTGCCCGCAAGCAGTCCAAGATGATTGGAGCCGATGATGATGTTCACGGCCGCATCGAACACCGCATCTCCGGGCTTCGGCGTTTCGGAACCTTCGTCGAGGTGGCGCAGAACCGAACGGGAGAGCCGGTCCCGCAGACCGTAGCGCGCGACAATGGCCCGGGCGTCCGCCGCCGTCGTCGAGTCCGGAACGGTCGGCCCCGAGGCGATCACCTCCAGGGGATCACCCACCACGTCGGAGAGGATCAGGTTGAGTGATCGCGCCGGCGCGAAGGCCGCGGCGAGCCGGCCGCCCTTCACCCGACTCGTGTGCTTGCGCAGGGTGTTGATCTCGCCGATAGTGGCGCCGCTTGCGAGCAGCAGCTTCGTCACCTCCTGCTGCTCCGCCAGGGAGATTCCCGCAGCCGGCGCGGAGAGGATCGCCGAGCCGCCCCCGGAGATCAGTGTAATGACCAGGGTGTCCGCGGTCGCCGCTTCGGCCCGGCGAAGGACCGCATCGCCGGCGCGAATGGACGCCTCATCCGGCACGGGATGGCCCGCTTCCAGGAGCTCGATCCGGGAGAGCTCCTCGGTATGGCCGTACTTGACCGCCACCACACCGCCGGAAATGCGCTCGCCGAGCACCTCCTCCACCGCCCTGGCCATCCGCGCCGAGGCCTTGCCGAAGCCGACCACGACGACCTCGGAAAACTCGTCGAGATCCAGGGTCTCCCGCTTTTCTTCCGTCGAGACGGTAAGAGTTCTCCCGTCATAGCTGAAGCAGGAGCGAATCATGACGTCGGGATCGACTCGCTCCAGGGCCGCTCGATAGATGCGATCGAGATCTGCGAAGGGCTTCTTTTCCAGAATGGACGACATGCCCGCATGGTACCACGACGCCCCGCCCCTCGCCACGCCGGACCGCCACTCGCCACTCTGCCGGCACGCCACACTGCCGCAGCACCGCGTCGCGGGCACCCCGGAATGAGATCTCGGTCCCGCGTAACCAGTGCTTCTTCCACCCCGGGTTCCATGCTATTCTGGGCTGGTGTTTGCCCTGGCGCTCACACCCTACTGGCCGCTGCTCGTCAGCCTGCCCTTCGCGGTAGTCGACTGGGTAGCTGCGGGGCGCGGCCTGAAGCGGCTCGAGTACGTCTTCAAGCCGCTCACCATGGGGGTGATCATTGCCGGGGTGGTCTACTTCTTTCCGGTAATCGCCTCACCCTGGTATCGCGCCTGGTTCCTCGGCGCCTTCATCCTCTCCCTCGGCGGTGACATCTTCCTCATGCTCGACGGGGAAAAGGCCTTTCAGGCGGGCCTGGCGAGCTTCCTCATGGCGCAGATTGTCTTCATCATCGGCTTCAACCAGACCCTCCCGCCGGTGATGAGCGTCTACATCCTTGTCCCCGTCGGCATTGTCGCGGCGCACTACTTCGCCCGCCTGGCACCCAAACTCCGCGAAGGGGACCGAGGCGCCCTTATCCTGCCGGTCGCCCTCTACAGCATCGCCCTCACAACCCTCATGCGGGAGGACTGGCCTCTCCAACGCGCCGTCGTCGCCGCAACGGGCGGCTTCCTCTTCTTCCTCTCCGACGCAGTCCTCGCCTGGCACCGCCTGGTCCGTCCGGTTCCCGGAGGGGCCGTCATCATTCATGTGAGCTATCATCTCGCCCAGGTACTGCTGGCCCTCTCGATCATGACCTGGTAACGAGTTTCGAGAAGCTTGTTGCCGGAGATTCCTTCCTGTGCCGATGCCGACGGCCTGAGCCTGCGGCCGCACTTCTTATTCATTACTGTAGACATCAGGAATAGAACGGGATACCTTCAGAGAGTCGCCACTCGTTGCGTCTACTGACTGGTTGATCCTGCACCGTGGCGGGAGGAGGGTACCAGGATCATGAAGACGTGGATTGGTCTGCGTATCGCAGGAATCGTGGCCGTAGCGGCGATCGCTTCTCTCATTTCGGCATGCAATGTCGGGCTCCTCAATCTGCAGGCGGCAGCCCCGACGTTCACCCCCGACCCCGGACAATATGACACGGATATCACCGTGCAGCTCTCCACGGCAACGGAGGGCGCCATCGTCTACTACACGAGCGACGGCAGCAGTCCCGTACAATTCGGCAGCGCCTACACCAATCCCATCGAGATCACCGGTCCCGAGACTACCGTCGTCATCACGACCTTCGCAGATGCCGACGGATTACAGGCCTCTGATGAGGTGAGTGCGACCTACACGGTGGACTGGCCCGATCTGACGCTCGATCGGACCGGAGACGGAACGGTCCGGATCGATGATAGTGGTACCGCCGGACCCGAGCCCGTCGTGAAGGGCGAGGAAGTGGCGATCACCGCGACGGCGGCGGACAACTTCGCCTTCGACGGCTGGGCCGTCGCATCCGACAACGCCGCAGATGTCGATATTGCGGATCCGACCGCGCCGTCCACCACGGTTTCCCTGAACGGCGGCGACGCAACGGTAACCGCAACCTTCGTTCTCACAGCCTCCGGCGACGCGCCGGACCCGCCGTCGATCAGCGTCAGCCCCGACGCACCGGTTACGAACCAGAATGTGACCCTGACCGTCTCGAACATCGAAAACGGGGCCACTGCCGAATACTCGGTCAACGGCGGCCTGGGGTGGGCGGACTACGCCGGGCCGGTCACCCTGTCCCAGGAAGGTACGTACGCCCTCACGGCGCGCCAGACCAACAGCGCAGGCGGCGTATCGAGTCAGGCAACCACCGTCAATCTGACTATCGACAAGAGCGCCCCTTCGGAGGTCGGCACCTTCGAGGGAACCGCAACCGCGGGAACCGTCGAGCTCACCTGGAACAATCCCCTGGATGCGGGTCTGGCGGCGGTCTCCGAGGTAGAGCTCACCTGGACACCGGCAGACGGAGAGACCCAGCCCGTCGTCGTCGGCGCTCCGAACGACATCTACACCGTGAGCGGCCTGACGTCGGAGACCTCGTACACCTTCACCGCCGTCGTAGTCGACGAGGCGGGGAACCGCACCGGCGGCACGGACACAACCGTGGCCACGCTGAGCCCGGATCCGCCGGCCGCTCCAACGGTCACTTTCACCCCGGACGTCTCGGTAACCAACGGCACCGTGACCGTCACCGTTTCCGACACCTTGCAGGATGCAACGGTGCAGTACTCCCTCAACGACGGGCAGCCCTGGCAGGAGTACACCGTGCCCTTCGATCTTTCCGCAGAGGGCAGCTACTCCGTCACGGCGCGCCAGACAAGTGCGTCTACGGGGCTTACCTCGGACACGCCCACGCGGAAGTCCCTGGTCATTGACACAACCGACCCTGACCAGCCCGGCAGCTTCACGGCGACGCCAGGGGCAAGCACCGTGGATCTGTCCTGGAGCTCTCCGGCTGACAATGGACCGGCAGGTCTCGCCCACATCCGGATCACCTGGGACGCCGCCGGCGGGCCGAGCCAGCCCGTCATTGTCACGGCCCCGCAGAGCACCGAGTCGCTGAGCGGATTTGTCGCGCAGACGACCTACGAGTTCAGCGCCGTCGCGGTGGACGCCGCCGGAAACGAGTCCGCACCGGTGACCGACGTCGTAACCACCGGCGAAATCTTCGCATCCCAGGCGGCGGGTACCGAGATCGCCTCCGCCGGATTCGGACCCAAGGATCTGGCAACGGCCGACGTCGACCTCGACGGCGATATCGACGTGATCAAGGCCGACGATCCCTCGTCGCAGGGGCAGATCGTCTTCAATTGGAACGACGGCGCCGGGAACATCGGATCGGAAATTGACATTGCCTCGTCCGGGCGCGGCAACGTCTTCGTCACCGGCACCACCGTAGCGCTGCCGACGGCCCTCGCCGTCAGTGACTTCGATGGCGACGGCGACCCCGACGTAGCGGCGACATGGGACGTCGAAACCGGTGACCGTGTTGTCTGGTACGAGAACTTCGACGAAACCGACCCTGGCCTGTCAAGCCAGTTCGGCTTCGGCACCGGGACCCGTTATGACGTTGCATCGGCGGGACGGGGCAATGCCGCCGACGACCCGCAGGATATCATTGCCGCGGATATGGATGGTGACGGAAACGACGACCTCGTCGTCGCCGCAGCCACCGACGGCCGGGTAGTATGGTACGAGAATCTCATTGACCAGGCCGATCCCGCCGATCCGGCCTTTGCCGCGGGGGTGGACATTGACAGCGCCGCGACTGCGGCCACGCAACTCCTGGTTGCCGACTTCGACGGGGCCAACGGCCTGGACCTTCTCGCCGTTCTCGACGGCTCGAGTACCAACGAGATCCGACGCTACATGAACAATGGCAACGGTACCTTCTCAACCCCAACCCAGGCCACCCTGCCCGCCGTTGCCGATCAGAGCATCTTCAGGGACATCGTGTCGGGGGATTTCGATGGTGACGGGGATGTGGACGTGGTAGCGGTCATCAAGCCTGGGAGCGCCGGCACGGAATCATACTACTTCGAGAACGACCTCGACGGATCCGGCGGCTTCCTGTCACCGGTCCAGCTGGATGAGGATTTCGCCAGCCCGAGCGCACTCCATGTCGCCGATCTCGACAACGACGGCGACCCGGATCTCCTCAAGGGCACGGACGCCGGCTTCGAGTACAGTCTTCGGTGGTACCGCAATGACTATGCCGGTGGCACCTTCGACGCCGTCTCCGATCTGGCGTTGCAAACGGACGACATCACCGCAATTGACACGGCGGTTATCATGATCGACACGGCCGACCTTGAAGGGGACGGCGATCTCGACATCGTCGTCGGCATTGACGGAGGTACGACGGACGAGTTCCGTCACTACGAGAATCTGCTCATCGATTGAGAATTCCTGAGGTAACATCCGCCCGGTACCGTGAGGTGCCGGGCCGGTTCTCCCCCGTCATACATCACGCACTGCAGGTCCCGCCTCACGCACCAGCGACGCGAAATCCACGCGCAGCCGGGCGCCGCCGGCCTCCACCACGATCTCTTCCGGCGGAAAGGCGGCGTTCACGTAGGGGTTGGCGTAGCGCGGGTAGTCCCGCGTGGCAATGGGCTCCCCGTCGAGGGTCGGGGTCCCCCGCCAGGCGACGCGGAGGCGCCCCACTCCCGGGTGCCGGTAGTCCACTCCGAGACCGCGGTGCGTCAACTGCGCCGTGGTGCGGCTCCGACAGAACTCGTCGAAGCCGCCGTCCACTGTGCGGGATCCGATCTCCAGAATCCAGACGTTGGCCCGCCCCGGTGCAATCACCTCCCGGCCGGCGTCGGGGCCTTCGGCCTGCCAACGATAGCCGTTCCGGGAGTAGAGGGCGACGTAGCCGTCGCCGACCCGCCCGAAGAGCCAGGCGCAGGGGCGGCTTCGGGCGTCTGGGCCGGGGCCGCCGGAGTCCGGGCCCCCGTGCGCCGCCTCACGCACCTCGTCAAAGGCGTCGGAAGGAAACCAGGCGTGGGTGTAGAAGAGCTTGTTGGTCATGTATAGACCGGGGGCCCGGGAGGCGCGGTAGATCGCCACCGCGACGGGACCGACCTGCACCGCCCGGGGGAGCGTGCCCGAGCCGACCCAGTAACCTCCGCTGGTGTTCTCCTCGTGACCGGGGTGGGTCGGAAAGACAACGGCCGTCGGCGAGAGGGTGGCCTGGAGGACGTGCTGCTGGTCCCCGCCGTAGCCGGACTTCCAGTCCTGGGCGGTGGAGAGCATGGCGTGGGCGGTTCGGTAGGTGAGAATGTTCACCTCTTCCCGGGTGTTCCGGGTGATGTCCTTCTCCACGAGCCGCGCAAGGAGGGGCAGGAGCCGGGTGCGCCGGAGAAACTGAATGAGCTTCTTGTGTTGTCCGAAGGGACCGAAGAAGGCGTTCTCCCACCAGCCGAAACGGTCGAAGAGCTCCATGATCTGCATGATGTTCCGCGGATGGCTGTACGCTTCCAGCGTCAGGAGCGCCATGGCGCTCTCCACGTCCCCCGGCCGGGTGGAGAGGCCCCACCGCCCGGCCTCGGCCAGGCGGATACCCTCACGCTGCCGATTCTCCAGAGTGGTGCCGAAATTGTTGGCGATTGCGTAGATCGCGGTGGGCAGTCGGTAACCCGAAAGCGCCAAAGAGACGGAGCTCATGTTGTCCCGCCCGGCGAACACTCCCATCCCGAACATGAGCTTCGTCGTGTCCGTGGTGGACTCCAGATGCGCATCCCGCTTCTCGTCGGCGTAACTCCGCCCGTGAGTGGAGCCGAAGACGCCGTGGAAGGTGTTGAGCGCCATGTCCAGGAAGATGAGATCCAGGACCATGGCCGCCTTCGCGACGATCTCAGTGTCCCCGGCGAAATCGATGAGATTGGTCAGGGCGGTAATGTCCTCATCGTAGTAGATGTGGGAGAGCCACTCGCTGAATCCCGTCCTGTAGCGGAGCTCCAGCCACTTCAGGATCCGCGGCCGCGCCCGGGACACCTTGTCGCGACCAGTCTCGCCGGTGTTGGAGAAGGTCTCCGACGGATAGAGTTGCCCCGCCAGGAAGGCGTTGGCGGCGAACATGATCTGGTGGTTCTCCGTCCAGGTGCAGAGCGAGTCCGTTCCCGGTTCCTCCGGATGGTACTTGAAGCCGAGGAGCGTGCGCTTCATGCGTTCTCGAAGCTCCCGCGACAGGAGCGGACTCTCCGGGAACTGGTAGAGCGCGCGGACTATCCCGAGCATGACGAAGTCGGAGCAGTCGATACGCCGGTCAATGTAGTCGAGGGCAGCCTGGAAGATGCCTTCGTGCACCGGCCCCGCCCCGCGGTGGAGTCTAACCAGCTCCGCAAAGTGCCCTTTGATGCCGTGGGGTGCCGGATTGCGGAGCCAGAAGTCGAAGAGCGCTTCACGGCGCTCCTCATAGGTTCCGGCAAAGGGCTCCCAGGCGTAGCTGTCCGGCGCCGCCCCGCCGGGATACCCCTCCGGGGGCTCACCAATCCCGCCAAGCCTGAAGTCGGTCACACTGGATGTCTGATCGGTGCCGGGCTCGAAGGCCGAGTCGCCCTCGGCGTTGTCCCCGGCGGTCATGCCCGCCCCCCGGCGTCGTCGCCGGCGGCGGGGCCGCGGTCACCGCCGGCCCCGTTGTCGCCACCGGCCCGGTCGTTCCCGCCTTTGCGATCGGAGCCCGCGTCCGCGCCGTTCGGCGGTTCCTTCCCCTTCACGCCCAGAATGGCCTTGAGCTCCCGCTCGGTCTCCTCGTCGGCAGTGACCGGCGGCAGGTCGCCTTCGATCTCCTCGGCGCTGGTTCCGCGCCGCGCCGCCAGGAAGGCTTTGAGGCGGTCGTGGACCTGCGGGGAGAGGGGATACCGCAGTGCGACGATCAAGGCGGCCCCCAGGAAGAAGACCGGCGCCACGGCAAAGATGTACCGCAGGATGAGAATGAACCCCGGCGACTGCGGCATGGGAACATTCTGCGGAATGCCGTCTATGATGCGCTCCACCGGTTGAGCATACCCCGCCAGCGCGAGCCCCTGGGACAGGGCAAAGACGCCGATCGCCGAGGCGAGCTTTCGCGAGAAGGTCAGGAGGCCCGAGTAGATGCCTTCCCGGCGCCTGCCGGTGAGAAGCTCGTCGACATCCGGCATGTCCGGAAACATCGAATACAACATGACCACGATTCCCCCGGTAGCAACCCCGACGACCGCCGCGAATATGTAGATGAGGGCGCCGGGCTGGCCGGGCCCCAGGAGGAAGCTGATCGGCATGGTCACCAGCCAGATGACGAGGGCAAGCACGTAGCCCGCGCGCTTGCCGGTCCGGCGGCTGAACCAGGAGTAGAAGGGAATGGCCGCGAGCTGTGCCACCAGGAGCGTTCCCAGGACGTACTGCGTCTCGCCGCCGCGGTCGAGGTAATGGGTCATGAAGTAGATGACGACGGAGTTGAGGATGTCGATGGCTACGAAGGCGAAGACGTACATCAGGAGCACCCGGACGAAGGGTGTGTTGCGGAAGGGCTCCACCAGCATCTTCCGGAAGGAGAAGGGTGCAATTTCACCCTGGAACTCCTCGCGCTCCCGGGTGGCAAAGAAGACTGCAAGAAAGGGAAGCGCGAAGAAGATGCCGAAGAAGGCACCCATGGCCAGGAAGCCCGCCCGCTGCGTCGGGAAGCGCTGGACGATCTCGAGGGGAAGCACCGCGCAGAGTACCGACGAGATCGATGAGAAGACGATCCGGAACGCCGAGATGGAGGTCCGCTCGTTGTAGTCCAGGGTGAGCTCCGAGGCGAGGGCGTTGTACGGAATCATCACCATGGTAATGACCGTAGAGAAGAAGAGGTAGCTGAGCAGGGCAATGAAGAAGCGCCCGATCTCCGTCTCCAGCGCGCTCGGGTACCACAGCAGGGTGAAGGAGGCGAAGACCAGGAGGATCCCCGCAAGCATGTAGGGTCGCCGTCGACCCCAGCGTGTCCGGGTCCGGTCGGAGAGGACCCCCATGAGCGGGTCGCTGACGGCGTCCCAGACGCGGCTGATCAGAACGACGAACCCCGCGAGGGAGGGATTGATACGAACGACGTCGGTCAGGAAGAAGAGGTAGTAAGATCCGACGACGATGAGGGCGCCGCCCCCGTAGAAGTCGCCGATTCCGAATCCCGCCTTCTGCCAGAACCCGAGCTTGTGCTCGCCGTGATCCTTGCGGGGTGCCACACCTTCGACAGAGCTCATGCAGAAACCTCCTGGGCCCGGCCGGACTCGGCCGCGTGATAGAGTGCGTGGACGACGCCAAGCGTCGCAAGTGCATCCCGGGCGGTGCAGAGATGCGGAGGCCCTCCGGCGACCCAACGCCGGAACCCTTCCAGACTACGGAAGATAGGGTGGAGCCCCGGGGCGGCGGGCGTGACTCTGGGAAGCCTGCACCCGCGGACCCGGAGCCGCCCGCCGACGGCGTACTCCGCACTGCCCCGGGAGCCGTAGATCTCAATGCGCAAAGGTTGCTCCGGGTAGACCGACATGGTGCTCGCAATCTCAATGACACCGCCCCGGGCGAGCTCGACAATGCCGACGGCCAGGTCCTCCACCTCGCCGGCGGCGGGACGCGTCGTCCGCGTTGCGGCGTGGGCGCAAGTGGCCAGGTCGTCGGTGATCCAGAGCGCCGCATCCAGAAGGTGGCTCCCCTGGGTGATCAGGGTTCCCCCGCCCGCACGGCTCTTCGATGCGTGCCAGGAGGAGTGGGTGAAGTAGCCGTCGTCCCGGTTCCACGGCACCAGCGCGCGAAGGAGGCGTATCTCGCCGAAGCTCCCCTCTCGCGCCGCCGCGGCGAGCCGGCCGATGTTGGGATCGTAGCGATACTGGTAGTTGATCCCAATGCGCACGTCCGCACGCTCCGCCAGCTCAACAATGCGGCGGCCGGACTCGACGGTGTGGGCCAGTGGCTTCTCGGACAGTATGGGCAATCCGGCTGCGGCCACCTGCCTGCACATTGGTTCGTGGAGGTCGTGCGGCACGCCAAGATGGACGGCGTCCGCCTGCACCACATCCAGAGCCTCTTCGAGGGATGTGAACGCGGGGACGTGCGGCAGTCCGCCGGCCCGTGGTTGTTCACCCGGGCGACGTTGACCGCCTGCGGGTGGTTGCCCACCGCCGCGTGCTTGGTCTGCGCCCGCCCGGCGCGGGTCGGCCGGATGGCCCGGGCCACCGGGGCGGGAACCTTCATCCCGCGCAAACTCCGCGAAGACCTGCGCCCGCCTGCGCCAACCGAAGGGCCCCATGCCGAGGAGCCACTCAGCCTTGCGAATGTCCGGGTCAACCGCAGCAACGATCCGGAAGCGCCGGTTGAACCAACCGGCGAGCTTGACATCCGCGCCGACATCTCCGCAGCCGACAACAATGAGGCGCATTACCCCTCGTCCCCCGGCAGGTCCACGCCGCCGGCCACTCCGGCAACGCGGCGAAGCTCTTCTGCGATCATGGTGCGAACCGCCGGAACCCCGAAGGTTTCGGCGTTGTGCCCCAGGGTCACCACGGCCACGCGGCCGGCGCCGTGCCGGCGTTCCCAGCACACCGGCTCCTGATCCACGATCTCCTCCCGTCCGGGGCTCACCCCGACGTAACGCACCACCACGTCCCGGGACACCTTCACCCGGTAGAGCTCATCCGTCAGACGTATCGGTGCCGAATCGCCGGCGGCCGCTCGTCCCGGGGATCCCGCCGCGCCCGGGAGCCCGGTCGCGCCCGCGCCACCAGGCCCGCCGACGCCACGCCTGCCCGGCAAACCGGGCCGCCTCTCCGCGACGGGGTATACCAGAAGCGGGCCCGGGTTATCGTGCCCGGCGAAGGATCCACCGATGAGCTCTGCGTAGCCGGAGTCGCGCTTGAAGCTCGCCACCGCCCCGTGGATGACAAGGAGCCCGCCGCCGTTGGAGACGTACCGGGCCAGCGCCTCCACCGCCCCGTCGGGGGGTGACTTCTCGTGGAAGAAGAGCACCACCGCCGCGGTGATCCGCGGATCCGGGTCGAGGAGCCGGCCGAGCCGGGAGGAAACCTTGAAGGGGGGAAGCGCCTCCCGGGCAGTCTCCTGAGAGGCCCCGCCGGTTCCCTGGCCGGCCTGTTCGGCGTCATCCGCCGCCCCGTCGCTCTGCCCGGCGGGCGCCGCACCCCGTTCTGCCGACACCGTCCCCGCCGGTCCGTCGCCGGCAACCAGGCCGGGAACCGCCTCCTCGGCCAGAAGCGCCCGTAGTCGCCGCCGCGCCTGCAGAGAGGGATGAACCACACCTTTCGATACCAGTAACACGCTCTGTTTCATGTCGGTCACCTCACGGCGGTACTCCGAGCTATCGACGGTGGTCGGCAGCCTGCGGTTCCGCCGATGATATCACGCCTCGAGCGGCGGCACGTCAACAACGCGACCCTCGGCGTGGCTCTGCCCGCCGAGCTCGGCGAGTTGCACGCCCTTCGCCCCTTCGAGGAGCGTCCACGGAAAGGGCTCGTCGGCAACGACGTGGCGCAGAAAGAGCTCCCACTGCGCCCGGAAGGCGTTCTTCCCGGGTTCGCGCGTCGGCATCTCGGCCCAGTCCTCGTAGTAGTCAATGGGGCTCGGAACGTCGGGATTCCACACCGGCTTCGGCGTCTGCGCGTCGTGTTGGACCCGGCATTCCCGAAGCCCGGCCACCGCGGAGCCGTGGGTGCCGTCCACCTGCAGGGTGAGCAGATCGTCCCGGCGCACCCGGGTGGCCCAGCTGGAGTTGAACTGACAGACGACCCCACCTTCCAGCCGAAAAATGCCGTAGGCGGCATCGTCGGCGGTGCATGCGTAGCGGTGCCCGTTCTCATCGACCCTTTCAGGAACATGCGTGGCGGCGACGGCACTCACCGACCGGACGCCGCCGAAGAGGTTGTCCATGAGGTAGCGCCAGTGGCAGAACATGTCGAGCATGAGGCCGCCCCCGTCCTCGCGGCGGTAGTTCCAGGAGGGGCGCTGGGCGGGCTGGTGGACGCCGTCGAAGACCCAGTAGCCGAACTCGCCCCGGACCGCAAGGATGCGTCCGAAGAAGCCGGTGTCGATGA
Source organism: uncultured Spirochaetaceae bacterium (assembly GCA_964654185.1). Lineage (GTDB taxonomy): Bacteria > Spirochaetota > Spirochaetia > DSM-27196 > PWMO01 > CAYFQV01. The sequence continues at coordinate 19,332 of CAZZIE010000028.1, read as the reverse complement.
GATACTTGAGCTTCAGAAGGCCGGGCAGCCAGAGCTTGTCCTGGACGACGCCGTTCTTCACTCCCGCCTCCGCTGCAAGGCGGTGGAGCCGCAGGGCGGTCTCCGTGTCGGCGGCGACGGGCTTCTCGCAGTAGACCGCCTTGCCCGCGCGGATCGCCGCGGCCACGCCCTTCTCCCGCGCGTGGGTTGCGGTGGCATCGAAGTAGATCTGGTTCGTCGAAACGGCAAGGGCCGCATCCAGGTCGGTCGTGTACTCGAGCTCTCCGTGCTCCGGTGCGAGCTCCGCAACCAGCCCCTCGAGCTTGCGTTCATTCCGGCCAACCAGCACCGGCACCGGCATGATGGTCTCGCCGGCCGCAGCGCCACCGGCGACCGCCACCCCGCCGTCGCGCCGGATTGCCAGGATGCTCCGCAGCAGGTGCTGGTTCCTGCCCATCCGTCCGGTCACGCCGTTCATGATTACACGCACTTCCCGCACTGCCACGCCTCCTTGTTCCCGCGTTCGGGCGCTCATCCGCCGCCCGGGCATCGCCGGTCCGTCCCCGCCCCGGCACGGCGCGGGGATCCGGGACGTCCGCCCCGTCGTGGTTCCCCTACACCGATTCCCGGCACGCCTGCGCGATCATGGCGAGCCACTCCGCCTGATCCAGATTCCAGTACTGCCGGGAGAATATCTCGACCTCAATGAAGCCATCGAACCCCGCGGCGTCAACGGACCGGCGAATCCCCGGCAGATCTATGCACCCCTCTCCCATCAGCCCGCGATCGAGGAGCAGGTCCTCAGTCGGCACCTTCCAGTCGGAGACGTGAAAGGCCCCGAGCAGCCCTTCCCGGCCGGCGCGCCGGATCTCGCCTTCGAGGCGCGGATCCCACCAGAGGTGGTAGGCGTCCACGACCGTGCAGACCGTGCGCAACGGAGGCTGAGTCGTCGCCGAGGTCTCACCGCCGGCCGCGCCGGCGCCTGCGCCTGCGCCGCGATCCGCCGTTGCCCCGCCGCGGTCCGTCGCGGCCGCCCCCGGGGCCGGAGCCGCCCCCGCACCCCCAGCCGACTCCAGCGCCATGTCCACCGCGTCGGTCAGCGTGTTCACCGCGCTCCGTGTGTCCGCGTACATGGGGTGGAGCGGCTCGATTCCCAGGTGCACGCCGGCGGCCTCAGCCTCAGGGGCAAGCGCTACCAGCGCGTCGACGATCTGGCGCCGACTCTCCGCCGGGCTCTGGTTCGGGTCGGCGCCGCAGACCAGAACGACGAGAGGGAGCTCCAGCTCCGCGGCCTCCGCAATGCAGCGGCGGTTCTCCTCCAGCGCCCGGGCGCGGACGTGAGCATCGGCACCGGCAAAGAAGCCGCCCCGGACCAGGCTGACACCGACGAGACCGGCCTCCCGCAACTGTCGCCGGATCGCAGCGGGGTCGCGGTCCTGGAGCGCCTCGCGCCAGATGGAGATGCCGCCGAAGCCGGCGCGGGCGTAGGCATCTATGGCGGTCTCGATCGGCCAGGGTTTCGTCGTGACGGTGTGGAGGGCAAAGCGGCGCAGGCCGTCGCTCCGGGAGGGACGCGCGTACCCGGGCGTGCCGGAGGATCGGGAGGCGGCCATCAGCGCGGCGCCCCTTCCGCCGGTCCAATGTCGAAGAAGCGCTGCGCCCCGGCGCCCTCGTCCTCGCGCTTGAGCATGACCGCGAGCTCGAGGAGGTGATAGTCCCCCCACATGCACGACTCGCCGTGAGGTACCGCAGCACCCGGCGGCACGTAGTCCCAGCCGTTCGGCCGGTGGTAGATCGTGTGGAGCAGAATGCCCTGATGCTCGCCGCCGGTGCTCAGGTAGGGCTCGTCGAAGAGGGCGTCCGCACAGACCAGCGCGGCGCATCGGTAGTCCCGGCCGCGCTCACAGATCTCATCCACGTGGTAGTTCCGTGCACCATCTCCATTCAGGTCGATGCCTACGGCCGCCAGCCGCTCGGCGTGAGCATCCAGATAGGTGCCGAGTCTCCACAGTCCCTGGGCGGTGATTGCTGCCGCGGAGCTGTCGACGGGCTCGTGGGCGTTGAAGGGATCCGCCGGCCGGTTCAGGTAATCCCCGAGCTTCGCCAGGCCCGGCGCACCGGTGTCCCAGTAGGGCACGCCGTCGGTAGGGGTGTTCGCCAGGAAGAAGTCCGCCGTGGCGCAGGCGGCGCGGAGGAAGGCGGCTTCCATTGCAGCTCGGTCGGCGAGGTCCGGCGCGCCGCCCGCCCTGCCGTCCGTGTTGGAGCGGCCACCCGTCTTGGCGCGGCCGTCCGTCCCGGCGCGGCCGCCCCGGGCGCCGGCGCCCGCCGCTACACCCAGCGCCGCGAAGTCCCCCTCCGGAACCGTCGCGAGCCACTCCAACTCTTCGGCGAAGCCCGAGACGATCCAGGAGAGTCCCCGCGTCCAGGTGGTGAAGGGCGCGTAGCCCTGCTGCGTGCTTGGACAGCGATAGACGCCGTTGTTCACGTTGAAGATGGACTCGTGAACGGTGCGGCCCCGGACGTCCCAGGAGTCCCGGCCCTCGCCGTAGTAGACGTTGTAGGTAGCCGTGGCCAGGACGTGCTGCAGGAGCCGCTGCAATAGAGAGACCCGCATGTCCTGCTCGCCCATGAGCACGTGGCCGAGCTGATGCGCGACGGCCAGGGCGCGCATGGACCGGATGGTGTCCGAGAAGAGGGAGTGCGGGCCGTTGAAACTCGGGACGTAGCCGAGACCGTCGGCGAGGTCGGTCCAGCGACTCGCCTGGACGGCGCCGCTGAGCTTCAGAGCAAGGCGGTAGAAGTCGGCCTGCCAGGCATCGCTCTCAATTCTTCCCTCGGCCATGAGCCGCAGAAGGTTGCCGTAGGTGCTGATGTTGTTGAAGCCGTGGTCGTGGACCCCCGTATGGGTCACGTGCGTTGCCATGTGGCGGAGGGTCCCGTCGCGGCCGTAGTCGAGCATGGCCGGGTCGTCGGTGGCCTCGTAGAGGTAGATGGCGTTGCCGAACTGGAAGCCCTGGGTCCACTCGGTCCATCCGCGGGTCGTGTACTCACCGGCGCGGGTGTAGACCGGGGCGCCGCGCTCGGGAGACCAGGTGTTCCGCAGGAGGGTGGTCGCCCGGGTGGCCGCCTCGAAGACCCGAGGCAGCTTAGCCGCAACCGCATCCAGGGTGGGTGCGTTCTTGATATCGATCATGGTGATCCTCCTTGCAGGCAGTGGCTCCGGCGGTGCGCCTGGACGGGACGCCGGTGCCGGTCGCGGGCCGGGCGCGGGGCAGCCGCCTTGCCGTATGCCGCCTCGCCTTACAGCCGCGAGATGTTGAAGCCGCCGTCCGCGTAGATTACGGCGCCGGTGGAGAACGGGAAATCGCCGCTCATGAGGCTCCGCACCATGCGGCCGATGTCCTTCGGCTGCCCCCACCTCCGCTGCGGCACCAGCCCCTCCCCGATCAGACGCGAGTACTTCTCGCGGACCCCGGCGGTCATGTCGGTCTCCATGATGCCCGGACGCAGGTCGTACACGCTGATCCCTTCCCCGGCAAGCCGCGCGGCCCAGAGCTCCGCCCCCATAGCGAGCCCCGCCTTGGCGACACAGTACTCCCCGCGGTTGGTGCTCACCGTCGAGGCACTTATTGAAGTGATGAATACGATGTGGTGCCGTGGGTCCGGATGTTGCCGGGGTTCCGGAGGGCCGCCGGCCTCGCCAAGCCACCTCCGCACAACGAGCTGCGTCAGGAAGTACGGGCCGGTGAGGTTGGTGCGGAGCACCTCTTCGAAGGAGTCGATGGTCGCCTCGGTGATGTCCAGCCGCTCCCGTGGAGACATGGCGGCGTTGTTCACCAGGCCGTAGAGCGCTCCGAACTCCTCAAAGGCCCTCTCCACCAGGCGCTCCCGATCCGCGGCACTGGAGACGTCGGCCTGAACGGCGAGGAAGCGCTGCGTGTGCGGTGCCCCGTCCGGTGCAGGGCCCGGGGCGAACTCCGGCCGGACCGCCTCGCAGAGCCTCACGGTCTCCGCCGCGGCGGCTTCGTTGCTTCGATAGTTGACAACAACACTGAAACCGGCCCGGGCAAGCTCAACGGCAATGCCCCGCCCGAGACCGCGGCTCGCACCGGTAATCAGAACCGGGCGACCGCCTCCAATAGCCGACGCACCGGCAGCCGAGGCATCAGCGGCATCAGCGGGGGTGCTTCCGTCCCGGCTCGCACGCTCTTCCTGATCGCTCATGCCCCGAGCATGCCAGAAAGCGGGGGAGTTCGTCTTTGCGTATCAGGTACGACGCGGTTTGCAGATCGGGCAATCCGCACCGGGCGCCGAAGCCCCGGGATCGGGTCAGGTCACAAACTCGAAGACCGACATCAGGGTTACCAACAGGGTGATGCCGATGCCAAGGATCCACTCGTGAGTACGAAACCGGGCATTCATGTCCGTGCGCATCTCCTCGAAGCGCCTGTCCACTTGTTGGAAGCGCGCATTCATGTCGGTCCGGATTTCATGGAAACGCTTGTCCACCTGCTCGAACCGGTTGTTCATGTCCGTCCTGGTTTCTTCGAACCGCGCATTCGTGTCCGCCCGGGTCTCCTCGAAGCGCTTGTCCATTTGCTCGAACCGCGCGTTCATGTCCTCGCGGGTTGCCTCGAACCGCGCGTTCATGTCCTCGCGGGTTTCCTCGAAGCGCTTATCGACCTGTTCGAAACGCATGTCCACTTGTTCGAAGCGTTTGTCGACCTGTTCGAAGCGCCTGTCCACTTGTTCGAAGCGCTTGTCGACCTGATCGAAGCGCCTGTCGACCTGCTCGAAGCGCTTGTCGACCTGTTCGAAGCGCTTGTCCACTTGTTCGAAGCGCTTCTCCATCTGCCTGAAGCCCTGTTGCATGGTCTCGGCGAGCACATGGATTTCCCCCGTCACCTCACGGAGTCCTGAACGGAACTCCGTGCGCTGCTCCTGGAGCTCTGAACGGAACTCGGTGCGTCGCTCCTGAAGCTCCGAGCGGAACGCCTCCATTGTCTGTTGGTTCCGTTCCAGACTCTCCTGATGCTCGCGTCGGCTCATGGCGTATTCGTGGAAGAGCTCCGCATAGCGGCGGACCGCATTGGGGTCCTTCACCTCGAACCCCGCTTCGAGCACCTCGGTCATTCGATCGACGATTTCCGGCATGAGCATACCTCCTAGAAGGATACACGCACCTAACCGTCCCGGCAATTCAAAGGTGTTAGTGACCGCCCGGACAGGCCGCGGTAGAATGGCTCTGTGCCAGCTACGCATCCCGTCACCATTACGTTGCCGGCGTCGGGGATCCGCGCCGCCGAGAGTCTTCACGCGGCGAGTTTCCGCATGGTAGCCCAGGAGCACGAGTTTCACGAGCTCTTCATGGTGCTCCGCGGAAAGACCCGGGTGGAGATAGGTGGTTCCCGATCGTGCACGGCGGGGCCCGGGAGCATAATCGTGGTGCCCCGCGGCAGGAGTCACCGCTTCATGGACGAGCGGGCGACCAATCTGGTAGTGGTGGCGCTCTCGGATGAGACGCTGGACAACTGCCCGGGACGGCGGGAGCTCTGGGATCGCATCGTCGCGGCGCATGCAAAGTGTCCCGGAAGGGCGTGCGCGACGGTGCGGGAGCATCGCCCGTGGCGGGATCTCCTGGCGCTGGAGCAGCGGGGAGAGCGCCCGGACCGCAGGCTCCTGCAGGAAACCATGCTGAACCGGCTGCTCTGTGACCTGGCTGCAGGTCTGGAGGAGCCGCACGGCGCCACCGCGGCGGAGCGCGTTGAGGACTTCGCCGGGAGTCTGCCGGCTCGGATTCACGAGCCCTGGGACCTGGACCGTGCCGCCGCGGCAACGGATCTCTCACGGCGCCGCTTCTCCGAGCTCTTCAGGGAGGCCGCCGGGGAGTCCTTCATTGCCCGGCTGCAGTGTCTCCGCATTGAAGCGGTGCAGTCCCTCCTTGCCGGGGGATCCCACTCAATCGTCGGCGCCGCCTACACCTGCGGCTTCGAGGATCTGGCGCACTTCTACCGGGTTTTCCGGAAGCACACGGGCGTCTCCCCGGGAGCGTGGCTGAGGCGCCGGGAGGAAGGGACGTAGCGCGCCGGGCGGCACGGCGCGCGGGTGGCGCAGCGGACGTCCCGGAACAGCGGGCGGGACGCGCCCCAGCGGCCGCCCCGCAACAGGCGCGCCGGGCCCGCCGCCCCGTCCAGACGTGAACCGCAGGGGCCGCCCTGCCCCCGCAGGGGCCGCCCCGCCCCCGCAGGCGACCGGCCCCGAACCACCCCCTAGCGCTGAACCCGGCCGGAAGCGTCGCCGCCGGCGAGGGCCTGGACTTCCGCCACGGAGAGAAGGGCAAAGTCACCGGGGATGGTGTGCTTCAGGCAGGAGGCTGCGACGGCGAACTCAAGGGCGTCGGCATCGTCCCCTAAGGCATTCAATCCGTAGATGAGGCCCGCCGCAAAGGAGTCGCCGGCGCCGACGCGGTCGATGATGTGCGTGATCTCGTAGTGCCGGGAGAAGCGCACCTCCTCCCGGGTGGCGAGCATGGCGGACCAGCCGTTGTGCGAGGCGGAGCGGCTCTCCCGCAGGGTGACGGCGACAGCGCGGAGGTCCGGGTAGCGCTCCAGAACGCGCCGCGCCATGGCGGCGTAGGCGTCGCGGTCCAGTTCACCCGACGCGACGTCCGCGTCCAGCTCGACGCCCAGGGACTTCTGGTAGTCCTCCTCGTTGCCGACGGCAACAGTCACATGAGGCATGATCCGGGTCATCACCTCCTGCGGCGTCTTCCCGTACTTCCAGAGCTTCTTGCGGTAGTTCAGGTCGCACGAGACGGACAGGCCGCGCTCCTTGGCCAGCCGCGCCGCCTCCACCGACAGCTCCGCGGCGCTCTCGCTCAGGGCCGGGGTAATGCCGGTTATGTGGAACCAGTCGGCCCCATCAAAGGCACCATTGAGGTCGATGTCCCCAGGCCCCGCCGTCGCGATGGCCGAGTTACTGCGGTCGTAGATCACTTTGGACGGCCGTTGGACGGCTCCCGCCTCCAGGAAGTAGACGCCGAGGCGCTCCCCCCGGCGCGCAATGAAACCCGGGTCGACGCCGCGGCGACGGAGCTCCGCCACGCAGGCGTCCCCCACGGGGTTCGCCGGCACGGCCGAGACGAAACGCGCATTGAAGCCGTAGCCCGCCAGGCTCACGGCGACATTGGCCTCCCCGCCTCCGAAGGTTGCCTCCAGCGTCGGGCTCTGCAGCAGGCGCTCGAAGCCGGGCGACTTCAGGCGCAGCATGATCTCTCCAAGGGTAACGACGGTCGTACTCATGCCGCGAGGATATCACGCGGAGGGCGCCGGTCAAACCGCGCCGGTCAAACCGCGGCGGGCAAACCGCGGGGGTGTTAGTTAACAACATTGACCATATCCCCCCTTTGTGCGACAAAAGGAGGCTGCCGCGCACGGCCGCGGGAGGAACATGGCCAGGAAGCAGGGCACCGAGAATTCCAGCGACGCCTCCGATCAATCTCCAACAGGCACACCCTTTCCCGTGATAGGTCTGGGCGCTTCCGCCGGTGGGCTGGAGGCGCTGAAGAGCTTCTTCGAGAATGTCACCGCGGACAGCGGCATGGCCTTCGTGGTTGTGGTGCACCTGGCACCGGACCAGCCCACTGCCATGCCGGAGCTCATTGGGCGGGTTGCCAGGATCCCGGTGACCCAGGCCGAAGACGGTCAGGCCCTGGAACCGAATCACGTCTTCATTGCACCTCCCGGCAAGGAGGTGCAGATTTACGGGGGCGGCATTCAGCTTCTGGATCACTCGGAAGCCCATCCCACCCTGGCAATCGACCCCTTTCTCCGCTCCCTCGCGGCGGATCAGGGGGCAAATGCGGGCGCCGTGATACTCTCGGGCACCGGGTCGGACGGGTCCGGCGGCATCAAGGACATCAAGGCCAAAGAGGGGCTTGTCCTGGTGCAGACCGCGGCGACGGCCGGTCACGGCGGTATGCCCCGGAGCGCCATGTTCACCGGCGTGGCGGACATGGAATTGGATCCTGCCGAGATGCCGGTGGTCCTGAGCCAGCACTTCCGCCATGGACCGCCGGCGCAGCCGTCGGAGCAGGCGGTCACGGTAGATGAGAGCGATGAGCGCTGGCTCTCGAAGGTGTTTGCCGTGGTCCGCACCAAAATGGGACACGACTTCGCCGCATACAAGCGCACCACCCTTCTCCGGCGCATCCGCCGACGCATGACCCTCCACGAGATCGACAGTTACGATGAGTACATCCGCCTGCTTCGGCAGAACTCGGTGGAAGTCGAAACGCTGTTCCGGGAGTTTCTCATTGGGGTAACCCACTTCTTCCGGGATGCGGAGTCGTTCGAAGCGCTACGGGACAAGGCGATAGTGCCGCTGCTCCAGGAGACACCGCCGGAGACCACGTTGCGGGTGTGGATTCCCGGGTGCTCAACCGGGGAAGAGGCGTACTCCATCGCCATGCTGATCCATGAAGCGATTGATCAGGTGCCGCAAGGGCGCTTCTCCTATCAGATCTTCGGCACCGACATCGACTCCCGCGCCATACAGAAGGCGCGCACCGGTCTCTTCCCCCAGAGCATTGCAGCGGACGTCACCGAGACGCGCCTGCGCCGCTTCTTCGTGAAGGAGGGCGACACCTACCGGGTGCGCAAGGAGCTCCGGGAGAGCGTGGTCTTTTCGGTACAGGACGTCCTGAAGGACCCGCCGTTCTCCCGGCTCAACCTCCTCTGCTGCCGGAATCTGCTCATCTATTTGGAACGGACCGAACAGGAACGCCTGCTCCGACTCTTTCACTATACCCTGCAGACCGACGGCGTCTTGATGCTCGGCTCGTCGGAGACAATCGGCAGCTTCACCCGGCTCTACTCCACGGTGGACAATCGCTGGAAGATCTATCGCCGCCGGGAGGTGCCCGACAGCGTGCGCGGGCCGGTCAGCTTCCCCACGGGTAAGAGTGTGGAACGCAAGGATAGCGACGAGGAACAGCCCCGGCCACAACAACCCCGAGGCAATGTCGGCGTCCTCGCGCAGCAGGCGCTCCTGAACCACTATACCCCCAACGCCGTGCTGACCGACGGAGAGGGCAACATCATTCACGTTCTCGGCCACACCGGCCGCTATTTGGAAGCGGTCACCGGCCCGGCGACCCACAACGTCGTGGACATGGCGCGGCAGGGACTCCGACTGGAACTCTCTACGGCGCTCCGGGCGGCCCAGTCCGCCGACAAGGAGGTCATACGCCACGGCATTCGGGTTCGCGCCAATGGCGACAGCGTCACCATCGATCTTCATGTCCGGCCGCTGAAGGAGCCCTCCCAGATCGAGGGGCGCTTCCTCGTCGTATTCGAGGAGATACCCGAACGCTGGATTCAGAGCACCGGCGAAGCGGGAGCCACGGAGGTACCCGAGGAGGAACGGGCAGGCCGCATTGCCGAGCTGGAACGGGAGCTCCAGGAGACCCGCACAAGCCACCAGACCACCGTGGAAGAGCTCGAAGCCGCAAACGAAGAGCTGCACTCGGCGAATGAGGAGATGCAGTCCTCCAATGAGGAGCTGCAGTCCACCAACGAGGAGCTCGAGTCCTCCAAGGAGGAGCTTCAGTCCCTCAATGAGGAGCTCAACACCGTGAACTCCGAGCTGCAGAGCAAGGTGGAGGAGCTCGCAGCCGCCCATGACGACATGCGCAACCTCCTGAACAGCACCGACGTGGCCAGCATCTTCGTCGACGGGGAGCTGAAGATTCGGCGCTTCACCGACCACGCGACGCAGGTGGCGAACCTCATTGAGACCGACGTGGGTCGGCCCCTCAGTCACGTCTCCACCAGGCTGGAGTATCAGAATCTTCACGACGATGTCGTGGCGGTAGTCGACGAGCTTCAGGCCGTAACCAGGGAGGTGCGCTCGACCGACGGTCGCTGGTACGATATGCGGATCACGCCCTATCGCACCACGGACAACCGCATTGACGGTGCGGTGCTGACCTTCGTAGACATATCCACCCAGAAGGAGATCCAGGAGCGCCTGGAGGAGATAAACGAGGAGAAGGACCGCGCCCTGGAGCTGGCGCGCCGCGTGGTGGACATGAATCCGGAGCCCCTGGTCGCCCTCGACGAGGCGCGCCGCATATCACTGGCGAACGACGCCTTCTGTCAGGTGGTGGGAACAACAAAAGAGAGCATTGCGGGTACGGATCTCTTCGCCATGGAGAGCGACGTCGGCACCCCGGAGCTCGAGGAGCGCCTGACAGCGGCGGTTGACGAGGACCGGGATTTCGGGCCCGTGAACGTTACGGTATCCCGTGGCGGACGCCGCCGGGCGTATGAAGTGGAGGGCCGGATCGTGACCCGCAGCGAAGGCCTTCCGTACCGCATCGTGCTTCGCTTCGTGGAGCGTACACCGGAGGAATCCGAGAACGGTGACTGATCGCAATCGAAGCAGCGACATGTTCGATCTCCTCCGCAAGGAGGCCGAGGAGCTGGTCACCAGGTCCGGGACCGGCACGGAGAGTACCAAATTCCCGGACGGAATCAACAGTGTCATGGAGCTCATTCATGAGCTCAAGGTGAGCCACGCCGAGCTCGAGATCCAGAACGAAGAGCTCCGGGAGGCACAGGTTCAGCTGGAGTCGGCGAAGGATGACTACCAGCGGCTCTACGAGAGCGCCCCGGTTGGCTACCTCACCCTGGACGCGGAGACCCGGATAACCCGGGCCAATGTCTCGGCAGTCTCGCTCCTGGGACGGCGTCGGCCCCTCCTCATGGCCAGCCGCCTGGACGGATTTCTCACAGCCCAGAGCCGGGACGCCTACCGCGCCGCCCTGTACCGGGCGGCGGCATCCCGCACGACGGAACGGGCCGACCTCTACGTCGTCACGACCGGCGACGGGGATGCCCCCCGGTGGGTCCAGGCGGACATTGGAGCCGTCGCAGACGAGAGCGGCGCGGTAACCGGCTGGCTCGTGACCATGATCGACATGACCGACCGAAAGCGCGCCGAAGAAGCCACCCGTCGCGCCGAGGAGCAGGCACTTCTGAATCGCGAGGTTCATCACCGCGTCAAGAACGACATCATGCTCATCAGCTCCTTCCTGTATCTGGAGCAGGAGAACGCCGCCAATCCCGTAGCGGAGAACGCTCTTGCCAGGGCGCGCCGCCGGGTCGAGACCATCCAGCACGTCTACAGCGCTCTGCAGGACAGCTCAGGAACCAGCGGGGACGTCAACGCGTCCGGGGTCCTGGAGCACGCCCTGTCGGCCCATCACCAGGTTCTTGCAGACTCCGACGGTGTTCTGGAGACCTCTTTGTCGGAGGTCCGGGTCACGTCGAGAGTCGCCCTCTCCCTGGGCCTCATTGCCAACGAGCTCGTCACGAATGCGGAGAAGTACGCCTTCGACACCACCGCCGAGCCCCGGGTACGGGTGGTAGTGCGGCCGACCAGGGAGCGCGGCAGGAACACCGGTGCGGCGGATGCGGCGGACGCGGCGGGTGCGGCGGACGCGGCGGGTGCAGCGGACGCGGCGGGTGCGGCGGACGCAGTGGCCGGATCCGACGACAACACCGGCTCAGAAGCTCCGTCCCCGGGAGTGGATAGCCTCGCTCGCCTCCGTATGGTCATCTCCGACAACGGCCGGGGCTTCCCCCCATCCATTCTGGAACAGAAAGGCCGCGGTTTCGGCCTCTCCGTTGTGGAGGCACTCGCGCATCAGCACGGCGGCTCGGTCGAATTGTCGAACAAGGGACCGGACGGGGGAGCGCGCGTTGCAGTCACGCTCTCCTGTCGGTGAGTAGCCCGGACGCAGCTCAGGCGTCCGGCGGGAGGCCGCGCGCCTGGCCGCGCGGACGGCGCCGCGGGGCTGCGGACTGCACGCCTTGACGCTGTTCGCCTTGACATCCAGTATACCGATCGGTATATTGCACACGTGGCACGGCACCATGACGGCGCGAAGGACGCCCTCCTCGAAACCGCCCTCGATCTCTTCACGCGGCACGGATACGACGCAGTAGGTGTCCAGAAGATCGTGGATGAAGCCGGCCTCACCAAGCCGACGCTCTACCACTACTTCGGGAGCAAGCGTGGCCTCCTGGAGACGATCTGCGGAGACCTGGAGACCCGGCTCTTCGAGACCCTCGGATCCGCCCTTTCCTACGAGGGCGACCTGCCGGGAACTCTTCAGGCCCTCGTCGACGGGGTCCTGCGCTTCGCGCATCGGTATCCACGTGAGACCCGCCTCATCCTGGCGCTCCAGCACGGCCCGGTTGCAAGCGAGGCGCGGCAGATCATTTGGCCGGTCATTGAGCGCCTGGGCGCCGCTGTCCGGGATATATTCACCGCCGCCGCCACCGACCACGGCAACATGCGCGGCCGGGAGTACGCCTACACCGCCGGCTTCCTCGGCGTCTGCTTCACCTACGCCGAGCTCCTCCTGGACGGCCACGTCGAGGCGGCGCCGGATCTGGCGCATCGGATCATGCATCAGTTCAGCCACGGTATCTATTCCTGAAAGAGAAGAAAGGAGCGAGATCGATGCGTACGTCCCACACCCCCTGGTGGACAGATTCGCAGTTCTATCACATCTACCCCCTCGGCTTCTGCGGCGCCCCCGCAGAGAATCCGGCACCGGGCACGCCCTACCCTACCACGGGCGACGGCGCCGGGGCGCCGGTGGAGCGCCTGAACCTCGTCATCGAGCATCTCCCGACCATTTCCGCCCAGGGTTATAACGCCCTCTACCTGGGGCCGCTCTTCGAGTCCGGCAGCCACGGCTACGACACCGCCGACTACTTCACCGCGGACCGGCGCCTCGGCACAAACGAGACCCTCACCCGCCTGGTCACCCGCGCCCACGAACTGGGCATCCGCGTCGTCCTCGACGGGGTATTCAACCACGTCGGCCGGGACTTCCGGGCCTTCCGGGAGCTCCGGACAAAGGGTGCCGACTCGCCCTACCGGGAGTGGTTCCGCGGCGTGGACTTCTCCCGGAACAACGGCTACGGCGACGGCTTCGTCTATGAAGGCTGGGAGGGAACCGATACGCTCATCTCCCTCAATCTGGACAACCGCGACGTCCGGGAGCACCTCTTCGAGGCGGTCCGGCAGATGAGGCGGAGCTTCGGCATCGACGGGCTCAGACTGGATGTGGCCTACCTCCTCCCTCACGACTTCCTGGAGGAGCTCCGCCGCGTCACGGATGATCTCGGCGCCGGGGCCGGCGGCGAGTTCTGGCTCATGGGGGAGATGATCCACGGCGACTACGCCGCCCTCACCGCGCCGGGACGCCTCCACAGCGTCACCAACTACGAGTGCTACAAGGGTCTCTGGTCCTCCCACAACGACCGGAACTACTTCGAGATTGCCCACAGCCTGGACCGCCTCTTCGGCGACGGCGGCCTCCTGACCCGCGGCGATGCGGCGAGCGGAGGCGACGCGGCAAGCGGCCACGCCGAGAACGGGGGCGGGGCCGCGGCGCCGGTGCCGACCTACAACTTCGCCGACAACCACGATGTGGACCGCGTCACGACATCCCTCGCGGATGCGGATCACGTCTTTCCCCTCTACGCCCTGCTCTGGACCATGCCCGGCGTTCCCTCCGTCTACTACGGCAGCGAGTGGCTCATCCCCGGATCCAGGGCGGAGGGAGATGCCGCCCTGCGGCCGGCCTGGCATGAAGTTCCGAAGGACGACGACCGCCTGATCCGCTTCCTGGGCGAGCTCTCGCGCATTCGCCGGGAGAGCCCGGCGATCCGCCGCGGCACCTACCGGCAGCTCCACGTCAGCAATGAAACCTTCGCCTTCGTCAGGGAGAGCCTTGAGGAAACCGTCATTGTGGCGGTGAACGCCTCGGAGGAAGCGGTAACACTGCCGGTCGAGGGTGAGGCCGTATACATCGACCTGTTTGCAGGAGCTCAGGTTCCCGCCGGAAAGGGTATCCCGGTGCCGGCGAAGGGGGCGGCCGTGCTGCGGGCGGAGTGAGGGAATGCGTTCTGGCGCGATTGCCGGTTCAATGCGATACTGCCGCCATGCAGCATGAAGCGGAATCCACCTCTCTGAGCCGGCTGCTCGCGCCGGCGGCGGTAGCAGTGATCGGCGCCACCGAGACGGCGGCCAGGCCCGGCCGCCTGGTCATGGAGCAACTCACCGCGTCGGGTCTGACGGTCTACCCGGTCCACCCGAAGCGCGACACCATCCTGAAGGTGCCCGCCTACCGCAGCGTCGCGGACCTCCCGGAGGGCGTCGACGTCGCCGTCATTGCCGTGTCGGCGGAGGGCGCCGTTCAGTCCACGGAAGCGTGCATCGCAAGGAAGATGCCCTTCGTCATTGTCCTGGCCGGCGGCTTCGGTGAGGCCGGCGAAGGCGGCAAGGCCCTCGAGGGGCGCCTCGCCGACGCCGTCGCCGGCTCCGGCACGCGACTCCTCGGGCCGAACACCCTGGGCCTGCAGGTCCCCGCGTCCGGCATGGATACGGTCTTCGTGGAACATGCGGCAGCCGCGGGCGGGGCGGGCGCGCCCGGCGTCGCCCTCATCAGTCAGAGCGGATCCGTCGCGGTGGAGGCGGTGCGCCGCGCCGCGGTGACCTCCTTTCCCCTGGGCAGCTTCATTGGCCTGGGCAACGCCATCGACCTCTCGACGGTCGACTTCATTCCCCACTTCGCCGGGGATGCGGATGCCACCGCCATCTGCCTCTATCTCGAGCACCTCGGCGAAGGGCGGCGCCTCCTGGCCGCCGCCGCGGAGGCGAGCCGGGAGAAGCCGGTCTTTCTGCTGAAGGCGGGCCGCACCGCCGGCGGCGCCGCGGCGGTCTCCTCCCACACCGGGCGACTCGCCGGGTCGGACCGCGTCGTCGACGGGGCGCTGCGCCAGTTCGGCATTCAGCGCGTCACCGACGACGAGGAGCTCACGGATGCCGCCTGCGCCGTCTCGGCGGCGCCGATCCCCCGGGGCAACCGCGTCGCTGTGGTCACCCCCGCCGGCGGCTACGGCGTCATGGCGACCGACTTCATTGAGTCCGCCCACCCCCGTGCCGCCCTGGAGTTGGCCACCCTCTCCGAGCCCACCGAGGCCGCCCTGAAGGATGTCCTCCTCCCCTTCGCCTCGACCCACAACCCCGTCGACCTCACCGCCGGGGTGGACACCGACGCCTTCGCACGCTCCGTGGAAATCGTCGCCGCGGACCATGGCGTCGACATGGTCGTCGTCGTCGCCTTCTTCTCCCCCGCCGACATCGGCGACGAGCTGATCCCTCGCCTCGGCGCGGTTGCCGCCGCAACCGACAAGCCCATCCTGGTCTTCACCCAGGACGGCCCGCGCACCGACGCCCGCACTGGCGCCTTCGCCGACGCCGGTCTGGCCACCTTCACCTCTCTCCCCCGGGCCATCCGCGCCGCCCGCGTTCTCGTCGAGAGATCAGACATTGTGTCGATGCCGACGGGCCCGACGCTCCGGCCACCGCTCAATGCTTCGCCCACCGGCGCGGCGGCGGAGTGGCTCGCGGCGCTCCCGGACCCCGACGGCCCCACCGAGGCCGACACGAAGGCGCTCCTGGAGGCGTACGGGGTGGCGACGCCGCGGCGGATCGTGGTGCCCCCGAGCGCCGCGCAAACCCGCGGCGGGGCGACGGACGGCGTGGCGTCGGCAACCGCCCGCGCCGGCGGGAACCCCGGCAGCGGAGCGGCGGCCAACGGCGGCGCTGACGCCGGAGGCGGTGACGACGCGGCGGGCGGCCCCACCCCACCCTTCTCCGGTCCCTACGCCGTGAAGGTCGTCTCCCCGCGGATCCTCCACAAGACGGAGGCGAAGGCACTGCGCCTGGGCATCACCCGGGAGGAGCTCGGCGCCGTGGTGAAGGAGCTCCAATCGCGCTTTCCCGGGGAATCGGTCCTGGTCGAGGAGATGGTGGCGGAGGCCACGGTGGAGCTGATCGTCGGCGCCTTCCGTGACCCCGACCTTGGTCCGGCCCTCATGCTCGGCGCCGGGGGCATCTACACGGAGATCTTTGACGATGTCTCCTTCCGCCTCATTCCCTGCTCGCCCGAAGACGTCCGCGCCATGATGACGGAGCTCCGGTCGGCGCCCATCCTCCAGGGCTACCGCGGCATTGAAGTGGATACCGACGCCCTCGCACAGACGCTGATCTCGGTTTCGCAGCTCGTCGCCGATCTGGGCGATCGCTTTGCCGAGCTGGACGTGAACCCTCTGGTGTTCGCCGCCGACCGCTGGGTCGCCCTGGATGCAAAGCTCCAGTGTTGACACCCCCGCGGCGGCGTGTAACGGTGCATCGACACTCATGATGACTCTGGAGGTGCCTCATGGCGGACTCAATTGAAGCGAAGCTCAGAGAGCTGGGCATGGAGCTCCCGACGCCGCCGATGCCGGCCGGCTCCTACGCCGCCTGCGTCGCCGACGGGTCGACCCTCTACCTTGCCGGAACGGTGAGCCCGGATATTCACGACTTCAAGCCGAAGGGCAAGGTCGGCCGCGACCTCACGACCGACCAGGCCTACCAGTGCGCCCGCGGGGCGGTGCTCAACCACCTGGCGACCCTGCGCGACTACCTCGGCTCCTTCGACCGGATCAGGCAGTTCGTGAAGGTCGTCGGTTTCGTGAACTGCACCGAGGACTTTGCGGAGCAGCCGAAGGTGGTCAACGGCGCCTCGGACCTCCTGGGCGAGCTCTTCGGCGAGCGCGGCACCCACGCCCGGTCGGCGGTCGGCGTTGCGAGCCTCCCCTTCAATGCGCCGGTCGAGATCGAGATGATCGTGGCGGTCCATGAGGAGTAGCCGGCGGAGCCGGCCGATGAAAACGAAGCGCCCCCGGAGTGCCCACCCGTGAGCATTCTTCTGGTCGTCGGCGGCCTGCTCGCGCTCATTGTGGGGGCGGAGCTCATGGTGCGCGGCGCCTCCGGGATTGCCGCGGCCCTCGGGATCAGCCCGCTCATCGTGGGGCTCACCGTGGTTGCCTTCGGTACCAGCGCGCCGGAGCTCGCGGTGGCCGTCACCGCGGGCGCAACCGGCAACGCTGCGGTGACCCTGGGAAACGTCGTCGGAAGCAACGTCTTCAACGTCCTCGCCATCCTCGGCATTTCCGCGCTCATTGCACCGCTCGCCGTCTCACATCAGCTGGTGCGGCTGGACGTGCCGGTCATGATTGCCGCTTCCCTCGCAGCGCTGGCCGTTGCGGCGGACGGCAGCATCGGCCTGATAGACGGAATCATCCTTCTGGCCGCCTTCGCGGTCTACACCGTTGTCTTGATCCTGATTGCCCGCCGCCAGGCGCGATCGCAGGCGGGCCTCGGAGCGCGAGGCGGTGCGGCCGAGTCACCCGGGCCGGTAGCCGACACGGCGCCGGCCGGGGCGACACATTCCGCGGACGAAGAGGCGGCAGCCGGCTCGGCGGCGCGACCCCGGCCGCGGTGGCTCGTGAACCTGCTCATGGTTGCCGTCGGTCTGGGACTGCTGGTAGCCGGATCGCAGTGGCTGGTGCGCGGCGCCGCCGACATTGCCACGGCCCTGGGCATGAGCGAGTTCGTGATCGGTGTGGTCATTGTGGCGACCGGGACCTCCATGCCGGAGCTCGTGACCTCCGTCGTGGCGGGACTCCGGGGCAACCGCGACATTGCCGTGGGCAACGTGGTGGGGAGCAACATCTTCAACGCCCTGATCGTGCTGGGCGGCGGCGCCGTCGCCGACGGGGCAGCAGGAGGAGGCGGGGCGGCCGCGGCCGGCCTTCCCGGCCTGACCGTCGAGCCCGCAGTCCTGCGCTTCGATATGATCGTCATGGTGGTCGTTGCCCTTGGGTGCCTGCCCATCTTCTTCACGGGCTTCCGCATTGACCGCTGGGAGGGTGGACTCTTCCTGGCCTACTACGCCGCCTACCTCGCATACCTCCTGGGCGTCGCAACCCGGGGCCTGACCATCGGCCTGGCCTTCGCCGCACCGCTGACCCTGGTAACGGTGGCCGTTATTGCGGTGGGCCAGCTGCGGCGGCGGGGGCGTCGAGGCCGCGCTTGACGGCGGGGGCGCCCATGCCTACCCTACCGGAAACGCAACGACGGTGCGGACCAGCGGCGATCTGCGGGAAGCCGGGCTGCCGAGCGCGGCGGCGAGGGTGACGCAGGACTGACGGCCGACCGGGACCGCGCCGATTCATATCTCAGGAGACACTGCATGAGTCAGAACACCATTCCGACCCGCGATCAGGTACGGCCTGAGGACGCGTGGGATCTGTCATCCCTCTACACCTCGGACGAGGAGTGGGAGAGGGATTTCCAGCAATTCAAGGAGATGATGCCAGGGATCACCGAGTTCAAGGGCACCCTCGGGGAGTCGGCGGAAAAGCTCAAGGCGTGCATGGAGCACCAGGCCGAGATGGGGCGCCTGGGCGAGCGCCTGGGGCACTACGCCTTTCTGCGGTACGCGGAGGATGTCGGGGACGGCACCAGCCAGGAGCGCATGGGCCGGATCACCCAGGCGGGAACCGAGGCGGAGACCGCGGAGAGCTTCATTGCGCCGGAGATCCAGGCAATTCCGGAGGAGCGGATCCAGGACTTCCTGAAGGATGAGGTCCTGGCGGATTACCGGATCTCCCTGAAGAAGCTGCTGCGGTGGAAGCCGCACATCCTCACCGAGCCTGAAGAGCGCATCATGGCCATGCAGGAGGAGGCGAACCAGACGCCCCAGAAGAGCTTCGGCGCGCTGACGGATGCGGACCTCGATTTCGGCACGGTCGAAACCCCCGAGGGCGAGAAGCCCCTGTCGCAGTCGACCCTCTCGAGCTTCCTGCTGCATGCAGACCGGGACGTGCGAAAGCGCGCCTTCCTGCAGTTCCATCAGGTCTTCGAAGACCACAAGAACACCCTGGCGAATCTCTATGCCGGCAGCGTTAACATCGACCTCTATAAAGCCAGGGCGCGGAACTTCGACAACTCCCGGCAGGCCGCCCTCTTCCCCGACGATGTGCCCGAGACGGTCTACGACAACCTGGTCGGGACGGTGCGGGACAACCTGGAGACCTTGCACCGGTACTACGAGTTGCGGCGGCGCGTCCTCGGACTCGAGGACTTTCGGCTCTACGACCGCATGGTGCCCATGGTGAAGGACATTGAGGTTATCCACACCTATGACGAAGCCGTCGACCGGGTCGTCACGGCGCTGGAGCCGCTGGGAGCGGAGTACACCAATACAATCCGCGACGGACTCAAGGGCGGCTGGGTCGACCGCTACGAGAACAAGGGTAAGCGCTCCGGCGCCTTCAGCGCCGGCGGTTACGACGGCTACCCCTACATTCTCATGAACTACAAGAAGGATGTGCTCAGAGACGTCTTCACGCTGGCGCACGAGGGGGGCCACTCAAT
>CAZZIE010000027.1:0-37346 GCA_964654185.1 uncultured Spirochaetaceae bacterium | reverse complement strand
AATCTGGCACCACGAGTACCTGAATCCGCCGGTGATCGGACTGCGCAAAGGGCAGTTGCACATGGACACTGTCGCCCTGCCGCCCGGTGCGGTGGCGTTCCATCTGGTCGCATGATGAGCCGCACGGAGGAACCGTCGTCACAGGTAGAGCAGCCTGATAGGTGATCAACAATTCTCGCACCAGTTCATGCTACTTGCGAATGTACGTTGCCGGCGGGTTGTAGATCTTGCTGCCGGGAGGGACGGACTCGGTGATCCAGACGTTACCGCCGATTATGGAGCCCTTCCCGATGGTGGTGTCGCCGCCCAGGATGGTTGCACCGGCGTAGATGGTCACATCGTCCTCAATGGTGGGATGGCGTTTGGTGTCGACCTGGCGTTTGGAGACGCTGAGGGCGCCGATGGTGACGCCCTGGTAGACCTTCACGTGGTTACCGATCTTTGTCGTCTCGCCGATCACCACGCCGGTTGCGTGGTCAATGAAGAAGTAGTCGCCGATCTGAGCGCCCGGGTGAATGTCGATGCCGGTCTTCCCGTGGATGTGTTCGGACATCATTCGGGGAATGAGCGGTACGTGCCGGAGCCAGATGTCGTGAGCAACCCGGTGGATGAGGATCGCTTCGATTCCCGGATAGGCCAGGATGACCTCGTCCCGGCTCCGTGCCGCCGGATCGCCTTCGAAGGCGGCTTCCACGTCCAGCTTGATGCGGCGTCTGATCTCGGGAATGCAGTCGAGAATCTCGAAGGTGAGAATCTCCGCCTGATCCATCGCCTCCAGACGTGCTGTTTCGGTCTCCTGGCAGTAGCCGCCACTGTCGGGGTCCTCCAGGCGCCGCTTGAAGCAGAGACTCTTGAAGATCTCGCTCTGGAGCGCGCGGACCAGGCGGTTCACCGTCTCGCCGGTGACGTACCGCAGGTTCGTCTCGCGAAGGAGGTCGCCGGACTTGTATCCGGGGAAGATAAGTGACTCGAAGTCGGCGATGATGTTGATCACGCTCTCCATGGAGGGGAGGTTCGGGCCACTGATGTGGTTGATTCCCCCAATGGAGGCGTATGAGTGAGTGATTTGATCGACAATTCGGTCGATGGAACGTGACACGAGGACAAGTATCGGTCCGCGACCTACCCCTTTGTCAAGAGCGCTGCGCGGCGGTCCCGGCGAAGCGGCCCAGGACAATGCCTTCGGACTCCGGGTGTGAGATATCGTAGTGCCAGCGGAAGTCGAAAAGGTTGAGGGGATCCGTGACGGGCTTGTCGTTCACCGTGAGACTGTGGAATACCGTGGCGTAAGCGTCCCGGGCGGCCTGGAGATCGGCGCTCATCCGGTCGGCGATCTTCGGGATCTGGAAGTCCGAGACGGCAATGACATCGGCGCGGCGGAAGCGCTCCTCCCGGAGCATTCGCAGCGCCTCCCGCAGGGCGGGGCGCAGGTCGGTGCCGCCGTGGAAGCTGTGGGCGAGGAACCGGGAAAGCTCCGGAATGTCCCTCGGGAGTTCAGCGACTTCGAGCGTGCGGATCTCCGTGGAGAAGGAGATCAGGTAGCAACGGCGGCCTTCCCGGAGGGCCTCCCGGGCGATCGCCAGAGAGGCGGCCTTCGCCACGCGTTCCGGCGTACCCTTCATTGAGCCGCTCGTATCGATGCAGGCGATGATTGGTCCGCGCCGCTGCGGTACGAGGCGCTCCACCGACTCGGTTCGACTGGTCACCTGGACGTGCTCATCCAGACGACGGTAATCAAGGCTCAGCAGTCCATCATCCGCGAAGCGCTTGGTGAAGACGAGCTCCGTGGCCTCATCGCTGAGGAGCGCCGCCTCCGAGGAGAGCATGGTCTCCACGGCGTGTCCCATGCGTACGCCCTCGACCTGACTGCGCCCGAGAACCTCGTCGTGGACGTGGTATTCCGCAACGGCGTGTTCCTCGACAACGCGGGCGTACTCAGGTTCCGCGTGATCCCCGCGGCCCAGGATCTGCGCCAGCCGGCGAATGGTCGGCTGCTCCTTCAGGAGGCGTGCGGCCTCCTCCAGGGAGTTCCATGCCACCTGGTCCCACTGTCCGTCCAGGAGGTCCCAGAAACCTCCGGCGACGCCGAACATGTCTCTCACCCGGTGTTGCGCATCCCGGGCCTCCTCCAGATCTCTGCGCAACTGCCGCAGGAACGACCTGATGCCGCGCATGAGGGTGCGATGCTCCACATCGCGCCTCCGGGCATCGAAGCACACCTTCCAGGTCTGCAGGAAACCCGCCACGGCGGCCCGGCGCTCCGCCGCCCCTCGCTCAGCCGCGCGCGCCGCCGCCGCAGAGTCACTAGCCAGAACCGAAGCGAAATACCACCACGCCTCAGAGCGATCAGGGTAGCGGCGCGTAACGAGGTCCAGTGCGGCGTCCAGTACGGCCGAATCATCCCGACCGCGGTGCCGCGCCGCCGCCATGAGGCGCTCCTCATCCTGGAGCCCTTCGGCGCGGGCACTGGACGTCCAGACCTGCCCGACCCAGGTGACGCACTTGTGAGCCGCCGCCTCTGCGAGATCGCCGTCGCCGGCGGTGAGACCCCCGACGTTTGCGTGGGCGAGGACGGTATCCAGGGAGCGCCGGAGGCTCTCGGAGGCCGCGCCGACGCCGGCACCCCCCGCCCCCGCGCCCGCCTGGGTTGCCTGCGCCGCCTGCGGAGCCGGCGTTGCCTGGGGAGCCCGCGCCGCCTTCGGAGCTGGCAACGTTCCCACGCCCGCCGCCGGCGCGGCGCCGTCGCGGAAGTACGCGAAGGCGCGGTCTTCGAGGAGCTCACGGAGGTGATGGGGAAGGGTGTCGTCGTGACCGTAGCGGCAGATGTGCACAGCGACTCACTCGTCGGAGGCGGGGTCCAATCCGAAGGCGGGACCGGAGCCGACCGGGGTGCCGGAGGCAACGGCGGCGCGCGTCTTGCCGACGGCCACCCGGAGGCGGTGTAGCTGCTCCGCCGCGTCGTCGATGGAGGCGTAGGCGGCGCCGGCGTAGGAGCGGTGCACGAAGAGGTGGTCCACCGCGCCCTCATGGGCGCTCTCGCGGCTCGCCTCTGCCTGGGCGATTGCCCGGGCAGCGGCAGCATCGATCTCATCCAGACGGCGGAGCCACTCCTCCCGCTCGGCGTCGGTCGCCTCCCGCGCCACGGCAACGCTGTCGGCGCGTTCGGTGGTCTCCATCGGGTAGGCGCGTCCGTCGACGTAGAGATGCCAGTCGGCGAGGGTGGCGGAGACGGCGTCGGTCCGGGCAAGGGTCGTGTCGTCCTCGTACAGAAAGACGTCGATGGTTTCCGCCTCGTCGGAGCGCAACGCCTCCAGGTCGCCGTGCCACACCAGCGCCAGGTAGGGCTCGGCGAAGCCCCGGACTCGCACGTACTCATTGCGGTAGAGCACCGGCTCCTGTCGCGTCTCCTCCTGGTAGTCCATGAGGGCGTCCCGCATCTCCCGGCGCAGCGTTCCGAGCTCCCGGGCAACCCGCCGCGGGCTCACCGCCTCCTCCGGCCGTGCATGGTGCAGCGCCTCATCCACCAGGTCCGTGACGATCCGCCGCTGCGCCCGGGTGTTCCAGAGACAGTGGTGCAGGAGCAGCAGGTCGAGGGTATCCACCTCGTCGCGGCCGTTGAGGAAGGCCGACGCCCGAAGCACCCGCACCGTCTTCTTCCAGCGCCGGTCCGAAATGTAGAGGGGTGTCTCGCCCTTATCCTCCAGGTCGATGTTTACAGCGTCCACTCGGCGCCGGAGGTAGGAAAGCGCAGCAAGCACGGACTCCGGCACTGCGACCGCTGCAATCTCCCGCTGCCACTGCTCGTACTCTTCCTGGGAAACCTTCACCTCCGCCGGGACCGGATCGCGATACTCATCCTCCACGTTCACGATCATGCGGCGGAAGGCTTCATCGTCCTGAACCGGACTGAGCTCCAGGCGCACCAGGAATCGATCCCAGAAGGCCTGGACGGTAGCATCGTTCTCAGGAAGCTCATTTGCCGCAGCCAGCAGAGCCTTCATGGGAATCCGCAGCTCCCGGCCGCCGTTGCGGAAGGTGCGCTCGTTCAGGGCGGTGAGGAGGGCGTTCTGAATGGGCGGGCTCGCCTTCCAGATCTCGTCCAGGAAGACGATGTCCGCCTCCGGCAGGTAGTTCGTCGTGATGCGCTCGTAGGTGTCGTCGTTCTTGAGGCGCTGAATGGAGATGGGGCCGAAGATCTCCTCGGGAGTGCTGAAGCGACCCATGAGGTAGTCGAAGGAGCGGGCGTCCTTGAAGGCGTGCTTGATGCGCCGCGCCACCAGGCTCTTGGCAACCCCGGGAGGCCCCAGGAAGAAGATGCTCTCCCCGGCAATGCCCGTCAGGAAGGCCAGGCGGATTGCCTCATGACGCTCCTCGACACCACGCTCCATTGCTTCCAGGAGGGCGCGGACCCGTTGCGGCCGTGTACTCTGCGTTGAGCCGGGCATGATGGGCAATCTTGTCGCCCCCGGCGCCCCGTGTCAAGAAAGGGCAGGTACGCTACACTCGCCGGCATGAGCAGCAACGGACGACACCTGGAGTGGACCGAGACCCATCGCTCCCGCGTGTTCGAGGGGAGGATCTTCGACCTCCACGAGGTGGGGCGCCGCGCTCAGGACGGACGCGAGGGGCGATTCGTCCTGGTCGAGTCCCCCGACTGGGCAAATGTCGTTACCCCGGTGCGGGATGCCGGGGGGCGGGAGTGCTTCGTCATGGTCCGGCAGTACCGGCAGGGATCGCAGAGTCTCACCATGGAATTCCCCGGGGGGATAGTCGACGAGGGAGAGGATCCCGAGCGGGCCGCCTGGCGGGAGCTCGTCGAGGAGACCGGCTACGTCCCGGAGCACCTCGAGCTGATCGGGACGGTGAATCCCAACCCCGCCTTCATGAGCAACACCGCCTACACCTTCCTGGCCCACGGTGCGCACCTGCGGGAGGACCGCGATCTGGACCCGAACGAGATCATGGATACGCACCTGGTGCCGGTGGATGAGATCGTGCACAACCACAATCCCGAGTTCCACGTGCACGCAATCATGGTCTCCGCGATCTTCTGGTATGAGCGCTGGCTGGAGCGGAACGCGTAGTCAGTCAGGATGGTCGGTCAGAATTGAGGCTCCGCCGGGTGAATCGGCGGGGGTGGAACAAAGAGGCGCCGACGGGAATCGAACCCGTGAATAAAGGTTTTGCAGACCTCCCCCTTACCACTTGGGTACGGCGCCTTGTTGTCGTGCAGATGAGAATACAAAGAAGAGGCGCCCCCTGTCTACCGGCGATCGCATGTCGTGGCGGTCGCGCCTCGTGGCGATCGCATGTCGTGACGGTCGCGCCTGCCGGCCGCTGTAGCCCGTGGCGATCCGCGGGATGGTCGGCGCACGGATGGTTGTCGCGGATAGCCGTCGTACCCTACCGACAGGCCGCCGATTCTGTGTATAGTGCCGGTGCCATGCAGAAGCTCTCACTTGGAAAGAAGCTCGGATACGGCGTAGGGGACTTAGGCGGGAACCTCTTCTTCACCATGATGGGGTTCTACCTCCTCTTCTACTTCACCGACGTGGTGGGCATTGCAGCCGGTCTGGGCGGTACGGCCATCATGATCGGCAAGATCTGGGACGCCGTCACCGACCCGGCGGTGGGCTACCTCTCGGATCGAACCCGGAGCAAGTGGGGGCGGCGGCGTCCCTACCTCGCATTCGGGTCGATCGTGTTGCTCCTGGGCATGATTCTGCTCTTCACCCCCTTCGGCGTGAGCAGCCAGGTCGGCCTCTTCGTCCTTGCGACGCTCACCTACTGCATTGTGAATACCGCCTACACCCTGGTGAACATACCCTACGGCGCCCTCACGCCGGAGCTCACCGAGGACTACTATGAGCGAACCGTCCTCAACGGATTCCGGATGAGCTTTGCCGTTGTGGGCACCTTCGTCGGCGTTGCGGTGGTATTGCCCCTGGTGGACCTGTTCGGGGGCGGGCGCCTCGCTTGGACGGCAATGGGCGCCGTGACCGGCGGGATCATGGCGACAACGACCCTGATCGTGGTCTTTTCCGTGCGGGAGCACCCGAAGCCCCGGCTCCAGAAGCAGGAGAAGGTCTTCAAGTCCTACTTCCAGGTCCTCACCATGCCGGTCTTTCTCACCGCCCTGATTCCATGGATGCTTCACATGACCGGGGTGAACGTGCTGCAGACATCGCTCCTGTACTACTTCCGCTACATCTACGGCGATGAAGGCGCCTTTCAGGTGGCGTTGCCCATTCTCCTCGGTGCCGCGGTCCTCGCAATCCCGGTGTGGGTGCGCATCTCCAAGCGGATCGGGAAGAAGCTGAGCTACAACACCGGCATGGCGATCTTCGCCGTCGGGGTGCTGATCTTTTTCCTGTTCGGTCATCGCACCGGCGTGCAATTCAGCTACATCCTCATGTTCTTCGCCGGCCTCGGTTTCGCGACCCACTACGTCATGCCGTTCTCAATCGTGCCGGATGTTGTTGAGTACGACTACGCCGAACGGGGCGTCCGCCGGGAGGGCGTCTTCTACGGCATGTGGACCTTCTCGAGCAAGATTGGTCAGGCCATCGGGATCGGATTGAGCGGATGGCTCCTCTCCCTCTTCGGATACCAGGAGAGCGTTGCCGGCGTTCCCGCAGCGACCCAGTCGGAGAGCGCCATGCTCGGCATTCGCCTGCTTACCGGCCCGGTTCCCGCATTCTTCTTCATTGGCGGCATCATCGTGCTGAGCTTCTTTCCCATTACCAACAGGAAGTATCAGGAGATCCTGGAGAAGGTGCACCGCCGCGAGCAGGAGGCCCAGGACCGCAATACCGGCGGCGCGTAACCTCGAGGTCCGGGGCGTTGCGCCGGACTGCGCGTAACCTGGAGGCCCGGCGCGTCCGGGCGTTGCGCCGGAAGGCGGGCTCCCGGCGGCAGGCTGTACGGGCCCCGCGCGCCGGGCTGCGGGCTCCCGGCGGCAGGCTGTACGGGCGCCGCGCTGTACGGGTGCCGCGCTGTACGGGCGGCCCCGGCGTGGCGTACATTAGTCTCACCGTGAAGAGCACACCCATCACCGATCTGGCGGCTCGCGATGTCGAGCGCGGGCAGGGGCTCATTCGCCGATTGGCCACGCTGAACGGCATTACCGTGGCCCTGCTCATGGACAGCATGCTCATCCTCTACGCCATTCGGAACGGGCTGGGGGACTCAGCCCTGGCCGCGCTGGCTTCCTTCATTCACCTGACCATGCCGCTCATGCTGGTGGGGAAGGCGCTGATCGCCCGGGTCGGCGCGGCGAAGACCTGGGGGCTCGGGTGGGTGCTCCGCAACGTCTCGGCCCTGATCATGATCCTGGCGCCCTTCGTTCCCGTCGCGGCACCGCAGTACTGGCGGACGGCGGTGATTCTTCTTGGGGCCTTCGGTTTCGCGGCCTTTCGCGCCGTCGGGCTCGTGGGGAACTCGCCCCTCATCGGCGAGATCACGACCATGCAGGATCGCGGCCGCTTCATCTCGGGAAACTGGGTTCGCGCGACGATCACCCAGATGGTCACGCTGGTCGCGGTGATCCTGATTCTGCAGGGCACTACCGCGACCTGGGTCTTTCAGATGGTGATCGGGATCGGTGCGGGAATCGGCATCTACATCGGCTGGGTGCTCACCCGCGTGCCCGAGTCGGATGTGCCGCGTCTCTCGGCGCGACAATCCCTCGGAGAGGTTTTGCGTCGGGTCTGGCAGAACCGCCGCATGCGGAAGACCCTCTTCGCCTGGGCGGGGAGCTTTGCGGCGTTCACCATGGTAATTCCCTTCGCGTTGATCACCGTGAAGAACGGCTACGGGTTATCCGACTACCAGGCACTGGGCCTGACACTCGTGACCATTGGCGGGGGAACGCTTGCGAGCATTGTCAACGGCTCCGTGGCCGACCGGGTGGGGCCGCGGCCGCTCCTGGTCATCTACGTCGCCATCCTCGCCGTCCTTGCGGTGTACTGGGCCTTCGCCCCGGCCGCCTTCATGGTGGCGCCGACCATCCTGGCCTTCTTCCTGGCCGGATTCAGCAAGTTCGGTCTTCTCGTGGTGACCAACCACTACTTCCTGAACATTGCCGAGGGTACCGACCGCGTCGGGAGCTCCATGATCATGCGCATTGTCTCCGGGGCAGTGGCGGGGTTAATCGGCGCCGTCGCCGGCGGCGGCATTCTGGGCATCCTCCACGGCCTGGGCGTGGAAGGCATGGCGGTCTACCGCACCTACTTCCGGATTGCCGCGGTTGGTCTGGCGTTGCTGGTGCCGGTTGCGTACCGCCTCGACCGGCTGGATGAGTGGCCGCTTCGAAAGGCCGCGCTGCTGCTCCTCCGTCCCCGGAAGATCCTCCAGATCAGAAGGGAGCGGTAGCTCGCCGGGGCGCCGCGCGCCAGGCCGCCCGCGCAGGCGGCCCCGCCGAAGCGTCGGAGGGCCCAACCGCGCGCCGGAGCGCGCCGGGGCGCGGTTGGGCGGGGCGTACCGCCGGGAGCGGGCGTCCCGGCGGTGGTGCCACCGCTTCAGCCGAGGGCGGCTTCGACCCGGTTTTCGAACTCATCGATCCTGGATCTTATGTAGTCGATCCCTGACCGCCAGAAGTCCCGTGACTGGATGTTGAAGCCGGCGCGGCCGGTTACGTCTTCGGCGGTGTCGCGGCCGGTCATCTCCAGGATCCGGCGATACTGCGGCGGAAACTCGGAGCCGAGCTCTCGATACTGCGCGAAGAGACCCAGGCCGAAGAGCTGCCCGAAGGCGTAGGGGAAGTTGTAGAACGAAAGGTTCTGATTGTAGTAGTGGCCCTTCACCGCCCACATGTAGGGGTGAAGCTGCTCCGCGTCCAGGCCGTCGCCGTAGGTGGCCTGTTGTGCCTCGAGCATGATGCTCTTGAAGTCGTCGGCGCTGAGCTCGCCGGTCGGGCGCCGCTCGAACACCGCAGACTCGAACTTGAAACGCGACAGGATATCGACAATCACTTGCGTGGTGTCCTGCAGGAAGGCCTCCAGGATGCCGAGCTTCTCCCCCTCCGCCGCCCGATCGTAGGCGCCGGTGAAGACAATGGTTTCGCAGAATATGGAGGCGGTTTCCGCGAGGGTCATGGGATAGCTGCGATGGATGGCGCTCGCATCCTTCAGGACCTCATGGTGGTAGCCGTGACCGAGTTCATGGGCAAGCGTGGAGACACTCGAGAAGGAGCCGTCGAAATTGGCGAGAATCCGGGACTGGCCGCGTAGAGGGATGGACGCGCAGTAGGCGCCGCCGACCTTGCCCTCCCGGGGCTCCCCATCGATCCAGCGTTCCGCGAAGGCGCGGTCGGCGAAGCCCGCCAGGTCATCCGAGAAGGTGCGAAACTGCGTGACAATGAACTCCCGCGCCTGCGCAAAGGTCCACCGGTCGCCGCCGTTCCCGTTGCCGACCCGGCGGCCGGGACTGCCGTCGGTCTGGGGGCCCGTGCCGCCGGCGTCTTTCGCGGCGCCGGCCGGTGCGGAGAGACCGACCGGCGCAAAGAGGTCGTAGAAGGCGAGCCTGGGTTGTCCCAGGAGCTTTGCCTTGGCCTTGAGGTAGCGCCGGAAGTCCGGGAGCGCCTCTTCCATGACGCCGATGAGGGCGTCCAGAGTCTCACGGGAGACGCGCGCGGTCCGACGGGCTCGCTCCAGGCTGCTCTCGTACTTGCGGCGGCCGTCCAGGGTTACGGCGGTGCCCTTCACCCCGTTGAGGGCCGCGGCCAGCGGGATCTCCATGGACTTCCACGCATCCAGCTCCGCCTGGTACGCCTTCTGCCGCACATTTCGATCGGGGTCGAAGGCCATGCCGCGCAACTGCACTACCGTTTTCCGCTCTCCGCTCTCCGTATCCCACGGGACCGAGAGGTTCGCCGACACCGTCTCCTGCAGACGTCCCCATGCGTCCGCACCGGAGCGAGCCAGATCGGCGGCCAGATTCTCCTCCGGCGCGCTCATCTGGTTCTTCTGCTCTTCGAGCTCTTCGGTTAGGAAGAAGACGTACTCGGCGAGTTCCGACTGCCTTCGGGCGAGCTCTTCCGGATCTTTCGCGGCCGCCGCCAGGTTGTTCCGGAAGTCCACCCGGGAGCTGTGGTATGGAAGCATGGCCTCCTCCAGGGCGTTCATCTCCTGAATGGGCTTCGTGTTCTTCGTATCCACGGAGTAGCTGGTGTAGCAGTAGACGTCCAGGTTCTCGTAGAGGTCCTCGATCCGATTGATGAGCCCGATGCACCGCGCCGTCCAGCCGGCAGGATCAGCGAGCGCCCCCTCGGCGTCCGCAGCGGCCTCCGCAAAGGTCGCGATGGAGTCCCGGAGCTCTCTGACGTCGGAACGGAAGGCGTTGCTCTCGAACCCATCGTACACCGGCGCCAGGTCCCAGCGCGGTGCGTCCGGGGCGGCGCCTGCGTTACCCGCTGATCCAGCCGGCATTGGGGTCCTCGTACTCGTGGATCTCCTCGGGGGTGAAGAACAGATCGATCTCCCGGGCGGCGCTCTCGGGAGAGTCCGAGGCGTGGATGATGTTGTTCTGGGTGATCAGCGCAAAGTCGCCGCGGATCGTCCCGGCGGCTGCGTCCTTCGGATTGGTTGCGCCGGCAAGGATGCGCATGTAGCTGATTGCGTTCTCTCCGGCAACCACCATGGTGACGACGGGACCGGACTGCATGTAGCTCACCAGGTCCTTGTAGAAGGGCTTGCCCTCGTGCTCCTGGTACTGCTTCTCGCACAGCTCCTGGTCCATCTGAATCATCTTCATGGCCACGAGCTTGAGGCCCTTCCGCTCGATCCGCGAAAGCACCTCTCCGACAATGCGGCGCTGCAGCACGCCGGGCTTCAGGAGACAGAAGGTTTGTTCATACGCCACGGTAGACTCCTTACAATGAAAACAGGTTGTTCAGCGATTCCATGATCGTGGGATGGGCAAAGGTGCCGTCCCGAAGCGCAGTGTACGGAAGCCCGGCCATCATTGCAATCTGAACCGCCCCGGCAATCTCGCCGCCTTCAATGCCGAGGCAGGTGAATCCAAGGATCCGCTCGCTCTTCGGGTCAATGATCGCCTTCATCATGCCGCGCGCCTCGTCGGTCTCCAGCGCACGGGCAACCCACTCCATTGGCATCTTCTTGACTTCATAGTCGATGCCTGCGGCCTCGGCTTCCTTCTCGTTCATTCCGACGCGACCGAGTTGCGGATCAATGAACATGGCGTACGGGACGAGCCGTCCCGCAATGGAGCCATTGCCGTCGCCGAAGAGGTTCTGATTCACAATGCGGAAGTCCGCGTAGGAGACATGCGTGAAGGCGGGGCCACCCTTGCAGTCGCCGATGGCGTAGACTCCGTCCACCCCGGTCTCCAGGCGGTCATTCACCTGAATGAAGCCGCGCTTGTCTGTTGTGAGATCGGTGGTATCCAGCCCGAGATCGCCGGTATTGGGCCTGCGGCCGGTCGCAACGAGCAGGTGCGAACCCTCGAAGACGCGCTCCTCCCCATCCTGATCCACGGCCAGGCGAATGGCGCCGCTTCCGGTCTGTGCGACAGCGGTTGCGCTCGCGTTCAGTACCACCTCGACACCGTCCTCGGTCAGGATCTTCCGGACCTCCTCGGCAACGTCCGGGTCTTCCCGTGCGGCAAGTTGAGGGCCTCGATTCACAATGGTGACTCTGCTGCCGAAGCGGGCGAACATCTGTCCGAACTCCAGGCCAATGTAGCCCCCGCCCATCACCAGGAGGTGCTCCGGTACCTCGCCGAGCTCCATGATCGAGGTCGAATCGAGATAGGGCACATCCGAGAGTCCGTCCACGGGCGGGACCGCCGGGGAGGCGCCCGTGTTGATGATCACGGTATCCGCATCCAGGACGCGGGTCGTGCCGTCCCGCATGGCGATCTCAATGCTCCTGTTGGCGGCGAACCGCGCCTGTCCCTCCAGGAGGGTGAGGTTTTCGGTGCCGGCGACCCGCTGCTCGCTGCCGCCGCGGAAGGACTCGACAATGTCGCGCTTCCTCTTTCGTACCGTCTCCATGTCAACGGATACGCTCCCGGTGCCGACACCGTAGTCGCCGCCGCGCCGGGCGAGGTGCGCGACCCGGGCGCTCGCTACCATGGTCTTGGTGGGGGTGCACCCCTCATTCACGCAGGTTCCCCCGACGTGCTCGCGTTCAATCAGTGCGGTTTTCCATCCCTTCCCCGCAAAGGTCGTGGCGGCGGGGAAACCGCCCTGTCCAGCTCCGATAATGATTGCATCGAACTTCTCAGACATGTGGCCTCCAGATTGATTCTATATTCGCCAATGTAGTATTTGGCAGACCCCGTGACAACCTATGAGGGCTGGACGAGTAGCAGTTCTCATTTCCGCGAGCGGGATTCTCCCCTCTTGCCGCCCATGGGTATCGGTTATGCCGTCCACAGTGATGCGAATCCTGTTGATGGCTTACAGGCGCCCACCATGTGGGTTATTCTTTCCGCTGCGGGGAATCGCTACGTTCTTACCCAAGGAGGCACCTATGGCGATTCAAGACGAGATAGCACGATCTGCACTCATTATAATTGACGTCCAGAATGACTTCTGCCCCGGGGGCGGTCTGGCAGTTCCGGAGGGAGACAAGGCCATTCCCGTGATCAACCGGGTATCCGGGCTCTTTCCCCACGTCGTTGCGACGAAGGACTGGCATCCCGACGACCACGTCTCGTTTGCGTCCTCGCATCCGGGGAAGGAGCCGACGGATACCGTTGAGCACGACGGGATGACGCAGCTCCTGTGGCCCGACCACTGTGTGAAGGGCACGGAGGGAGCAGCGTTCCACCCTGACCTCGACGTGAGACCCGTTAACATCGTCCTGCATAAAGGGGCGAAGACCCACCTGGACTCCTACTCGGCGTTCTTCGAGAACGACAAGACCACGCCGACCGGACTCGACAGCTACCTGAAGGGGCTCGGATTCGAGCGCGTCTTCGTGGTCGGCCTGGCCGAGGACGTCTGCGTCTACTTCACCGCCATGGATGCCCGGAAGCTCGGATATGAGACGGCGGTGATCTCGGATGCGACGAGAGGCGTGGACATCCCGGAGGGCAACCTCGACAAGGCGCGCCGGGACATGGAGAATGCCGGCGTCAGCTACATCACATCGGCGGAACTCGGCGTATGACGATCAAGAGCGGCCTGCTTACCGACCTCTACGAGTTGACCATGATGCAGGGGTACTATCACTACGATCTGAACCCCCGCGTGGTCTTCGACATGTTCTTCCGGCGACAGCCCTTTCACGGCGGCTTTTCGGTCTTTGCGGGACTGGACGACCTGCTGAATATCCTGGAGAACCTGCACTTCTCGGAAGATGACCTGGAGTACCTGGACAGTCTGGGCATGTTCCACCAGGACTTCCTGGATGAGCTCAAGAGCTTCCGCTTCCGCGGTGACATCTGGGCAATGGACGAGGGAACCGCGGTCTTTCCGCACGAGCCGCTGATCCGGGTGCACGCCAGCCTCATGGAGGCGCAACTGATCGAGAGCGTGCTCTTGAACATCATCAACTTTCAGACGCTCGTTGCCACCAAGACGGCGCGGATCTATCTGGCAGCCAACCACGGCAAGGTCGCCGAGTTCGGCCTGCGCCGCGCCCAGGGCGTCGACGGCGCCATCTCAGCGAGCCGCGCCGCGTACATCGGCGGGGCCGCGGCAACCTCGAACGTCTACGCCGGGAAACGCTTCAACATTCCCGTCACCGGAACCATGGCGCACTCCTGGGTCATGGCCTTCGACGACGAGCGGGAAGCCTTCGACAAGTTCGCTGAGCTCTACCCGGATTCAGCCATTCTCCTCATCGACACCTACGACACGCTGGACAGCGGCATTCCCAACGCCGTCGAGATCGGCAAGCGCCTCAAGGAGAAGGGGAAGCCCTTCGGGGTGCGCCTGGACAGCGGCGACATCCAGTACCTCAGCATTCAGGTGCGCAAGGCCCTGGACGCCGCCGGCCTGACGGACGCCACCATTGCCGCCTCGAACGAGCTGAACGAGGACATTATCCATCAGCTCGTCGCGGCGGGCACCCCGATCGATCTCTGGGGGGTCGGTACCCACCTCGTCACCGGCGGCTCCGAGGCCTCCTTCAGCGGCGTCTACAAGCTGGCCGCCAAGGAAGTGAACGGCGTCTTCCAGCCAACCATGAAGGTCTCCGACAACCCGGAGAAGTCGACGAATCCCGGCATCAAGCAGGTGTACCGATTCCTGCATGAGGAGGGAAGCCCCCTGGCCGACCTCATCACCTTCGAGGGTGACGGCATCGATGCCGGCCACACCTACAACTTTCATCACCCCTACGTGGACTACCGGCACTTCCGCATGCGCCCCCACGGCCCGGTGATTCCACTGCTCAAAAAGTACATGGAGAACGGCACCGTCATCGGCACGCGACCGACCCTGGCGGAGATCCAGACCCACGCCAGGCGCAACCTCGACTCCCTGGACCAGACCTACCGCCGCATCATCAACCCGCACATCTACAAGGTCTCAATCTCCGACTCCGTCAAGAACACCAAGGGCGAGATGCTGGAGAAATACCTGGGCAACCACAAAGACGAGCATTGAACCTACCCACAACCCTGTTGATGGGATTCCGCCAAGTCACGGTACAGGCGAAGTTTGCGCGGGTTCTGCGCCGGCAGGGTGGTTGTCGACCGCCTCCTGGCGCCAAGCCATGGCTGCGTAACAGTTTTCGGTATGTGCCATCAACAGGGTTGTGGGTAGGTTGCGGGGGTCTGAGTAGGTCGCCGGGGTCACACCGGGGCGGTTCGCTCTCCCAGCCACTGCCGGATCGGCTCCTCCAGCTCCCCGACGACGGTTTCGTAGACGTGGGCGTTGTAGCTGTTGAGCCAGTCGCGCTCGTCCGGGCGGAGCATGCGGAGGTCCACGAGGCGCGTGTCAATGTGACACAGGGTCAGGTTCTCGAAGCCGTAGAACTCGGCGAAGTCGGTGGTGTCGGTCGGGGTTACCACGACCAGGTTCTCGATGCGGATGCCGTACTCGTCGGGGCGGTAGAGACCGGGCTCGTTTGAGACGACCATGCCTGGCTCCAGGGCGACGGGAATGTACTTCGTGCCGATGGCCTGGGGGCCTTCGTGCACGTTGAGGAAGCAGCCCACGCCGTGGCCGGTGCCGTGGCCGTAGTTGCGCCCGGCCTGCCAGAGAGCGGTTCGGGCAAGGGCGTCGAGCTGGTGGCCGGTTGTGCCCTTCGGGAACTGCTGCGTCGCCAGGGCAATGTGCCCCTTCAGCACCAGGGTGAAGTCCTCCCGCATCTGCGGTGAGACTTCGCCGAGGGGTACGACCCGGGTGATATCGGTGGTGCCGTGGCGGTAGTGGCCGCCGGAGTCCACCAGGTAGAGTCCCTCGCTGTGCAGATGGACGTCGCTCTCCTCGGTGACGCGGTAGTGCACGATTGCACCGTGCCCGGCGTACCCGGAGATGGTCTGGAAGCTCTCACCGACGAAGTCCGCCTGCTCCGCCCGGAACTCCCGGAGCACCTCGGCGGCGGTACGCTCCGTCACCCGCCCCGTCGGCACGGCCTGCTCGATCCAGTAGAGGAAACGCTCCATTGCCACGGCGTCCTTCGCCATTGCCCGACGCATACCCGCGAGCTCGGTTTCGTTCTTCTTCGCCTTCGGCATGGTGACGGGGCTGCCGATCTCCTTTGCCTCGGCCCCGCCGGAAATGCACTCACGGAGCGCCACCGTTACCTGATCCGGGTCGATGCCGACGCTCCACCCATCCGGCAGGTCCTTCAGGTTCCGGCAGGTTTCGTCGTAGGGCTTCAGGGTGACCCCGTCGTTTTCCAGGGCGCCGCGCTCCTCCGGGGAGAGCCTGGCGGCATCCATGAAGAGGAACGCC
This sequence comes from uncultured Spirochaetaceae bacterium, assembly GCA_964654185.1. Lineage (GTDB taxonomy): Bacteria > Spirochaetota > Spirochaetia > DSM-27196 > PWMO01 > CAYFQV01. Next base: position 21,472 of record CAZZIE010000027.1, on the reverse strand, counting down.
TCCTCCGCGGAAACCACGGCGTACGCAAGGACCACCGGGTTGTAGGGGATGTCGCTGCCCCGGAGGTTGAAGAGCCAGGCCACCTCATCCAGGGCGGGGAGCACGACGGCGTCGACCCCTTTCTCTTCGAGGGAGCGTCGGAGATCGGCAAGCTTCTCCCGGCGGGTCCGGCCGGCGTGCTCGGCGGGCATGAGGAAGGCGGAATTCCTAGGCAAGTCCGGGCGGCCGTCCCAGATTGCGCCGACCAGATCCTCCGTCGCCACCAGGGAGAGGCCGCCATTCCGCAGGGTCTCTTCGACTTGCCGGAAGTTGCCCAGGGAGATGCTCTCAGCCCACACGCCGACCCGGGCTCCCCTGCCCAGAGTGGAGATGAGCCACTTCGGGTAGGAGGGGACGCCGTACTCATCGGCCTTGAAGAGGTCTATGCCAGAGCCCTCCAGCACCGAACCTGCTTCCAGGTAGTACCGGGAGTCCGTCCACAGACCGGCGTGCTCGGCGGTCACCACGACGACGCCGGCGGAACCCTGAAAGCCGGAGAGCCACTGGCGCAACTTGAACCGGTCCGCTACGTACTCGCTCTGATGCGGGTCGGCGCTCGGCACGATGTAGGCGGCCAGATCGGCCTCGCGCATCCGGCGGCGAAGGGCGGCAAGCTTTTCCTGTACGGTCATGGGACACTCCTGCAGTGCAATTGTGCCGCTCAGTATAGGAAGCAGCGTGCCGTATGGACAGGGGGCTGCCGGCAGGTTACGATTGAAGCCGTGTTCGGGAGAAAAGCCACGACCCAGCAGGATGTCCAGGAGTTCTGGCAGCGCACCGAGGAGGAGCTCGGCGAGAGCGTGGAGACCTACGCCATGGCGCACTGCGTCTCCGGCTGCCTGGAGGGGGACGGAGGTCTCTGGGGCCTCGCATTCATCACCTCGCCAAGCAGAACTGGTTCATGTCCATTGTGACGGCCGACCGCTCCTCCGCGTCGAAGGAGGTCAAGCTGGATGTGGACCGCGAGAGCATCCGGTCGGTCGGTATCAGCCGGGAACCCTCCGTGCTGAAGCGCATCTTCGCGTACTCCCCGCCCACCCTGGACGTGGTCTACCTGGATCACGCGGGCCGGGAGCAGGTCATGCGCCTCTCCCTCGACACCAAGCTCAAGGAGTTCGAGCGCATCCTCTCCGGGGAGTAACCGCACCGGTGAGCCGCGCCGAGCATTGTCTCCGGGCGGGCGGCCCCGCGGGAGCTTGCGGCCCGCGGGAGCGGGCGGCCCGCCGCTACCGTAGGCAGATTTGCGCCACGGCTTCCCGGCCGCGCGCCCCAATTTGCGTCATAATGAAACACCCCCGGTCGGGATGTCGCGTTCGTGTGCATCGGCTCAGGGCTGAGGCATCGTCATAATTCTATTCTGGATCGATGGTTACGTGCTTCACGTGTAAGTTGGCACACATCCTGCTATGATATGGGTGATCAACACTGAAACGGAATCTGGATCGCATCAGAATAAGGAGGTTGCAGTATGGCAACGAACAAGATCATCGGAATCGACCTCGGTACCACGAACTCAGTCGTAGCAGTCATGGAAGGCGGCGATCCCGTCGTCATTCAGAACGCTGAAGGACAGCGCACGACCCCGTCGGTCGTGGCATACACCCAGAAGGGCGAGCGCCTCGTCGGGCAGCCCGCGCGGAATCAGATGGTGACCAATCCCATGAGCACCATCTCCTCGATCAAGCGCTTCATGGGCCGGCGCTACAGCGAGGTGGACCGCGAGATCGAGATCGTCCCGTACGAGGTCAAGGAAGGCCCGAACGGCGACGTCCGCGTCAAGGCGGGCGACAAGGAGTTCTCGCCTCCGGAGATCTCCGCGGCAGTCCTGCAGAAGATGAAGCAGACCGCAGAGGACTACCTCGGCGAGGAGGTCACCCAGGCGGTCATCACCGTACCGGCGTACTTCAACGACAGTCAGCGCCAGGCCACCAAGGACGCCGGCCGCATTGCCGGTCTGGAGGTGAAGCGCATTGTCAACGAGCCGACGGCGGCATCTCTGTCCTACGGCTTCGGCAAGGGCAGCAAGGAGCAGAAGATCGCGGTGTACGACCTCGGTGGCGGCACCTTCGACATCTCGATCCTCGAGCTCGGGGACAACGTTTTCGAGGTTCGCGCGACGCACGGTGATACGCACCTCGGCGGTGACAACTTCGACCAGCAGATCATCGAGTGGCTCGTCCAGCAGTTCAAGGGCGACTACGGGATCGATCTGGGACAGGACCGCATGGCCCTGCAGCGCCTCAAGGAGGCGGCGGAGAACGCCAAGAAGGAGCTCTCCAGCTCCCAGAGCACGGAGATCAACCTGCCCTTCATAACGGCGGACTCCAGCGGACCCAAGCACCTGCAGTACACCCTGACCCGGGCCAAGCTGGAGCAGCTCGTCGGCGACCTGGTGCAGCGCACCAAGGGTCCCTGTGAGCAGGCGCTCAAGGATGCGGGGCTTTCCGCCGGCGATATTGATGAGGTGATTCTGGTCGGCGGGTCCACCCGGATGCCGATGGTCCAGAACCTGGTGAAGGAGCTCTTCGGACGGGATCCCTACAAGGGCGTGAATCCGGACGAGGTCGTCGCCATGGGCGCGGCCATCCAGGGCGGTGTCCTCCAGGGCGATGTCAACGACGTCCTGCTCCTGGATGTCACTCCGCTCTCCCTCGGTATTGAGACTCTGGGCGGTGTGTTCACCAAGCTCATTGAGCGGAACACGACGATCCCGACCAAGAAGAGTCAGGTCTTCTCCACCGCGCAGGACAACCAGACCGCGGTTACGGTGAAGGTCTACCAGGGCGAGCGCGAGATGGCGAGCCAGAACCGCCTCCTGGGTGAGTTCAACCTGGAAGGTATTCCGCCCGCACCGCGTGGCGTGCCGCAGATCGAAGTCAGTTTTGATATCGATGCGAACGGCATTGTCCACGTGTCGGCGAAGGACCTTGGAACCGGCAAGGAGCAGCGGATCCGGATCGAGTCCTCCTCCGGTCTCAATGAGGATGAGATCAACAAGATGGTGAAGGACGCCGAACAGCACGCCGCCGAGGACAAGGAGGCGCGCGAGCGCGCCGAAGCGCGGAATGAGGCGGACAGCCTGATCTACTCCACCGAGCAGTCCCTCAAGGACTACGGTGACAAGGTCGGCGAGGAGGATCGACAGAAGATCCAGTCCGCAATCGACGACCTGAAGGGCATCCTCGAGTCGGGAAGCGCCTCGGAGCTCCGCTCGAAGATTGAGGCGCTGCAACAGGCGTCCCACACCCTGGCCCAGGCGGTGTACCAGAACGCCGGCGGCCAGCAGGGCGGCGCAGGAGGTGCAGGCGCAGCCGGTGCCGGAGCGGCCGGTGGAGCCGGCGGGGCCGGCTTCCAGGACGCCGACTTCAACCACGCCGCCGGCGGCTTCAACCAGGGAGCCAACGGCAACGGCGCCGGCAACGGTGCCGGCTCTACGGACGACGTGGAGGACGCCGAGTACGAGGTCGTCAACGAGGACGACCAGAAGCGCTCGTAAGGGCGCCGCACAGCACAGTCGCCGCGGGAAGGACCCGCGGTGTTATCATAGATGAAGGCCCCCTGATCGGGGGCCTTCTTGTACCCTATCGGTTTCCGGGTGGCGTGGCCGCCCGGAACCGCCGCTTCGATTTGGCGTGGTGCCGCCGCCGGGGCACGCGGTGGACGTCCTCCGGGTGTCTCGCGGGATGCGCAGCTCACTCCGCAGACGGCTGGAGCCGGCCCCCCATGCAGAAGTCCAAGAGCTGAATGTGTCTGATGCCCTCCATCTCGCCGGGTACAAGCGGGTCCATGGAGACGACGTACTTCGGATACGCATCCGTCACAGCCAGCAGGGATCGAATCTCTCTGTCCAGGGTTTGACGGCTTTCCAGCAGGTACGCAACCTGAATGTAGATTGGACCTTCCCGTGTCTGCGCAACGAAGTCGATCTCCCGTTCGCCCGCAACGCCGATCGACACGCGATACCCCCGTCGAAGCAGTTCGTGGTAGACAAGGTTCTCCAGATCTCCCGCTATCCAGCGAGGTTTTGCACCCAGGAGACCGGAACGAAGCCCAAGGTCGCCCAGGTAGTACTTGGAATTGATCTCGAGGTGGCGCTTGCCCTTGATATCGTAGCGATCGACGCGGTCGAGGACGTACGCCTGTGCGAGATACGCGAGGTAATTCAGGACGGTATCGGGCGACCCGCTTCTTCGTGCACTCTTCAGGAAGTCTGAGATGCTCTTCGCCGAGACGAGATTCCCGACATTGTCCATGGCGAATCTGGTAACAGCCTCGAAGGTGTCGATGTCACGAATCCGGTGACGACTCACCACATCTCGTAGTGCAATTGTGTGGTAGACGTCGCGCTGCATTTGCGCAACGACGTCCTCAGAGAGGTCGGTGTGGAGTAGTCCAGGAAGCCCCCCGAGCTCGCGGTACCGTTCCAGGAGTGCGGTTCCGGACAGAAGCTGATTTTGGGTCAGCTCAAAGAGGTGGGCGAATTCCGCAAGCGAGAGGGGAAGGACCCGAATTGTCACGTACCGACCCGCGAGCCGCGTGGCCAACTCGCCGGCAAGCAAGTCCGAGTTCGAGCCGGAGATGACAATCCGTGTATCGGGACGGCCATTGAGGGAGGCCACGGCCCGCTCCCACTCTTCGATTTGCTGCACTTCGTCAATGACAACGTACGTCGAGTCGTTCTGCCGGTGCGCATCCACGTACGCGACCAGATCGGTGCCGGTCCGGATGTCACTGAATGCCAGATCCTCCTTGTCGATGTACACCACGCGTGCGCGACTCTCTCGACGACGGCAGAACTGTCGCAAAAGTACGCTTTTGCCGACGCGGCGCAGACCGACTATCACCGTCACAACCGGTGATTCGACGAAGCGTTCCAGTTGTTGCAGATATGATTCTCTCTGGATCTCTACCATGACCATGTTTCGATTATAATCGAAATTCTCAAGGTTCGCAGTAAAAGTTCGAGTATGATCGAAGAAATTGGCAGCCCAGGCCCGGGCGAGTGACAGTCCGGGTCCGGTGGTGGAGAGGGGCGGTCGCGCCGTTTAGCTGGTGGAGAAGGTGTGCACCGTCGTGTGCCGATACTTCTCTCCGGGTCGGAGGATCGAGGAGGGGAAGTCCGGCTGGTTCGGTGAGTCCGGAAAGAACTGCGTCTCCAGGCAGAGCGCGGCGTGTCGGGGTAGGGCGTCGGAGCTCCTGTCGCCGACTCCTTCGAGCTTATTGCCGGTATACAACTGGATGCCCGGCAGGGTGCTCGCAATCTCCATGACGCGTCCGGAGTCGGGATCCGCGGCGCGGGCAACCTGGACCAGACCGTCGCTGTCCGGCGCGCCCTCACCTCTCGCGCTGCGCGGCGCGTCGGCGGCGCTTCCCGCCGTGCCGGCAGGCGTCCCCGGGTCGGCGCGGTCCACCACGAAACAGTGGTCGTAACCGCCGCCGGTTTCGGCAATGTCGGAGCCGACGCGCTTCGGCGTGCGGAAGTCGAAGGGGGTGTCGCCGACGTTCCGGACCTCTCCGGTGACCATGTCCGTGTCGTCGGCGGGAAGGTAGCGGGAGGCGTTCAGGTGCACCTCATGCTCCAGGACGGTGCCGGAACCCGCGCCGGCGAGATTCCAGTATGCGTGGTTGGTGAGGTTCACCGGGGTTGGGGCGTCGGTTGTGGCGGCGTAGTCGATTCGAAGACTGCCGAGCTCATCCAGGGTGTAGGTGACCGAGACCGCCAGGCTCCCGGGGAAGCCCTCCTCGCCGTCCGGGCTGGTACGCGTAAAGGTGACGCCGGCCTGCTCGCTGTCGCCGAACATCTCGGCGCTCCAGACGTACTTGTCGAAACCGCGCACGCCGCCGTGGAGGCAGTTCGCCCCGTTGTTCGCCGGAAGGACGTAGGTCTTTCCGTCCAGCTCGAACCGGGCGTCGCGTATACGATTGGCAAAGCGACCGACCGTTGCGCCGAAGTAGGGGTGCTTCCCCTCGTAGGCGCCCAGGTCGTCGAAGCCCAAGGTCACCTCGGCGGTGTTCCCGTCGCGGTCGGGAAGCCGTACCGACTGGAGGATGGCGCCGAAGGAGATGACCGCGAAGAAGACTCCGCGGCTGTTCTCTACGAGAAAGCGCTCGACGCGCTCCCCCTCCGTTGTAGTTCCGAAGGACTCCTTGGTTACGGTCATATATCCCAACCCGCCCTAGATCAGATTGGGCCGCTTCACGAAGTCGTCCGCATGGAGGAGCATCTTCACATACTGGGCGCGTCGATAGGCGAAGCGATCCGGGTTCTTGTCGGCGCTGAGTTTGGCGCGGAAGTCGTCCAGGCTCTTGTAGCCCTTCTCATCCATCCAGGTTTCGATCTCCTTGAGGATTTGTGGAATCACCTTCGGAGAGTTCCGGTAGAGCGTGCTCACCACCTGGAAGACGTTGGCTCCTGCCAGGAGCACTTCGACGGCATCCTTGCCGGAGTGGATTCCGTTGGAGGTGCAGATGCTGCCCTTGATCTGTCCGGACAGGAGGCCGGTGAAGCGCAGCGGCAGGCGATGGTCCTCCGGCACGGAGAGGTTGAAGGGATAGCGCATGGTTTCCTTCTCGATGTTGAAGCTCGGATGGAACAACCGATTGAAGAGCACGAAGCCGTCGACCCCGGCCTTGTCCATCCTGCGGACGATGTCCAGGGGACTGGTGTAGAATTGACTCAGCTTCACCGAGACGGGAATCTTCACGTTCTTCTTGATGTCTTCGAGCGCCTTCAGTTGCGCCGCCTCGATCTCTTCGGCGCTCTGGTCGAAGTCGACGGGAATGGAGAAGAAGTTCAGCTCCAGGCCGTCCACGCCGGTCTCCTCCAGACGCTTCGACCAATCCACCCAGGTCTGATGGCTCAGCGCATTGAGGCTTGCGATTACCGGAATGTCGACGGCCTCCTTCGCCTTGCGAACCCACATGAGGTGCTCCTCCGGCCCGGAGTGCTCCATGTCGGGAAAGATGTCAGTCATCTCGGCGTGCCAGTCATCGTACATCTCGATGTCTTCTTCCATCTTGTACTTCTCGAGCTGGATCTCTTCTTCGAAGAGTGACTTGATGACCAGGGCACCGGCACCCATATCGGCGACGCGCTTGATCGACTCCATATGAGCCGTGAGGCTGCACGCCCCGACGATCAGGGGTGATCGGACATCGATACCCATGTATGAGGATTGTAGGTTTGCCATGCGAAGCTCCTTCTCGTGCAATCGGCAGCGGTAGGTGGTTGTAGCTGAACGCTTTTAATCATAAAAGGCCGGCGGAGCCGCGTCAACGACGCCGCCGTTCCGCCAGACTCGGCGGTATCAACAATTTCGGCACCAGTTCATGCCGGTTGCAAGCCCTCTTTCCCCTCGCGTATCATGCTGCCAAAGGGTAGGAACGTATGGATCAGAGCTTCACGTCGATTCTCGACACCCTTCCGGCCTTCCAGGAGGGCATCCGCGGAATCAGTGAGATCCTCCTCACCAATCTGGTGATGGTTGCGGAGATACCCGCGCCCACTTTTCACGAGCGGCGGCGCATGGAGTTCCTCCTGGAGCGCTTCAACGAGTATCAGCTCCAGAACTGTTCCACGGATGAAACCGGCAACGCCCTCGGCATCCTGCCCGGGCAGACGGGTGATCGGAACATTCTGATCGTTGCTCACATGGATACGGCCTTCTCCGAGCCGGTGGACCACACATTGATCATTCAGCCGGACACCGTGATCGGTACCGGCGTGGGGGACAACAGCCTGGGCGTGGCCACCGTAGCGACGCTGCCCATTGTGCTGGAGCAGCTCGGCATTGAGCTCGACTCCAATCTCATCCTCATGGGCTCGTCGCGCAGCCTGGGGAAGGGTGACATTGAGGGGATCCGCTTCTTCCTGAACAACGCCGAAGTACCGATCGATGCCGGCATCTGCGTGGAAGGGGTGAAGCTCGGCCGACTGAGTTATTCGTCTATCGGGATGCTGCGCGGGGAGATCCAGTACCACGTGCCGGAGGAGTACGACTGGACGCGCTTCGGTGCGGGCGGGGCGATCGTCAACATGAACGAGGTCATCAACCGCATTCTCGAAATTCCGCTCCCGCGACGGCCACGCACAACCATCGTCCTCAATTCAATAGAGTCGGGGGCCTCCTTCAATACCATTCCGACCCAGGCGTCCCTGCAGTTCGAAATCCGGAGCGAGTCCGGTGAGCTGGTGCAGGAGCTTGCGGACACCATTGGGGACATTGGCGCCGAGGTCTCATCCCGCACCGGCGCGGAGGTCTCCTTCCAGGTGCTGGCGCGGCGTGAACCCGGGGGGATCAAGTTTTCTCACCCCCTTGCGGCCCACGCCCGGGCAGTACTCAAGAAGCTCGATGTAAACCATCGCATAACACCAAGTACCTCGGAGCTCTCCGCATTCATCGACCGGGGCATCCCGGCGGTTACGATCGGGATCAGCGACGGCGAGCACCTGAACGAGGAGCACGAGCGGATTGCCATCCAGCCGATAGCGAAGGGCCTTTCCCAGTTGATCGGGTTGATTCTGGCATTGGACAGGGGGTGCTGTGATGACCACAAATGAGTGGCTCAAGAAGAACACGTATCACCACTCCCAGTTCCGCGATCTGAAAGAGCTCGTCGAAGAGAAGGAGCGCCGCGGCCTCAGCATATCCCTGTGCATTCCAACCCTCAACGAAGAGGCGACGATCGGCAAGGAGATCGTCATCTTCCGGTCGGAGCTCATCCATCGCTACCCGCTGCTTGATGAGCTTGCCGTCATTGATTCGGGCTCCACCGACCGAACCCTGGAGGTCGCCCGCTCGTTCGGCGCGGACACCTACCTTGCCGCAGACATCATCCCGACTCTCGAGGAGAAGCGCGGCAAGGGCGAGAACCTGTGGAAGGCCATCTACCAGCTGACCGGCGACATCATTGTCTATATAGATGCCGACATAAAGAACATTCACCCGCGCTTTGTCTATGGACTGGTTGCGCCCCTCATCTACCGGGATGAGGTGAAGTACGTGAAGGCCTTCTACGACCGGCCCCTCGCATCCAGCCACGGGGTGCGCCCCTCCGGCGGCGGCCGTGTGACGGAGATTCTGATCCGGCCGCTCTTCTCGCTCTTCTTCCCGGAGCTCACTGCCATCATTCAGCCCCTCTCGGGAGAGTACGCGGTGCGCCGCGAGGTACTCGAGGACATTCCCTTCCCGATCGGGTACGGCGTGGAAACCTCGCACCTCCTGGACGTCTACTCCAAGTGGGGCATGACAGCCTTCGCTCAGACCGACCTGGACCAGCGGGTACACCGCAACCAGCCGACCAGGAGCCTGGGTCGCATGGCCTTCGGCATCCTCCAGACCTTCCTCTCCCGGGCGCAGTCCCTGGATATCCTGCCGCAGCTTCCGGAAATGAGCACCGTCCTCCGACAGTTCCAGGTGCACGATGAGGAGTTCGAGGTTGTCGAGCACAACATTGTCGAGGAAGAGCGCCCGCCCATGAACACGGTGCCGGAGTACCAGAAGCTTCGCGGGAGCGCCTCGGGCAGTGGCGGGGGCGGGACCGGCGGGAGCGCCGACACCGACGGCGGCGCCGCCGGGGACTCTCAGGCAGCCGGAACGTAAGCCCCACACATCGGACCGCAGTTCACTGGAGGAACCGACATGTCTCGCAACGACGATTCCCGGGAAATACGACTCGAGAACGTATCCTTTTTCTATGCCGATGTAGACGAAGACGAGCCGGACGCCTCCTCGGGCAACGTGACCGAGGTCTTCCGTGACCTGACGGTGACGCTTCCGGGAGGTGTCGTCTCACTGGTCGGTCAGAACGGCACCGGCAAGTCGACCTTCCTTCTGCTGGCGGGGGCGCGCCTATTTCCGCAGCGCGGAATCATTCGGCTCTTCGGCCGGGATACCGCGGATTTCAAGATGGCGCCGGAGAACCCGAACCTCGAGGAGGAACGCAACCGGCTGGTCTCCTTCGTCTATCAGAACATGGAGTTCGAGACGGAGGAGCCGGTGGGCGACCTCATGGAGTTCGTCCTGGCAAACGGGTTTCACGAGGAACCGCCCCGGGATCTCCTCCGGGATGTGCAGAAAGCCATGCAGGTGACGGAGGTACTGGACAAGCGGACCCAGGAGCTCAGCAAGGGTGAGCTCCAGCGCGTCATTGTCGGTTTCAGCCTGCTCTACGGCTCAAAGGCCATCATGCTCGATGAGCCGGTCTTCGCCGTCGAGCCCGCCCGGCAGGAACAGGTCTTCGAGTACCTCATGGAGTACTCCCGCCGATTCGACACCCCGATCTACTATTCCGCCCACAACCTCGATCTGACCCGGGCCTACTCCACCTCCATGGTCCTCTTTCACAAGCAGGGTTCCATTGAGCTCGGCCCCACGGGGGAGCTCTTCGAGAAGGAGCACATTGAGAGAGCGTATCAGGTGCCCTGGGACATGCTGCACCGGAAGGAGTACATGTTCAGGGAGATGCTCGCCGGCCAGATGGGCGGCCGCCGAGGCGACCGCCGGGAACAGGAAGGTGATGACGGTCCGGACGGCGGATCCGGCGGCGGTGAGCCGCCCCGCGGCGACGCCTCCAGTGACGGGGGTCGGCGCGACGACGGGGGTCGGACATAGACCGCGGTCCCTCGGAAACGACCTCACTCCGCAGTGTTCTCGCCGGGGACGGCGTGCTCCTGATCACCGCTGCGGTGTGGGGCTTTGCCTTCGTGGCGCAGCGCGTCGGAATGACGCATCTCGGGCCCTTCAGCTATCAGGGCGTGCGCTTTCTCCTGGGCGCGGCGGTGCTTCTGCCGATTGCCCTGGCGGCGGCTGCCCGGGCCCGGTCGCGAGCCGGCCCGGCGCGGGCGGTTGCGGCGCGGCCGGCCGCCGCGCCCTCGGATGCCGGCGGGGCCGCTGCCCCTTCCCCGGGAGCACCCCGCCTGTGGCGGGACGGCCTCCTGGCGGGGCTCCTGCTCTTCGGGGGGTCATCCTTTCAGCAGGTGGGGCTGCAGTACACGACCGCCGGAAACGCCGGGTTCATAACCGGCTTCTACGTGGTGCTGGTCCCGCTCCTGGGAGGGTTCCTCGGGTACCGGAGCGAGCGGCGCGGATGGCTCGGCGCGCTGATAGCCGTGGCCGGTCTGTATCTCCTGAGCATTACCAGCGGTTTTCGTCTGCAGCGCGGGGATGCCTTCATCATCGCCTGTGCAGTCTTCTTTGCCTTGCATGTGCTCGTTCTCGCGCGGATCGCTCCGCGCCACCGGGCGGTCAACCTGGCGGTTGTGCAGTACGCGGTGTGCGGCGTGGTGAGCATTGCCGTGGCGCTGGGCTTCGAGGGGATGAGCGCGGCGGCGGTGCTGCGCTCCTGGGCGCCGATCGCCTACGGCGGGATCATGTCGGTGGGCGTTGCGTACTCACTGCAGATCGTCGGACAGCGCCGAGCGCATCCGACCCACGCGGCAATTGTGCTCAGCCTGGAAGGGATGTTCGCGGCCCTCGGCGGGTGGCTGCTGCTGTCGGAAGTTCTGACGCCGCGGGAAGGGGCCGGCGCCGCCCTCCTGGTCGTAGCGATGCTGGTGTCTCAAGGGGTTGTGCGATTCGGTCGCCGGAACACGCCGGCCGGGTCAGCGACCGCCCCCGGGGCCGCCACCGGCGCCCTTGGCGCCCGCCGCGGTAAGATTAGCCGGCGCCCTTCGCGCCCGCCGCGCTCTCCTTCCGGCGGCCCTCTTCAATGACGAGCTTCAGCGCTTCGGTGAGCTGATCGATCTCCCGCTCGTTGTAGGCGTTGATCAGGGAGCTGAAGACCTTGCTGAGAATGGGGAAGGGCATCTCGTACTGGGCGTAGTAGGTGAACTCCGTTCCGCCGCCCTTTTCGGCAAAGTCCCAGCGGATCTTCCCCACCACCGCGCCGGTGACCTCGAAGACAATGCGCTTGTTCGGCCGATACTCCAGAGCCTGGACGCTCCCCCGGAAGGGAACGCCGAAGAAGCGGTAGGTATAGTCACTCTTCGACCCGCCGTTCGCCAGGCGCTCGATGTTCTCGATCCGGGTCATGCTCGGCGTGATCCGCGGCTGGTTGGCCGGCTCGTCCATGAAGGCAAAGACCTCGTGTACGGGAGCATCGATCCAGATGGTGCGTGAAAGTTCCGTCATTATGCCGTACTCCATTGACAAGACTGCCCCGCGTGCGCCGACGCGTCAAGGACGCTTGTGCGCACACAGCTTGTGCGCGCCGCCCGGAGGATCTACAATCCGGGATCATGTACAACCGACACGTGCGCCGCGTGCTGCTCATACCGACCGCGCTCTTCTGCATCATCGTCTCGTTCCTGGCGATCGCGAGCGCCATTGACCTCTTCCGGACCCTGATCCTGATGGACTGGAAGGGCTTCATCGCCGTCGCCCTGGTCCTGCTGATCCTGGTGCTGGGCATTGCCGAGCTCCTGGTCCTCTTCGGCATCTACTACTGGCTCGCCGCCTCCGAGACCGAACGCCACATGGGCAAGCGCGCAAGTCTCACCTGCACGGTCCTCTTCTTCGTCATGAGCCTGTCATCCCTCGGCAAAATCCTGAGATATCTCGCCCTGGATCTCGACTTCTTTGAAGTGGCCGATGCTACCGGCATTTTGCCGCACATAGGTTTCTTCCTCGGCGCCGGCGGCTTCCTGATCAGCCTGGCGCTGTTTCTCGTATTCACCGGGCTGGTCCGCAAGGAGCTGGGCGACAGCCCGGGGTGAGCGCGGGCCAGGACGGCTCGTCTCGCTTGACACTCCGCCGGGGTTTTCTTATCGTAGGCTGCCAACGAACAACGGGCTGTAGCGCAGGGGTTTAGCGCACTTGTCTGGGGGACAAGGGGTCGGCGGTTCAAATCCGCCCAGCCCGATTCTTCACTGAACACTTCCGTCTGGACGTCCTCAAAGCGATTGGATCGCTGCCCCGACCTACGAGGTCGGCGGTTCAAATCCGCCCAGGCCGAATCTTCATGTACAGTAACCAGTTTCCACTCATTCGCGGGACGCCCCCCGAACCGACCCACACGGGTCGGGCGGGGATGCATCCATGCCAGGCTCGGCACTGGTACTCGGCAAGCTACCAGACAATGAAGCGGTCGTAGCCCACTCCGAAAGCGAGATCGCTCGATTGTGCGATGATCGCACCGATGTCGCCGGTTCCCGTGATGGCCTGTGCACTCGTGTCCTCGATTGTGGTCTGAAGGACACCATTGACGAAGCACCGGAAGGTTGGAACACCCGAAGGCTCCGAAGTAGTTACGGTCACAACATTCCGCGCGTCGAACCCGGCATTGATAAGGGTCGTGTTTCCGGTGTAGAGCGTGGTAGGGGTTCCGCCGACGTTGCGGATGAACTCCATGTCTCCATTTCGTCGGATCCTGAAGAAGTAGACGCTTCCCATCTCCGGAGCACTCTTGAGAAGGATTCCTGTGGCGCCATCATCATTGCCGTTGGTAATGATGATGTCCGTCAGCACGGTGAACTCCGAGAACTGTTCCGCCTCATAAGTTGCGAGCGCGGGATCCCCATCGCCGTTGAACGTCAAACGGCTGGACGAACCGTCCCATGAGAATGTCCCCAGCGAAGCTCCAAGGTTGGTGAAGTCGAGATCCCAGTTGCCATTCAGCGTTGGGTCCGTCGAGAAGTCCGCGTTGAGACGGGCCAAACTCTGGAAGTCACCGACGAGATCTGCAGTAACGGTGTTGTCGGCCACCGTTACGTTGGCAGATGGAGGCGGTGTCGCTGAGTCCGACCCGTAGTATGTAATGATGTCAGCCTCGGTCACCGCCAGCCCCTGTGTTGCGTAGGTACCTCCGGAGGTGTAGTAGATGCCGACAAGATAGTAGGTCCCGTTCTCAAGCCCCGGGCTCATCACGTAGTTCTCGCTTGTACCAAAGGCGTCGAACTGGTAGGCATACGCAACGTCTGATGGACCGGCTGCCGAGAGCTCGGTGTCCAGCAACAGAACAACGCCATGACGGTCCGGAAGATCGTGAGTCCAGTTGAAGTTTCCACTGATCTCTCTCGTGAACACGTCGTAGGTCGCTGTGGTTTCGGCGGAGTCGTTCCACCCGAAGCGCGTCGCGTACGCTGTGATCGTCGTATCACTCGTTACCGTGACGGGCGACGTGTACTGTGCGTATGACACGCCTCCGTCGGTCGAATAGTGAATCGTCGCGCTGTCGGTCGCGGTGGTGATAGTAACCTCCACCTCGTTCGCGTAGGAACCGGAAGATGGCTCAATCACGGGAGTTGCTACCGTCCCCTCGGGAGTCGGCCCTGTCAGGTCCGACGACCGCTGGTATGTGAGTCCGGCACTTGCGGTAGGATCCGGTTGCACTCCAGGGGTATCAGAGAACCACACCGTGAGGGTATCGCCGGAGACTTCGGCAGCTACATGGGCATCCGCAGTAGGATTGCCGTCGGCGTCGGGGCTTACCATCTTGATGAAGTAGGTGCCGTCAGTTTGGTCTGGATCCCTATCGCTGTAGACCTCCGGACTGTCGGCTGGGGTCGTATCTGTTGATTCCATGTAGAAGTCCAGGGTCGATCCGTCGAATATCAGCCGACTTCCCAGGTCTCCGCCGTCGTACGCGGCGTTGAGCCACTCGCCTTGCAGTGCATCCACAACTACGGGTGACCCGGTGGTGTATGGGATGATGTTGGTGTCAGGCGCGCCGGTTGCGCTATGGACGTTGAACTGGAACTGATTGAAGGCAATGTCGGTTATGGCCGCCGGGTATATCCAGTGTGTATCCTCAGCAAGTTCGTATCCGGAAAGGTCCACCATTGTTTCGTCTGAATCGGTTGGTACATGAACGCTTGTTACCGGCGTATCTCCGGTTTGGGGTCCGAAATCTATGCTCGAGTGTGTCAGGCGCTGCGAAACCTGCACCATGTCGGGGATTGCAATCTGGTTGTCGACGACTGTTCGCCACGTCACATGAGCCTGGTGGTAGACGCCGTATTCATCCTTGTAGAGTGCGTATAGCATGAGCGGTACACCCTCGAACCCCTCTGCTGCTTGCGGAAACTGAGCGTTGTCAATGAAGTAGCGGTCGGCGCCGATGTTCACCACGTAATCGCCGTCGAATGGTGGCAGCGGATCCCATACGCCGAAGAACTGGAAGTTGACAAACTCGCCTGATCCAGGGAAACCGGCATCGAACTGGTACGCCCCTACGCTCGTGATCGGAGAGCCGTCCAGATTGGCGTCCACATCCGGCGGCAAGTCCAGAGCAAAATCGTCCCATGAATCGACCACGTAATCCCGAGTAACGGACCAATAGACGATGTTCGGGTGAGCGTAAGGATCCAGCCAATCGGACTGGACGGGATCACCGGGTTGAGCAACCACAAGCGCCTCGTAGTCCAGGCTGATGGGATAGTCGGCACGAAAGTCCCACCACAGCTCCTCATCCACGTCCCACACGCCGTTTCGGTCCACGTCGGGATTAAGGAACCGCGTCAGGGTATGATCAAACCGCGCCACCTCCTCGAGCTCCGCCGCGCTGTACCCGGTGCCCGCTTCCAGTTCGGTGAGTGACAGATCCGTCTCGAACTGTCCGTTGGTGAAGGTGAGGGTTCCGAGGTAGAGATTGTCGCCGGCGTCCGAGTCGAGGGGCACGCTCGAGCTGCCGACTTGAGCCAGGGAGAGATTGCCGATGGGAGTGATGCCGCCGTTGGCTGCATCGTTCACGTCGACAAAGCCGAGAAGGTAGAGGCCGTCCTTGTCGAGGATCACCTCGTTTTCGCCGTCGACCAGGGACTGGTGCGCAATGGTTGGATCGGCGTCGAGAACATTGACATGGACCACCGCGTCGGGAACGCCGTCGCCGCTGAGCGCGGTGACTCCCGCGGGTGAGACGCTCTGGCTTGTCGTGGTTCCAAGGTCGAAGTGCAGGATGGACTTCCCGGGAATGACGGTCTCGTCGGTCCCGCCACCGTCGTTCGGGTCGTCGGAGGTGCCGTCGTCCGAGGTGTCGTCACCTGAGGTGTCGTCGGTGTCCGAAGGCGTCTCTTCGGTTTCCGTTTCGTCCGGAGTAGTGTCGTTGCCGAGTAGCAGAGGGCAACCGAGAAAGGTCAGCGAGATGAGCAGCACGACCAGAGTTCGGGTGATGTGGCTACGTTTCATGTCCTTCTCCATTTTTGCGGATCGTTCGGTACTCACTGAGCAGGTATCGTGCCAACAATTGGGGTGGGGGCGGGATTGGAATTAGCTCTAAGTGATTGCAGCGCTTAGGGTTGTGGTGCGGGGGGCAGGATACGTGTCCCAGGGGCGGATACCGGGGCAAGAAGTGGTAAGGAACTAGCCAGTTTGACGTCTAGTTGGTTGGCGGTAGGTGGTGGCGTCTCAATCCCGCGGGGCATTGCGTGGTACCGACACCACGGTAATCCGGTCGGCGAGCCGGGCGACGAGGACGCGCTCCCGACCGACCGCCGCCGCGGCGCAGCACGCTCGCGACTGCCGGTCTGTCGGCCACTCCGCCAGGATCTCTGCTGCTCCATCAGGGCCGAACAGCGTCAGCCCGCTCATGGTGTCCGCGACGAGGGCGTATGGGCCGGTGCGTGCCGCCCCCGCGCCCGCGCCCGCCCCCGCCGCCACGCGCGCCACCACCGCCGTCGGCACCGGCGCCGCGTCCCTCCCGGTCCAGCCATCCATCACCGCCAGATCCGTGTCGAGGAGCTCCATGTGCCAGCCGGTGTCGCCGGGGCGTGTTGTGACCAGGACGAGGAGCGGTTGGGCGCCGCCCCGGGCGGTCATGAGGTGGGCCACGGTGTCGGAAATGGGACGACGGTTGCCGACCACACCGGAGAGCGTGTCGATCGTGAGGAGCTCGCCGGTCGGACCGTGCCGGTGGGCGACGACCGTTCGGTCGGTGAGGGGCAGCACCCATGACTCCTGCGCGTCGGCATCGTCAACAGATCCTAGGGCGATCTCGCTCGTGGGCTCTCCGGATGCGTCGAAAGCCAGGAGGTAAGGTCTCGCGTCGAAGCCGAATCTTCGTTCGGCGGCCGTGCCGATGCGGTTGTACTCGCCGTTGGTCTGCGTGACCGTCGAGACCAGGGTGGTGTCGTTGAAGACGGTCCCGCCGAGCATTCCCGTTGGAACCGCGGCGAACCAGGCCGCTCCGAGTCGTGGGGGGTGGAGCCGGAATACGCCGCGCGGCCCGGCGATCCAGAGGTCGGCGGCGGACACGATCAGGTCGCCGT
This sequence comes from uncultured Spirochaetaceae bacterium, assembly GCA_964654185.1. Lineage (GTDB taxonomy): Bacteria > Spirochaetota > Spirochaetia > DSM-27196 > PWMO01 > CAYFQV01. The sequence goes on along the minus strand of CAZZIE010000027.1, from coordinate 4,230 downwards.
CGAGGGTGCCGATGGGGTGCACCGCGCCGACGGACTGGTCGGCGGCCTGGAGGCGGCGCGACTGTATGAGTCGGCCGCGTCCGTCGTAGACGCGCACGACCGGATCGGTTCCCTGTGTCGAACCGACGACAATGTCGAGTTTGCGGTCTCCATCGATATCCGTGAGGACGCCGGGAGTGAGGGTGGGCTCCGTAACCGTCACGGAGGCAAGGAGTTGCCCGCGGAGGGAGTAGACCGCTACGCCTGCTCGCGCCGACACGACGACCTCCTGACCGCGGCGGGCGTGAACGTCGCCGAGAAGGATCTGCGCACTCTCGTCGAGGGGGAAGGGCGGTTCGGCGTGCCAGGTGGTGCCCGCTTGCGGGGCCAGGCCACCATGGATGACGGGACCGATCGTATGCCGCGGACTCACCGCTGCGTCGCGTCGATCTTCGTATTGCTCCATCGCGCAGCCCGCCGCCGTGATCAGTGCGGCGGCCAGGATTCCCGCAAGGGCAGAAGGTGCCGGCTTCACCTGGGTTCTACCTGTGCTCGCCGGGGCGATCCGGGGCGCGATCTGCACCGCGGTTTGCAGTCTGCTCTGCAGTGCGGCCTACGGCAAGGACCGTCAGCCGTTCCGGGCCTGTGAGCAGGATGTGCGACGGCGCTTCGCCGACATCCGGCCAGGTCATGAACCGGGAGACCTCCGTGTCGCGCCAGCCGATCGCGGCTGATCCCGTTCCCCCGACCCCTTCGAGCTGCAGGTTCCCTTCCGTCAGGGTGACGACTGCAAGCAGCGGGGCGGAAGGGGCTCCTTCGCGGGTGTCCGGCTTGTTCGTTGGACCGGCCAGTTCCACCGCCGTGATATCGGCGGATCCGCCGGTCTGCATCTGATCGACGAGCTCGAAATCCGGAGAGTACACCTCCAGTCGACTGAGCTTCGGGTAGTTGAGGATCAGCCAGTCCCTCCCGTGAAGGGAGGCGACGAAGGGATCGGTGCGCGTATCCGGCGGGCCGTCGACTACGAGAAGGGCCTCTCCTTCCGGGCCGACACGGTGGACCCCGGTTGCGCCGGGGTTGTAGGTCGGATCGCGTCGCGGCGTGACGTAGGCTTCGTCCGTGCCGTCCCCATCGCTATCCATTGCGAAGAAGGTGAGGCGGCCGCCCGTCTCGCCGAAGGTGGCGGGGCCCGCCATGGGGTGGACCGCTCCGTCGGGACGGATTGCATGCACGAACATGGCGTCGTCGCGGTCGATGAAGCCGTCGCCGCGCACCAGGGTGTGTCCGTTGCCCGGCGTGTAGGTACCAATGAGAATGGCGTCGTCTATCCGGGTCACCGCGGTCGGGAAGGCCGCCGTCGGATAGAAGTACTCGATGCTGCCCTCGGGAAGCGACAGTGCGTAGATCCCCCGCGGCCGCAGCATGTGACCTGTGACGGCCCGCAGGAAGAGGCGCCCACCCAGCGACGCCCGTGGCGCCAGGTTTGTATCCGTTGCCCGGAACATGGGTGTTCGAAAGAGGATGCGTCCATCCGCATTCACGGCCGCAACCGTGAAGAGGTCGTCCGACGAAACGTAGACCAGGTCGTCCTTTCGGTCGCCGTCTACATCTTCCAGGAGATATCCTCTGAACGCTTCCGGCACGGTGAACGTGGAGACGACATGGAGCTGCGGTGTCGCCAGCGTAACGGTGCCCGTCGCGCGGTCAATCAGAAGGAGCTCCGGGGAACTGTCTCCCGTCATGTCGCCGAGCCCGAGAGGCGTCACGCCTTCGCGCACATCCGCCCGGGCAATCGGGGTCAGCCCCGCCGACTCTATGAGGCCGCGATCCCCCGCCATGTCGAGTCGCGGTGCCCGCGCCGACTCGAGGGCCGGTGCCGGTCCGGCGCCTTCCGCAGCCCCGGGCGCCGCGCGGTCGGACGCTCCGGGCGCGCCGTCGTGGAGGCCGCCCGGCTCCGCGGATTCGGCACCTCCGTCCGGAACCGACCGATCGGTGGCTTCCGACGCCGCTTCCGGTCTCAACAAGTACAGATCTCCCGCCTGAACCAGGAGTCTCGTGGCGCCGTCGACGGCAAGCAGTGACACCCGCTTCACCTCTCTCGGGAATCTCGTCTCAGCGAGTATCTCGAGTGCCGGGGACATGACAAAGAGGCGATTGAGATCAGAGACGATGATTTCGGCCGCACCGTCACCGGTGAGATCACCGCAGTACTGGAGACGCGCCTTGTGATGCCGTCCGGGCAGGACGCAGGAGCGCCGGAGCCGGAGATCCCGGTCCAGCAGGTCGACGGCTCCCGTGGTCGACCACACGGCCGTAACAAAGGGCGCGTCCGGCCCGGCGGGCGCGTCCGGCCCGGCGGCCGCGGCACCTCCGGAGCCTCGCGCCCCCGGCTCGTCGCCAGCCCGCCGGGGCAGCGCCGACACCGTCGCTTCCGCGGCTGCCGGCCCCTCGTACGACGCGAGCACGGCACCCCCATCGTCCAGCAGGTCGAGCCGGGAGTTGCCGCCGTACAACGCCGAGGCGCGGTTCACCACCGCAAGCGTCAACGCCTCGGCGCCGTCGGCGGTCGCCACGGGGTACGTCGCAACGGAGCTGACCGCGCCGTCTACTCGTTGACCTTCCATGACCGGAGCGCCAAAGGCGCGGTACCTCGCGGCCGAACCGTCGGGTCGCAGCAGAAGGGCGGCGCTGCGGCCGGGCGGTGTCGAGGCCGGGGCGTCCCCGGTCGCCTCCGCGCCGTCCGGGCGGGCCGCCGCGTTCTCGCGGCCCCCGGCCTCCGCGCCGCCTTCCGCACCCAGCGCGTCCCGTCCCGCCTGCGGCAGATCCCGTCCGGTTCCCCGGGTGTGCACGCCGATCAGGTCCGTCGCGGGCGAGTAGACCAGGCCGAGCGGGAGGACGCCGTCTCTCCGTAGCCATTCGACCGACTCTTCGCGAATGTTGAAGCGGCCGGTGACCCGGGGAGTGGAGCCGAGGACGGAACCGGCAGTGAAGTAGATGAACCCGTCCAGCGCGAAATGGGGCCGGGTGTACCCGTTGACCAGGGATCCTCCGGTGCCTGCGGCGAGCACCCGCCCTTTCCCGTCGAGAATGCGGACGCGGGCAGTGGAGTCATCCGCCCCACCGAGGACGAAGTCACCCTTGCCGTCGCCGTTCGCATCGGCAATGAATCCATAGGTTCCTGCAGGCGCCGGCACCGCGATCGAATCGATGACCGTTCCGTCGCCGTCGAGAATGCGGATCTCACTCCGGCCTGCAAGGATGATCTCCACGTCGCCGTCGCCAACGACGTCGCCGGTGTCGACGTGCCACTTGCCGCGCAGGGGCAGGATCCACTCCCGGGCCAGATGCGCGTGAGAGATATCCGCAAGGCGCGCCGGCGGAGCGGCGCCGGCGACAACGCCGCTGCCGCGAAACGAAGCGCCGGACGCGCTATCACCACCCTGGCAACCGGCGAGCACAGCGACGACGCCCACTACCGCGGCGAGCTGCAGCAGCCGCGCGGATCGATCTGCACGACCGGAGCTTTCCTTCATTCGTCGCCTCCTTGCGCGAACACGTACCGTGCGGTCGTTCCCGCTCCGGGTTTGCTCTCGAAGTGCAGTTGCCCGCCGGTTCGATCGGCAATCGCCTGGACAATGGCGAGTCCGACACCCATCCCGCCGCTCTCACTCTTGGAGGTGTGGAAGGGGTCTGTGCACTTCTCGATCTCCCGGGCAGACATGCCGCGCCCATTGTCCGCAACCACGAGCTGCGTTGCGGCGCTCCCGGGGCCGCCGCCCGTGCGACCCGCCGCCGGTCCGTCGTCCGCCCCGCCAGCCCCGCGGCCGCTCCCGGGGCGGCCGCCCGCGGTGCCGCTCCCCACCGCCTCCGCGGATATCCGCACCTCGGCGTCGTGGCGGTCGGTGGTTGCCTCGACGGCGTTTCGGATCAGGTTCGACGCAACAATGTAGACGTCCGCCGGGTGTGCGGTCACGGCAATGTCGGGGGAGACGTCGTTGACGATCCCGGCGTAGTGATGGCGCTTCGACGGGAGGGAGGCGACGGCCAGATCGACCGCCTGGCGCAGCGACACCCGTTGCGGCGGCGCCTTCGTTTCCCGGTAGATCGTTCGCACGCGATCCACCACGGTCCCAATTGCCTCAATGCCGGTCCGCATGGCTTTCAGGAGATGTTGCACCTCCCGCCCCGCCGCGCCCGCCTCGGCCGCCGGAGCCGACCCCGCCGCGCCCGCTGTGCCCGATGTGAGCTGTT
>CAZZIE010000026.1:36005-40240 GCA_964654185.1 uncultured Spirochaetaceae bacterium | reverse complement strand
GCCCCTGCGCCGTCGCGGAGGAGGCGAGGGCTGGACGCATCTGCCATGTAGCGGGAAGATACTTATGCCCCGTCGATAACGCAACCTCCGCCTTGCACCGTCGATCGCTACGTGGCAGGCTGGAATGACACGACCGGAACACTCCGGATCGCCGGAAGGAGAACACCATGGATCTGAACGTAATCAAGTCACTCAAGGCTGAGGCATCGACCAAAGTGGTCTTGTTGGTAATGGATGGGCTCGGCGGTCTTCCCGGCCCGGACGGCAAGACCGAGCTCGAGGCGGCGAAAACCCCCAACCTCGACCGTCTTGCCGAGAAGAGCCTCTGCGGGCTGCACGAACCGGTCGGCGGCGGGATCACGCCGGGAAGCGGGCCGGCGCATCTGGCGCTCTTCGGCTACAACCCGCTGCAGTACACCGTCGGGCGCGGCGTGTTGAGCGCCGCCGGGGTGGACTTTGATCTGGAGAAGGCCGATGTTGCCTGCCGCGGCAACTTCTGCACCGTCGACGGCGACGGTATTGTCACCGACCGGCGTGCCGGCCGCATCTCCACCGAGAAGAATGCCGAGCTCGTGGAGAAGCTCAAGGGAATCAAGGTGAGCGGTGCGGAGGTTTTCGTGCAGACCATCAAGGAGCATCGCTTCCTCGTTGTCTTTCGCGGAGAGGGGCTCGGCGACAAGGTGAACGACACCGACCCGAAGGTGACGGGACATCGGCCTCATGCCGCCGAAGGTGGTGACGCTCCCTCGAAGAAGACCGCGGACCTGGCGAATGAGTTCGTCGAGGAGGCGAAGAAGATCCTTGGAGATCAGGATCAGGCGAATATGGCGCTCCTGCGCGGTTTCGCCAAGGCTCCGGACTGGCCGAGCTTCGAAGAGGTCTACGGAACCCGGAGCGCTTCCATTGCGGCGTACCCCATGTACCGCGGCCTGGCAAAGATCCTCGGTATGACCGCGCTGGATGCGAGCGAGGATCCGGCGGACAAGTTCGCGACCATGCAGAAGTACCGGGACGACTACGACTTCTTCTTCATTCATGTGAAGAAGCCCGACAAGGCGGGGGAGGACGGCGACTTCGCCACGAAGGTTCACAGCATTGAGGCCGTGGACGAGGCGTTGCCCCGGCTCATTGAGGCGGAACCCGACGTCTTGGTCATTACGGGGGACCACTCCACCCCCTGGGCGCTGAGCAACCACAGCTGGCATCCGGTGCCGACGATCCTCCACTCCGCGTACTGCCGACCGGACGAGGTGAAGACCTTCGGAGAACGCCCCTGTCTTGCCGGCGGCCTTGGTCCCCGCTTCCCGGCGACGGATCTCATGCCCCTGGCCATGGCGAACGCCCTGCGCATTGAGAAGTACGGGGCGTGATCTCTTCGGGGTGAACGCTCCGCTGCCCGAACGTTCCGCTGCCCGAACGGCACGCATGCTGATGCGCGACACTTCGCCGGCGTTGGCCGGCGTCGTCGGCGTGTGGTAGCATCACCACAGCGTGGACTCCGCCTTCGGCACAGTGCGTACGCGTCTCACCTGGCTTGTCTTCGGACCCCTTGTCACCATTGTGCTTCTGGGAGGCTTCGGCCTCTGGAGCTTCGTCCAGAACCTGGTCCGAGAGGATACCGTCGCCTTCCAGGAGGAGATCCTGGTGCTTCAGGAGGAATTCATGGAGCAGTTCTTCCAGGAGCGACGGGACGACATGGCACGGCTTGCGGCCGCCCTGGAGCGCACCTACGGCTCCCCGGAGCGGATGCGTGCCGAGATCGAGCGCTTTCGCGACAGCGAGGCGGAGTTCACATCGGCCAATTTCCGCGGTCCCGACGGCGTATCCGACATGACCGGGAGCTCCACCGGTCAGGTGGACATCTCCGATCGCGCCTACTTCCGGGAGGCCATCCAGGGCGAGCCCGCCCTGTCGGACGTCCTTACCGGTCGTGCATCCGGAAACCCCATCGTCATCTTTGCGCATCCCGTCCGGAATCAACAGGAGCGTATTGCCGGGGTCGTCTTCGGAGGCGTTCCGCTCCGGGCGATCGCGAATCTGATTGAGACGGCGCGGGTCACTCCGGAGTCGGAGAGCTATATCCTCACCGTAGACGGCACCATGATTACCCGGTCTCAGTACGAGCCGCGCCTGCGCGCCCGCGGCCGCCTTGAAGGCGACTCTGCAATGGCCCTCACGGTGGATTCGTCCATCTACCAGCGAGCCCTGGATCAGGTTCACAGCGATCGCGTCTACCGGAGCTACTGGGGCGGCCAGGTCGTCGGAAACTATCGGTGGGTGAATGAGGATCGATGGATCCTGGTCTATGAACAGCCCTGGCAGAGCATCACTGAACGCTATGAAGATACGCTACGCATTGCGGCCCTTGTCGGTCTTCTCATAGCGGCGGGGCTCATTGTCGTGCTTCTCAGGGTTTCCAGAACCATCACCGATCCGGTGGATCTGTTGGCGCGGGTTTCCCAGAGCTACTTCAGTGAGAAGGAAACTGAAAGCCTCCGGCAGGAGGACTTCCGCAGCGCTCCCCGGGAGTTGCGGCAACTCGCCGACGCCTTCCACGCCATGCTCTCCCGGGTAGAGTCCGACATCACCCGGATCGAGGAAACCTCCCGACGGGACGGCCTTACCGGCCTTCTGAAGCGTGAGCCCTTCGCAGACCAGAGCCAGCGCCTCATTGACTTCTGCCGGCGCTCCGAGTTGCCTGCCGGCGTTCTCGTCCTGGACATTGATCACTTCAAGAACGTGAATGATACCTACGGCCACGCCGCCGGGGATACGGCATTGCGCGCCGCCGCCCGGCAGATGCAGCGAACCGTTCGCGACTCGGATGTGCTCTGCCGCTACGGAGGTGAAGAGTTCGCCGTCTTCGTTCCCAACGCCACGGCGGAGCAGGGCAAAGAGCTCGCCGAACGGATCCGCCGCGACGTGGAGATGCACGCTATCCCTCTCGCGGATCAGGACCTCACCATCACCGTCAGCGTCGGGGTCGCAGGGGCCGAGCCCGCCCTGTGGGATGAGATCGAACCCTCTGAGATTCTGGCCACCCTGGTGAACCGCGCCGACCGCGCCCTCTACGACGCGAAGCGGGCAGGCCGGAACCGTGTCGTCGTGGCAGCGGAGTAGCGCATTGCGGCCATGAAGCACTTTGCAGAAACGAGGCTCGTATAGGCGAGCCTCTCCCTGTATGATCGGTTCATGGCAAAGCACGGCGCACCGGACTCATACGCCGACCGGGTTGCTCTCTCACAGCTGGCGGAGCAGCACCTCCGCGCGCTCTGCAACTATCACGACCGCAGTCTCGGCACCGTCGGCAACGAAGAGGCCACGCACTACTTCTCCGGTGTCGCAGAGGCAGCCGGGTGGAGTGTCTCCGTCTCGCGCCTCGACTGCCTGCGGTGGGAGCGAAGCGGTGCGAACCTGAGCCTCGGTCACCGCTCATTCGGTCTGCACCCCGGACCCTACTCCCTCCCCGTCGATATCGAGGCTCCACTCCGCGTGGTCTCGACCCTGAAAGAGCTCGAGGAGATCGATGCCAAAGGCCGGATCCTCCTGCTCGCCGGTGACCTGGTGCGGGAGCAACTCTTCCCCCGGGGCTTTCCCTTCTACTTCCCGGAGGAGCACGAGGCGGTCTACGCCGCCCTGGACCGCGCCCGCCCCGCCGCGATCATTGCCGCGACCGGCCGTAACCCGGAGGTTGCCGGTGGTCTCTACCCCTTTCCCCTGATCGAGGATGGAAGCTTCCCCGTTCCCTCCGCCTACATGACGGATGAGATGGGAGAGGTCGTCGCCGAGGCGGTCGCGTCTGCATCATCACCGGTGGTGCACCTTCGCATTGACTCCGACCGCGTTCCCGCAACGGCGGAGCAGATCGAGGCAACTCTCGGGCTTCCGACGGAACGGCGTATCGTCATAACCGGTCACATCGACTCGAAGGAAGGGGCTCCCGGGGCGATCGACAACGCCGCCGGCGTGGTGGTGCTCCTGCTCCTGGCGCGGCTCCTGTCGCAGTACGAGGGGGAATGCGGCCTCGAGCTCGTCCCCTTCAACGGGGAGGACTACTATGCGGTCCCGGGGCAGATAGACTGGTTCCGACGCAACGAGGGTGCCCTGGGAAACATGGATCTCGTGATCAATATCGACGGCGCCGGCTACTACGACGGGGCAACGGAGTACTCCCTCTATCAGCTCGACGATGCCACCGCCGCCTGCGCTGCGGCGCTGGCGGATACCGGCGCGAT
>CAZZIE010000026.1:0-35995 GCA_964654185.1 uncultured Spirochaetaceae bacterium | reverse complement strand
CCCGACGGCCGAGGCCACCTTCGCCGGCAACCACGACGATGCCACCGCCGCGGCGGTTCGCCGCGCCTTCCGCGCCGCCGGGAAGGACGGTGCCGGCGGCATTGTAGAAGGGGAGCCCTGGTACCAGGGTGATCACGCCATGTTCGTCCAGCGCGGCATTCCCGCCGTTGCGGTCACCTCCGCGCAGATCTGGGAGCTTTCGGAGTCCACAACCCACACCTCCCGGGACGTCCCGGAGATCGTCGACCCCGCCCGGCTGGCGCGGATCGCCCTGGCCCTGCGGGATGTGATCACGGCGCTCCCCTGACTCGGCCGCCTCCCGGATTACCGCAGGACGATCGGTTCGGCAAGCGCTCGATCCTCTCCCGAGGACAGCGACAGCCGCGCGATCTCGCGCCCCTCGGTGGTCCCAATGCGCACCCGGTAGACTCCGGCGGGAATCCCGGTCACCGCAAAGGTGCCGTCGGCTTTGCTCACGGCGGGGACGCAGACGAAGTCGCTGCAGACCAGCACGCGCACGCCCTCGACACCTTCCACTCCCGACGCATCCGCGGTGGCCGGGCCGCTCTCACCGCTCTCACCGGTCTCACCGGTCTTACCGGTCTTACCGGTCTTACCGGTCTCCGCAACGACCCTGCCGCGGAGTGTCGCCGGCTCCATGGTGATCTCCCGTCGGTCTGCGGCCAGGATCCGCCGGCTCCCGCGTTCCTGGAGCAGGGCGATCACCCCGCTCCGCGCCGGGTCCAGGTCGGCCGCGGTCCTCAGAGTCGCGGTTCCGTGGCTCCGGTCGGGCAGGACCACGGCACGGACTACCGCCTTCCGGCCGCCGCCGGTGCCGGACCGCTCCCCGGTGGTCGCATCCGCGGCCAGGTCGCCGGCCACCACCGCCACCACGAGCTCCGTCCCCTCCTCGCGGCCTTCGGTGTGGTACGCCACGGACACCGCACCGTCCCGGAAGAGGGCCGGCCCCAGGGCGACATCGATTCCGTCGTCCGCGTCGCAGGTCGAGCAGCCTTCCGCCAGGTAGCGTTCCACCGCGGCGGCACCCGGGGAGGCGCTGTGGACATCGTCCCCTGCAGACTCCTGGCCTTCCGTGGCGAGGATCCCGCCGGCCGTCGCGAGGGTCGCGACCATGAGAGCCACCATTCGTTTCATGACCCAAACGGTACGAGATTTCGGCACGTCGCGTCACCTCCACACCCTGAAGTTCACAGACATGTGATCTTTGCCGCAGTGGCACATGGCGCCGGCAATGCAGTATCTTGTGGCGCATGAAGAGGCGTGCCCTGCTTACCGGTCTTGCAACCATCTTTGTGGTGGCCCTTTCGATCCTGCTCCTCGGTCAGTCTCCCCCGCCGGACAACGATTCAATACTCAAGGTCGATGCCGACGGGCCGGGCGCCGCGGCCGTCGCCGAGGCGAGGCCCGCACCGCATGAGGTGCCGGGGTACGAGCCGGTGCAGGCGCTGGCCAAGGCGTATCCGACGCGGATCGATCGCGTGGAGATCCGGGGCGGTCAGTGGGCCCTGGAGATGGACGGCGTCTGGTACTACTGGGCGGAGGGGCGCCTCCTGCCGAAGGAGCACATCGATCGGGCGGAGGAGTTCGTGAGTCTGCGCTTCTACGACAACTACGAGCTCGGTCCGGCGACGAAGCGGGAGATCCCGCCGGAGCTCGCCGCGCGTCTCCGGGAGCGGGGCAACGTCGGCGGCAACGACGAGCGAAGCCGCTTCAACGCCTTCAACGACCACCTCTACGGCGTCTCCTCCCGCACCGAGGCCGACCGGCTCATGGAGCGCATCACCTTCCTCGGCAAGCGAACCCGCGTCCATCCCCTCCTGGTTGAGCCCCTCGACCGTGTGGACGCGCGGGTTCGGAAGGCGGCCTCCGTCGACCCGGCGACGCAGCGCTTCCTGGAGGAGCTCTTCCAGATCCACGGCTACAACTGGCGGAACATTGCCGGCACCGCCCGGCGGAGCTACCACTCCTACGGCATTGCCGTCGACCTCCTGCCGATCCGCTGGTACGGCGGCTGGGCGTACTGGCAGTGGGCCTCCGACGGCGGCGTCGAGGAGTGGTGGGCCCTGGACCTCTCCGACCGCTGGATGGTGCCCCAACCGGTGATCGACGCCTTCGAGGCGGAAGGCTTCGTCTGGGGCGGCAAGTGGCTCTTCTTCGACAACATGCACTTCGAGTACCGCCCGGAATCGATCATCATGGCGCAGCACGCGGCGCGGCGGGAGGCGCAGGGAGCGATTCAGCGGGAGGTTCCGGCAGAGCCGCCGCCCTATCCCTCCCCCCGCCGGTGAGTGCTACACTGGAGACGGGAGGCTGTGTCATGAACGGAGAGTTGGTCGTCGCCGCTCTCGCCCCGGTTTCGGCAAGTGGAGGCGGTGGCGGCAGTGTTGTGGGGCTTGTTCTCTTTGTTGTCCTGGCCCTGGGTTTCTCCTTTCTCTGTTCAATCCTGGAAGCGGCGCTCCTGAGTACCTCTCCTTCCCACATCGAGCAACTTGCCCGAGAGGGGCGGCGATCCGGAACGATCATGCGCCACCTGAAGAACAATGTGGACCGGCCGATCTCCGCAATCCTTACGCTGAACACGGTGGCCCACACCGTCGGTGCCGCCGGAGCGGGTGCGCAGGCAGCGCAGATCTTCGGCTCCACCTACACCGGCATCATCTCCGCCGTGCTCACCCTGGCCATTCTGGTACTCTCGGAAATCATTCCGAAGACCCTGGGGGCCGTGTACTGGCGCAGCCTCACCCCCTTCACCGCCTACACAACCCAGGCGTTGACAAAGGTTCTGCTCCCGGTGGTGTGGATCCTGGAGCGCATTACTGCCCTCATCAAGGGCGGCCGGTCCGGCGCGACGATCACCCGGGGTGACATTGCCGTCCTGGCAAAGCTCGGAAGCGAGGAGGGTACCCTCGGAGAAGAGGAGGGCCGGGTCATGAACAACATGCTCAGCCTTCAGGGCGTCGCGGTGAACACCATCATGACGCCGCGCACCGTTGTGACCGCCTTCAACCGGAAGACCACCGTGAGCGAGGTGCTCAACCAGTTCAAGACACTCCCCTACGCGCGCCTCCCTATCTTCGACGAGGGCATTGATACCGTCACCGGCTACGTCCTCCGGGCGGACATTCTCCAGGCCGTCGCCCATGATGAGCACTCGAAGAAGCTGTGGCAGCTGGAGAAGCCGATTGTGCGGCTGAGTGAAAAGGGCTCGGTAGTGGATGCGCTCCGCGCCATGGTGCAGCAGCAGCAACACATCGCCCTGGTACAGGACGAGTACGGCGGGACCGCCGGCATTGTCACCATGGAGGACATCTTCGAGTCGCTTCTGGGGCTGGAGATCCTGGACGAGACCGATGTCGTGCAGGATCTTCGCTCCCTCGCGCGGGAGCGCTTCAGGCGTTACCACGGGAGGCTGCCGGAGCAGATCGACCAGGAGGGGGAGAGCGCCGCGGAAGGGACGGAGCTCGGCGGACCGGTCGACGACGTCGGCGAAGAGCGCGACGACGCCGACGGCCCGGATCGGTAGGCTCGTTCAGTCGATAAGCTTCTTCTTCAACCGGCGAATGCCCCACCACCCGACAACCAGGGTCACCACGATCAGATAGGCGAGGTCGAAGAGCATGATGGGCTCGAACTCATTCATGGCGAAGCCCCGCACGATCCGCACCGGGTGGGTGAGGGGAAGAATCTCGCTGATCGGCCGAACCACCGGCGGCAGGTTGTCCACCGGGAAGACGACGCCGGCGAAGAAGAACATGGGGGAGATGAACCCGGAGAAGAAAAAGTTGAACTGATTGATGTTTGCCACCACCGAGGTCATGAGAAAGCCGATGGCGCCGAACATGGTCCCCGTCAGGAATCCGACGAAGGGCGCAATGAGGGTGGTACCAAGGGGCAGAATCCCGAAGATCGAGGTGATGATCAGGACCGACAGGGTGAAGACAAAGCCCTTGGTGCCGGCCCAGAGGAGCTCACCAATGAGGAGGTCGTCGGCGGAGATCGGAGATCCCAGCATGCCGTCGTATACCTTGTCGAACTCCAGTCGGATGTAGGTCCCGAAGCTGCACTCGAAGGCCGCCGTGAACATGGCTGCCGTAATCATCAACCCTGAAGCCAGATACTCGATGTACGGCACACCCTGCATGGCAGGGACGTACTGACTCAGGCCCAGCCCCAGGCCGACCAGGAAGATGAGGGGTTCCAGAAAGGGGGGCAGGGCGTTGCTGATGAGGTTCTTCGAGTAGACCCGGACGTGCCGGAACCAGACGCTGTAAATGCGGTGGATGAAGGAGGGGCGGACCGGGGTCAGCTCACGCGGGGCGCCACCCCGGCGCGTTGCATCTGCTGCGGGTCGCTCCTCGGCGACGACGCTACTGCTTCTCATTGAGGCTCCTTCCGGTCGTGCGCAGGAAGAGGTCTTCCAGATTCACCTGGCGCAGGTAGTACTGCCCCGGCTTCAGCTGTTCCGTCATCTTCCGGAGAATGTCCAGGTTGTTGCTGTAGTAGAGAATCCGCGAGTCGGATCCGTCCTTGCGAATATCCCCGTTGCCGCCGGCGGTCTCGGCAATGGTCGCCTGGGAGGGGTCGAGGAGCTCGAGGACGTGGTGCTCCATGTACTCCTCCAGAAGCGCCTGGGGCACCCCTTCAACGACCTTCTTCCCCTTGTCCATGATGATGATGCGATCGGACATCTGATACGCCTCATCCATGTAGTGAGTCGTGAGGAGAATGGTGACGCCTTCCCGCTTCAGGTCGCGGATCTTGTCCCAGATGAGGTGGCGCACCTGCGGGTCGAGGCCGGTAGTCGGCTCATCCAGGATCAGGAGCGAGGGATTGTCCAGGAGCGCCCGGGCAATAATGAGGCGCCGCTTCATGCCGCCGGAGAGCTCCTTCACCTTCGCTTTGCGCTTCTCCCCGAGCTCCATGAAGTCCAGCAGATAGTCGATCCGCGGTCGCGCCGCGGACCAGGGGATGCCGTAGAGATTGGAGAAGATCCGCAGGTTCTGGATGACGTTGAGCTCGACATCCAGGCTGTCTTCCTGGGGTACGACGCCGGAGCGCGACTTGATCTGGAGCTCATGACTCCGCGGGTCCAGGTCGAAGACGTGGATCCGCGTGTCCTCGCGGCTGTCGGGAACAGCCCGGCCGTAGAGTGTTTTCATCATGGTGGTCTTTCCCGCGCCGTTGGGCCCGAGAAAGCCGAAACACGTGGATTGCTCGACCTCAAAAGAGAGATCGACAACCGCCTGGACGTTCGTGTAAGACTTGTAGAGGTGTTCTACCTCGATCACCTTGTTCTGCACGGACGAGAAGATACCTCAGAGCCCGCCCCTGCGAAAAGCGATGATCTCCCGGCGGCTTTGTGGTAGTCTCGAAGGAGGTCTGCGGAGCCGACCTACGGCACCGTGCGACCAACCGCGAACGCGACCGACCGCGAAACCGACCGACTGCGAACGCGCCGTCGATCTGCGCCTTGTTGGCGTCTGGCGCCGCGGACGTTCGCACACGCTTCAGGAGGATACGGATGAAACGAGCGGGAACTCTGGCACTCATCGCGGCGGGTCTGCTGGTCGCGACACTTGCGGGTGCGCAGGAGACGGTACTCCGCACCGACGGCGAGCTCCAGTCCGGCGACCAGCGTCTCGAAGGTAGTCCCATCGACTGGTACGCCATCTCGGTGACGGAGCCGGGGCGCATTCTGGCGCACGCCGTCTCCGTGGACTTCGAGCCGCGCATCATTATCCGTTCCGGCGAGGGTGCGGACGCGACATCCCCGGGCAACCGGGGCAGTGCAACCCTTTCCACCTACATTCCCGGACAACGGCAGGTGGAAGTCGGTGTGACCGCCCTCCTCCCCGAAGGAGATACCGCGGCGCCGCAGGGTACCTACAGCGTGCGGGTTACCCGGCAGGACGCGCCGAACGCTCTCACAATCGGCGAGACCCGCCGCGGCGCCCTCGAGGCCGGGGACGAGCAGTTCGCCGACCAGCGCTACGTCGACTGGTATCCCATGCAGGTCGACTCCCAGTCGCGCGTCTTCATCTCCGTCTCTTCGACGGAGTTCGACACCTACCTGGTGCTGCAGCAACCCGACGGCTCCACCATTGAGAACGATGATTACAACGACTCCAACGCCGGCCTCACCTATACAACCGACGGTCCGGCGGTTCTGCAGGTCGGCGTGACGAGCTACTCCTCCGAGGAGACCGGGCAGTACGATGTGTCGGTCGCAGAGCTGCCGCTGCCGCGGAAGATCGAAATCGGCCAGACCATCATTGGACGCCTCGACGCGGAAGACGCGCCCCTCGGGAACACCGACGCCTACTCCCTCTCGGGAAGCCCCGGCGACCTGGCGGTTGTTCGTCTGAGCTCCGACGACTTCGACACGGTTCTTGAACTGCGGACCGCCGACGGTGTGGTCCGGGAGAACGACGACGCCCCGGGGGATACGACGAACTCCCAGCTCTTCCACGCCTTCGAGGACACCCGCCCCATTGAGGTTGTGGTGCGCTCCTTCGGCGGCGACGGTGACGGGAAGTACGAGCTGTCCATCCTCAACTTCGTGAGCGAGGAGCAGATCGAGTCGGTCACGGAAGGGCAGCTCATTGAGGATGGTCAGCGCATCTCGGCAATTCTGGACCAGCAGGCTCCGTTCCGGGAGGGGCGCCCCTACCACCGGTACACCTTCGAGGCCGAGGCGGACCGGCGCATCCGCGTCACCGCGGAGTCGCAGTTCTTCGACACCTTTCTCACCGTCGTCTCCCCGAGCGGCGTGCGCTTCGAAGACGACGACGGTGCCGGCGGGACCGACTCGCTGGTGGACATGCAGGCGCCGGAGAGCGGCACCTACGAGCTGTTGGTCACGACCTTCAGCCCCTCCGGCATCGGCCCCTATACCGTCAGTTTCGAAGAGGGCGACCGCGTCTCGGTGATCGAGGAGATCGAAGCGGATCTCTCCGACGCGACCGCGTCCCGGGACGACCAGGGCCGTCTGGTTGCCGAGCACCGCTTCGAGGGCCGGAGCGGCCAGGAAGTCACCATTGAGGCGCGCTCCGACGAGTTCGATACACGGATCGCCCTGGAGGATCCGTCGGGCACCGTTGTTGCCGAGAACGATGATTACGGCAGCGGCACCGACTCTCGGATCATTCGCACCCTCGACGACGACGGAACCTACACCGTCTACGTCTCCGGCTACTGGGAGGATTCCGAGGGCCTCTACACCCTCATGATCTCCGAGTAGGGGAGGGCCGCCGCGCTGGACGGCCCGCCCGGGCGCCGGTCTCACCGCCGGCCACCGGGCCACCGGGCCACCGGGCCACGCGGGAACTCCTATCCTCTCTCATCCCTTCGCTTGTCGGCGAACCGAACGGTTGTTAGATTCTTCCGAGCACCAGGAGGAAGAGGATGCAATCAATCGTTCGGTCCACTCTGATCGTTGCGGGAGCCGCTGCACTGGCGCTCGTTGTCGGCTGCGCTCCCTCCGGCGGCGGCTCCGAAGCAGCCGGAACCGGCGGCGGAACCGACAGCGCCGGTGAGCCCGCCGCGGGCGCCGCCGACGAGGTCACGACCTCCCTTGCCGTGCAGGCGGTCGAGGTGCGGCGCGGCCCATTCATCGATCCCGTACGGACCTCGGGAAACATCTCCGGTACTCGGGAAGCCGTTGTGGTCTCGGAGACCCAGGGCATCATGCAGGAGGTCACCTTCGAGCTCGGCGCTACCGTCGAGGAGGGGGACGTCCTGGTTGCCCTGGACAGCACGGTGGAACGCCTCAACATGGAGCAGGCGGAGGCGCAGTACCGCAGTGCCCAGCTGGAGCTGGAAACTACGCAACGCCTCTTCGAGCAGGGGAGCGCCTCGGAGGTGCAGTTGCGCCGCGCCGAAGCGGGAGCCCGGGGCGCCCAGGCGGCGTACCAGCGCGCCCGAAAGGCCTTCGAGGATCGCACGATCGAGGCGCCTTTCACCGGACGTGTCGGCTCCAAGGGGCAGGGCATTGACCCGGGCAACTTCCTGGCGGCCGGCACGCAGATCGCCCGCATCATCGATACGTCGCGCATGCAGGTTACCGTGGCCGTGGGGGAGCGCCAGGTCCTCTACCTGAACGAAGGCGACCCCGCCCGCATCCAGGTCGCCGGATGTCCCGAGAAGATCTATCAGGGCGAGGTGTTCGCCATTGCCGCGGGGATCGAACCGGCGACCGGCGGCTTCTCCACGGTAGTCCGCTGGACCAGCGAATGCGGTCCGGAGGTGCGCGCCGGCATGACAGCGGAAGTAACCATTGAGCCGGGAGAACTCCCCGACGCCCTCCTGGTGCCGGCCGGCGCCATTGTTTCTACTCCGGAAGCGGACTACGTCTATCGCGTCGAGAACGGAGTGGCCCGTCGCCGGGAGATCGAGATCGGTGAGCGCCTCGGAGACCGCGCAAACGTCCTCTCGGGAATCGAGGAGGGCGACCTGGTGGTGGTCTCGGCGCTGAGCAGCCTGGAGGACGGCTCGCGGATCCAGCCGGAGATCATCGGTACGACTGAGGAGCTTCTATGAAGGTCGGGCGCCTTGCGGTACGAAACCCCGTCCTGGTGAACATCCTCATGATCGTCGTGCTCGCCCTCGGGGCGTTCAGTGCGTACCGGTTGCCCCAGGAGCAGTTTTCGGAGATCCCCTTCTTCTTCGTGAACATCATCGTCCCCTATCCGGGGGTCGCCGCCGAAGACGTTGAGAAGAGCGTAACGGTTCCCATTGAAGACGAGATGCAGACTCTCGATCGTCTCAGCGCCGTTCGCTCGCAGGTGCAGGACGGCCTCACCGTCGTCACTCTGGAGTTCGACCAGGGCATATCCAACGATGAGTTCGAGTCCCTCCTGGAGGAGGCGCGGAACCGCTTCCGCAACGTCGACCTTCCGGACGATGTCGGGCAGGAGACGATCGACGACTTCTCCACCAACGACTTCCTCCCGGTGATCGAGGTTGTGCTCTCCGGCAACGTACCTTACGGCGATCTCAGTGTCGCCGCGGATCAGTTGGAGTCGCGGCTTCGCCGGATTCCCGACGTGTCCGGTATCACCCTGGTTGGAGCCCGGGACCGGCAGGTTCTCGTCAACGTCAATCAGACGCGCCTGGAGAACCTCGGGATCAGCATCAACGACGTAGTGGGCGGCATCCGCGGCCGCAACGTCAGTATTCCCGCGGGCACCGCCCAGGCGGGATCCCGGGAGTACCTCCTGCGGACGGTCGGCGAGGTCGAGGACTATCGGACCCTGGAGCGGACGGTGGTGCGCGCCGCCGGCGGTGACGTTGTGCGTCTGGGAGATGTCGCCACGATCAGCCAGGGCTACGCCGACGACGGCGTCTACGCCCGGTACAACGGGGAGCCGTCGATCTCCCTGGAGATCGCGAAGATCCCCGGCGGAAGCTCCGTCGACATTGTGAACGCGGCGCGGGACGCCGTGGATGAGATGTCCGGGGAGATGCCGCCCGGCATTGAGACATCCTTCATCAACGACTCGACCATTCAGATCCGGGACAGCCTCAACGTTCTGCTGACCAACGCGCTTCTCGGCTTCGGACTGGTCATCGTGGTGCTCCTGCTCTTCGTCGGATTCCGCAACGCCATCATGACGGCGATCGGGATACCCATCAGCTTCGCCCTGACCTTCGTGGTCCTGGAGGCGCTCGGGGCAACCCTCAACAGCAACACCCTCTTCGGCCTGGTGCTCGTTCTCGGACTCCTGGTCGACCACGCTATCGTGATTGTCGAGAACAGCTACCGCCTCCAGCAGGAGGGCATGAGCAAGCGGGATGCCGCGATCAACGGCGTCGATCAGGTGCTCGGACCGGTCATTGCGGCGACGGCGACGACCGTTGCAGCCTTCCTGCCCCTCACCTTCCTGCCCGGCGTAATCGGAGAGTTCCTCTCCATTGTGCCCATAACCGTTGCGGTGGCTCTGATCGCCTCCAACTTCGAGGCGGGCTTCTTCCTGCCGTCCCACTACGCGGACTGGCCCGGCGGGGTACGAGCCGGCAGGAATGCGGGAGTGTTCAAGCGTCTCACCGGCGGCATGCAACGGGTAATCGCGCCAGCGTACCGATGGCGCGGTATCGCCTTCGCTCTGGCGATCATTGCCGCCGCCGGGGTCTTCTCCCTGGTGCCGCGGATTCAGGCGGACCTCTTCGACGCCGAGGACTTCTCCCTCTTCTTCGTTGAGATCGAGATGCCCCCGGGCACTCCGATCGAGCAGACCGCCGCCACCACCGCGCGCTTCGAGTCGCGGGTCCTCCCCATGGTGGGCAACGGCGAGGTGAGCGGGATCGATACGGCAATCGGCTTCACCTCCGGGCAGACGGGAAACACGCGTCAGCCCAACGTGGCACAGATCACGGTGGACCTCCTGGAGACCGACCAGGGGCGCGAGCGCAGCATCGACGCGATCATCCGCGAGGTCGAAGACATGACCTCCGACATTGCCGGACCGGAGGACGTCCGTTTCCGGAAGCAGCAGAACGGTCCCCCGACGGACCCTCCCCTCGTCTTCCGCCTCTTCGGGGACAACTACAACGACCTGACCGCGGTCTCCCGCCGGATCAAGCGCCAACTCGACACCCACGACGGGGTGTTCAACATCCGGGACAATCTGGAGAACGGCACGCCGGAGCTCCGGGTCGACGTCGACGAGGACACCGCCGCCCGGTACGGTCTGAGCCCGGAGCAGGTGGGGTCCTTTATCCGCGCCAGCTTCGACGGCATTACCGCAACCACCATCTTCGCGGACAACCAGAAGACCGACGTGGTCGTCCGATACGATCGCGCCCGGGCGCTGCGTCTGACGGACCTGATGAACCTCAGGATCCCGTCACCATCGGGACAGCAGATTCCCTTCGGCACCGTTGCCAGTATCGGGGAGGCACAATCCTTTGCGTCGATTCAGCGCCTCGACGGCAAGCGCGAGGTACAGATAGAGGCGGATGCTACCGATGAGACCGATCTCCAGGCGATCAATCAGGAGATCGAGGCGCTCTTCCGGGATGAGCTTGCCGCCCAGTACGCCGACATCGAGCTGGATGTGGGGGGCGAGTTCGCAGCCTTCACGGATCTGCTCGTGGACATCATCCGGGTCTTTCTGATCGGGGTCTTCCTGATCTACACGATTCTGGCGACGCAGTTCAAGAGCTACACCCAGCCCATCCTGATCCTCTTCACCATTCCCTTCGCTTTCGTCGGGGTCGTGCTCTACCTCTTCATTTCGGGGACGCCGCTGTCCACGACGGTGATCTACGCCGGAATCGCCCTGGTGGGAATTGCCGTGAATGATGCCATTGTGCTGATCAGCTTCATAAACGATCTGCGCAAGGAAGGCGTCCCGCATCGCCAGGCTGTTGAGCAGGCGGTCCGGACGCGGGTCCGACCGGTCCTCCTCACCTCGCTTACCACCATTGCCGGGCTCATTCCGACGGCCATCGGCATTGGCGGCTATTCCGTGGTCTGGGGACCCATGGCGGCAACCATCACCTTCGGTCTGATCTTCTCGACGGTCTCGACGCTCATTCTGATTCCGTCGATCTACGGCCTCTTCTACGACCACCCGCGTCGCCGCAACCGCGCGGCCGCCGCGGCGTAGGACCGCCCTGCGGCGCGGGGTAGGGGCCGTCCGAGGGGTAGGGTAGGCGCCCCGGAGGCGCCGCGGCGCCGCTACTCCGGCTCGATGTCCTTCCGGCTGAAGGGGTAGTTCCGGCTCCGCACCGTTCCGGTGATGATCCTCTCCGCGTCGTCGATCCCGAAGGCGTGTGAGAGGATCTTCACCGCCTGGTCGTGGCAGGTGCCGACGAAGACCCTGTAGCCGGCGGTGTTTCCACCAATGGCGGTGCCGGCCAGGTAGATGCCGGGAACGCTCGTCTCCATGGTGTCGTCGTTGTAGATGGGCGCCCTGCCTTCCCCGTCGAAGGCGACACCGGCGGTCCGCAGCACCCTCGTATCAGCCTCATACCCCGTTGCAAGGTATACGAAATCCCCCGGCACGGTCCGGCGTTCTTCGGTGATCTCGAAGACGCGGTGGTCCTGCCCCGACTCGGCCGACTCGCCCGACTCGCCCGACTCGGTGGACTGGACCTTCGCCAGCACCGTCTCGCCCGGGCGGATCTCCACCGGTTGCGTCTCCGGATAGAAGTCGACCCGTCCCTTCCCGATCAGGAGATTGATCTCCAGATGGAGACGGGAGTAGATGTGGTCGATGTCCAGGGCGTCCCTGCGATAGCTGAGACCGACCGCCGCCCCGGCGCGCCACGCCCGGATGGCGGCCTCAATCGCGGAGTTCCTGCCGCCCACGACGAGGAGGCGCTGCCGGAAGTAGCGGTGAGGATGGTCGAAGTAGTGGGATGCGTGAGGCATATCCTCCCCGGGTATGCC
Source organism: uncultured Spirochaetaceae bacterium (assembly GCA_964654185.1). Classification (GTDB taxonomy): domain Bacteria; phylum Spirochaetota; class Spirochaetia; order DSM-27196; family PWMO01; genus CAYFQV01. The sequence continues at coordinate 23,580 of CAZZIE010000026.1, read as the reverse complement.
GAGGGAGTGGGGGACCGCCATGTCGCCGGTGGCAACGACGACCTTCTTCACGCGGTAGCTCGCGGTGGCCCCGGGATTCATGGTGCGCTCGGTCCGGAGGACGAAGCCCTCGCTGTCGCCGGACAGCTGTGTCGGCCCTGTCTCCACGCCGTCGACTCGCGTTGCGCCGCCCTCCGCCTGTTCGGCGGCAGGGGCGACCGAGACCACACGCTCATAGACGTGGACATTCAGATCGAGAATCTCGACGACGCTGCGCAGATAGGCGAGGTACTCCTCCCGGCAGCCGAGTTGTTGGTGGGTGCTCTGCATGGGAATGCCCGCCACGGCCATCCGCTCCGGTGAGCTGAAGTAGCGCGTCTCCTCGGGCCAGTCGTAGATAGTCTGGGCCACCTGGCCGGCGTCGAAGAGGACGGCGGAGATGCCGAGGCGCGTGCAGGCGCCGGCCACTTCGAGACCGATCGGCCCCGCCCCGATTACGGCGACCTCGGCATCCATGTCGGCGGCTCGATGTTCCTTCGGTGATGGGTCCTGCGTGCTCATCCGGGTGTGCCTCCGGGCCGGGGTCTACTCGTCCGCGGCGGGATCGAGCCGCAGCAGATCGAAGTCGCTCGCCAGGAGCTCACTCCGACCCCAGTAGTGTTCGTGGAATTCGACGGTGCGCCACTTCTCAATGAAGTCGGTGTAGTGCGTGTGGTAGGGGTGGCCGCTCTGTCCCGTCGTGTGGACCAGGCGCGACTCCGTGAGCTCCGCCAGGTCAATGATCTGCCGCATGGAGGTGTGGTTGACCACCTCGAAGGGATCGGTCACGTCGAAGTCGGCGGAGAAGACCTGATCAAGCCCGGAGCGCACCGGGTAGGGGCCGCGGTTGAAGAGAGACTCAATGAGGCCGATGCCTGACTCGCCGAAGGTCTGGTTGCGAAAGGTGATCGTGTGGAGGTCACCCCACTCCCAGCGCCCTACCCGGGTACCCAGGAGATCCTGGCCCTTCACCATGGCGCCGGCGAGGGCGCGCCGCAGGACCTCGTCCCGTTGCTCCCGGCGATCCGGCGTGGTCACATCGTCCCACCAGGAGTTGTCGGGTTCCGACAGGATGTTGTGGAAGAAGGTGTGTATCCGGGAGGTTCCCCCGAGGAGTCGGGAGCGCTTCCACAACTTGGCGGGAATCTCGTCCTGGAGGGTCTCCTCAATGAGGCTGACGTAGAAGAGGGCGTAGAGGGCCGCCGCGGGGGAGTCCTCGGCCATGTAGCCGTCCCAGGCGGCCAGGATCTCCTGGGCCACGCCAATGTCCTCCGCCGGAACCGTCAGGCCGGCAATCTCAATCTCTGTCGGTGCCACGTCGACCACGTAGGGTACGATCTCCGCCGCCGAGAGGTTCAGAGAATCCCCCTGCTGATCCGCGACATCCTCCGCAGTGATGCGCTCGCCGTCGGCCTCCACCATGTCGACGATGCGCCGCGCCCGGTAGCCGTGGTTGAAGTCCGTGGTAATGAGATGCTCGTACCGCTCGGAAGTGATGGCGTTGTTCGCTGTGACTACGTAGTCCTGCTCCGGATTGAAGGCGTAGGGCAGCTCGTCGAAGGGGATGAAGCCCTCCCACTGGTAGTCATCCACCCAGCCCGGAACCGGGAAGGTGCCGTCGCCGGTACGGCGCACCGGAATGAGCCCCGGTGTCTGGTAGGCGATGTTGCCGCTGTTGTCGGCGAAGACCAGATTCTGCGAGGGAATATCAAAGTACTGCGACGCCTCGCGGAACTCGCCGAAGTCCCGGGCGCGGTTCCACTCGAAGACCGCCCGGAAGGTGCGGTTGATCCGGAAGGCCGTCCATCGCAGGGAGAGCTCCGTCAGGGCCAGGCCCTCCGGTGCCGTGCTCGGCACCTCAACGCCGAAGCCGCTCCGCTCATCCTGGGAGCCCTCGGCGTCCGTGATGATCGGGCCGTTCCGCGTCGTACGAACGGTGAACCGGAAGGGCTCGGAGAGGCCGTGAACATCGATCTCCTCTACTCTGACTTCCATGTCCCGCCACTCGCCGTTCACCTGGTACTGATGAGGGTTCTCCGGATTGATCCGCTCAATGTAGAGGTCCTGAACGTCGGGATTGACGTTGGTCAGGCCCCAGGCGATGTCGTTGTTGTGCCCGAGGATGATGCCGGGGACGCCGGCGAAGCTGAAGCCCGCGGCGTCGAAGGGGCGATTCCCCGAGACGGTGTCGGTGCCGGCGTGGAGGACGACCTCGTACCAGATCGAGGGCATCTGCACGCCAAGGTGCAGGTCCGCCGCCAGGAGGGGCATGCCGCTCTGCGTGCGCGATCCGCCGATGACCCAGCTATTGGATCCCACGCTGCCGCCGCGCCCGAATGCCAGGGGCTCGAAGGCGACCTCGCCCCCGACCAGGGTGTCCGTGAGTGCCTGCATGGCCGCCGTGACGGGAGCGCCGCTCCCCGGGAGCGCCCGGGCGGCCGTGCCGGCACCTGGCGCGTCCGAGAGGAGCTCATCGTCCAGGAAGCGCTCGAGCTCGGCGTCCGGCACAATGACCGGCATGTCTTCGGTCCGGTACTCCGGGTAGAACTCCATGGCCTTCTCCAGACCGACCCGCGCGACCAGATCAATGTGGTTGAGCTCCTCCTGGAGGTTTCCACCCAGGTCGTAGGCCATGATCTTGAGCCAGGTCAGGCTGTTCACCGGCTCCCACGGCTCGATCTCGACGTCGACGCCCTGGAGACCGAGGAGGGTGAACTCGAGGCCAAGAGCGCCCGGCGCGCGCTCCTGCGTGTAGGCGTTGACGCCGGCGGCGTACGCATCCAGAGCGCTGCGGTTCGACTCCGGCAGAGACTCGTACTCCCGTCGGGCGATGTCGAAGAAGCCCATGGTGCGCATGAACCGGTCGATGCTCAGGGTGCTCTCGCCGAAGTACTCGGAGAGCCGCCCCGCCCCGAGGCGCCGGGAGAACTCCATCTGCCAGAAGCGGTCCTGTGCGTGGGCGTAGCCCTGGGCGAAGTACATGTCCTCGGTCGTTTCCGCGTAAATGTGGGGGATCCCGCTCTCATCGCGGATGATCTCGACCGGAGCGTTTATGCCGGAAACGGTCTGCACCCCCGAGGTGTCGGGGAAGGGCCGGCGTGTCACAAACAGGAACACGCCTGCGAGGATTGCAGCAAGAACGAGCAGGACGCCGCCTGCAATGATCCATCCAAGGTACTTCTTCATAATGTCACCTGCCGGCTACTCCGTCTCCCAGCCTTCCGGGAAGAGGGTTACATGGACGTAGCGGTCCTCGTTGATGTAGCGGCGCGCCGCCGCGGCGACCTGGTCCATGGTGATCTCCTCGGCCAGCTCCGGGATCCTCGGAACCTCCTCCGCGGTGAGGTCGTGAAAGTAGGCGTCCCGGATGGCATCTCGCCAGAACGTATTGGTCTCAATGCTCGTCTCGTAGTCCTGGATCTGCGCCTCGGTTACGCGGGTCAGGTAGTCGCTGTCCAGGGAGCCGTTCTTGATCTCCTCGGCTACCTGGAAGACGTAGTCCGCGAGCTCGTAGGCGCGCTCCGGTGCGGAGAAGTACGCGACGTGAAGGATCCACTCCTCTCTGGGGTAGCGTCCCAGGGTCGGGAAGGCGCCGACGGCGTAGGTGCCGCTCTGCTCCTCCCGGAGCACTTCCCGGAGCCGGATCTGGAAGACCTCCGCCATGGTTCGCATGCGATAGTTCTCCTCCACGGACCAGTCGTAGTGGCCGTGGAAAATGATGGAGGTCCGGCTCTGACTCTCCACACCGGACTTCACGATCTCCTCTACGACGCCTTCAGGCCTGGTGATCCCGGGACTGCCCCAGCTTTCATCCCGGCCGGTTGCCGGCAGCGTGGCGAGTTACTGCTCCACCAGAGGTTGCACTTCCTCTTCGGAGGCGGCGCCGACAATGACGAAGGTGAACTCTCCGGCGTCGGCGAAGCGATCCCGGTACACCTGATAGACCCGGTCGTACTCGATCTTCGAAAGCTCCTCGAGCGTGAAGGGCCGGCGACGCGGGTGATCGTTTCCGAGGGTCGATCGGACCTCGTCGAAGAAGACCTGGTTCGGGTCCTCCTCGCGATTCTGCAGCGCGTTCTCCAGGCGGCGCATGTAGGACTCGTAGGCGTCGCGGTCTTCACGCGGGCTGGTGACGTAGAGGTGAGCCAGCTGGAAGAGCTCGGTCATGTCCCGGGGTGATGCGCTTCCACGAATGCCCTCGGTCGTTTCGTCAATGAAGGGCGCCACCGATACTGCCTTCCCGGAGAGACGCTTTCCCAGCTCCACCCTGGTGAAGGAGCCGACGCCTGCGTTCTGGATGATGCTCGTCGCCTGCTGGGCGCTGCGGTAGTCCGCGTCTGCGACCACCGAGGTGCCGCCGGGGCTGAAGCCGTAGAGGAGGACCTGGTCGTTCTTGAAATCGGTGGGCTTCACCACAACGGTGACGCCGTTCGACAGCGTCCACTCGGTGGCATCGATCTCCTCCAGGCTGCGCTCCTCCGTGATTCCGCCGGGCTCAGGCGCGTCGGCGATGAGGGGGTCGTCACGCACCTGATCTGCATAGGGGGCGATGGCTTCGGCCTCGACAGCCGAGAGCGCCTGATCGAGTTCCTCCTCCGTCGGGATTCCGTTATCCGGTCGCTCAACCGCGCTCACCGTGACGACGCGGTTGTCCGTGGTCAGATACTCGAAGGCGAGCTCCTCGACCTCGGAGAGGCGAATCTGCGGCAGGAGCCGCTGGAGGAGCGTGTACTCCGCTTCGATACCCGGAGAGGCCTCCGATTCGAGAAAGAGCCGCGTGTACTCGGAGGCGTAGGACTGGGAGTTCGTCTTGTCCCGCTCGTTGTAGGCAATCTCGTAGGAGCGCAGGAGATCCTGCTTCACCCGCTCGAACTCCCCTACGGTGAAGCCGTGGCGCTGAACCCGGAGCGCTTCCCGGACGACCGCCTTGAGTCCCTCCGAGAAGCCCCCCGGCTCGACTGCGGCGGAGAGGATCTTGACCGAGGTCGGTCGCACAATCCGTCCTTCGCCGGCTCCCGCCTCCAGGAAGGGCGCGTCCGACTGCTGGGCGATCTCGCTGAAGCGACGGTTGATCATGATGGTGAAGAGGGACTCCAGGATGCCGCGCCGGTAGTCGCCGATGGTGTTGAGGTCCTCCGCCGGCTGCTTGGCATAGACGCTGACGGTGTTGGCCTGCGCCTCGGGATCGGAGGCAATGGCGTAGAGGGTGCCCTCATGGGGCGGCACGTCGTACTCGACGCGGGTCCGCGGGTTTGCGGGCATTTCCAGATCGGCGAAGTACTCCCGGATCAGGGCTTCCATGCCGTCGGCGTTGAAGTCACCCACGGCGATCACCGCCATGAGGTCCGGACGATACCAGTCGCGGTAGAAGCGCCGGATGGTGTCGTACTCGAAGTTCCGGATGATCTCCGGTTCACCGATGGGAAGACGTTCGGCGTAGCGGGAGCCCCTGAACAGGACGGGCAGTTGCTCGTCCTGCATGCGCGCCTGGGCGCCCCGGCCAATGCGCCACTCTTCGAGGATGACCCCGCGCTCCTTGTCGATCTCCTCTGCGGCGAAGGTGATTTCGGATGCCCATTGCTCCAGCACATGAAACGCCGACTCCACCGTGCGGGCGTCATCGGTGGGAACTTCCAGGTAGTAGACGGTTTCATCGAAGCTCGTGTAGGCGTTGATGTCCGGGCCGAACTCCATGCCCAGGCGCTCGAGAAAGGCGATGATCTCGTTGCCTGTGAAGTCCTCGGTGCCGTTGAAGGCCATGTGCTCCGCGAAATGGGCAAGGCCGAGCTGGTCGGGATCCTCCAGGACCGAGCCGGCATTGACGACCAGACGGAGGTATCCGCGGTTATCCGGTCGCTCATTCTCCCGGATGATGTAGGTCAGGCCGTTGGCCAGCCGTCCAATGCGCAACTCCGGATTCGTCGGGAGCAGACTCTCCTGCGCCGCCGTCGGGTTCGCAGGGATCTCCCGCATCCCCGTCGCGAACGCCGGAGTCGTGACTAGAACAAGAACTACTACGGCACCGAGCACGCACCTTCTCATATGCAACCTCGCCTCATATCCAAATTGGTAGCTCAAGTATACGTGCCCCTCAGCTGCGGCGTCGACCGCCGGGCGGACGGAGGAGCCCCCACGGCGCGCCGGCCATGGCCCCGCCGCGTTTGCCCCGGGCCGCGTCGGTACGTACACTTGCACCGTTGGACTACTGAGGTGACCATGGGAACTTCACAAATCGGCGGCGGCGGCGTGGGCGGTGGCGACGGCATTCGACGAGAGCTGGATTGGATTCGGCGGAACATGCCGCTGACGCGGCGTGCGGCACAGAGGCTCCCGGACATGAGCGGCGTCCGTCTGGCCTGCAACATGCACCTGGACACGAAGATGATCACCTTCATAGATGCGGCTCTCGGGGCCGGTGCGAAGGTGCACCTCACCACGTGCAACACCGACACGGTGAATGACGATCTCGTGGCGATTGCCCGGGAGCGCGGTGCCGACGCGGTTGCTCACCGCGGTATGTCCCGAGACGAGTGGGGACGCTCCCTCGCGGCGGCACTGGAGTGGGAGCCCACCCATCTGTGTGAGATGGGAGCGGAGTTAACCTCCGCGCTGCACGGGACCAATCCACTGCTTCCGGACCGCCGTCTTCGGGACGAAGGGTGCGGAGAGGGAATCCGGGCGGGCATGGAGGCCACGGGCTCAGGCATCACCCGGCTCGAGGAGATTCTGCAGCGCGAGGAGCTCGCGTACCCGATCTGGAACTGGGACGACATTCCGGTAAAGGAGGGGCTGCACAATCGGCACATGGTGGGCATCACTGCGTGGCACACTTTCTTCGAGCGAACCGGGCTGACCCTCCACGGGAAGCGCGTCGTCGTCGTGGGCTACGGCTCGGTCGGTCGCGGCGTAGCCGATGCTGCTCGCGCCTACGGCGGACACGTTGCGGTGGCGGAGCCGGGACCCGGGCGGGCCCTCGAGGCCTCCTTCGCGGGGTATCCCGTAGGCGTCCTCCCGGACGTTGCCGAGGGCGCCGACGTCGTCGTTACCGCAACGGGGCATCCCCGCGTCGTCGGCATGGATACGGTCCGCCGACTCAACGATGGCGCCTTTCTCCTCAACGTGGGCCACCTGGCGCACGAGATCGACACAGAGGCGCTCTCGCCGTTCCGCGGTGAAGAGCTCCTGCCGCACGTCCGGGAGTATCGGGTGGACGGAGGGAGCGTGTACCTCCTGGCCGAGGGATCCATGGTCAATCTCGCGGCGGGGCGCGGCGACAGTATCAACGCCTTCGATGTCACCCTTGCGGTTATGACCGCGACGGTGAGCCACATGGTGGCCATGTCGAGCCCCGGTGTCACGGCCTCGCCGGGTGAGGTGCCGGGGCCCGGCGTGCACACCGTCCCCGCTGCGGTGTGGCGCGGCGCGGTACGCCCGGACGCTCGGGGAGGGGACCCCGCAATTGCGTAACGTTTTCATCACGGGAAGTACACATCCCCTTTGGATGGATGTTATATTTCGAAATACATTTTTGCAGCAACCTCCGGATCGACCGGAGGCCGCGCCGTCCGGATCTGCCGCCGGATCGGCCCGAGGCCGTGTTGTCCGGATCGACCGGAGGCCGCGCCGTAAGGCCGCGTCGCAGGACGCGCCGGGTGGTGCCGCGGAGCCCGTCATGGCGCTGCAGAGGACGTTCACGGAGACGAGACGGAGATGAGTATGAGAGTTCTGAGAACAGGCTGTGTGGCCGCGTGTCTGGTTGCATGCATTGCCGTTGCGCCGGTGTTCGGCGCCGGCGGATCCGAAGGGCCGGCGCCCTTCGAGGATCGCTACCGGGACATGGAGTGGGAAGAGATCGTTGAAGAGGCGCGAGGGCAGGAGCTCTTCTTCTACATGTGGGGCGGCTCCGACGCGATCAATCGCTTCGTGCAGGAGTACCTGGCCGACCGACTGATGGATGAATACGATATTGAGCTCCAGATGGTGCCGGTGTCGGATGCATCCGTCTTCGTCAACAAGGTGCTCGGCGAGAAACAGGCGGGGCGTCTGGTGAACGGCTCGGTCGATGTCATGTGGATCAACGGAGAGAACTTCCGGAGCATGCGCGAGGCGGATCTCCTGTTTGGACCGTATGCCTCCAAGCTGCCGAACATCCGCTACGTGGATCAGTCCGACCCCTCGATTGCCAATGACTTCGGCTATCCCGTTGAGGGGTACGAGTCGCCCTACGGGTCGGCCCAGTTCGTCATGATCTACGACTCCGCGGAAGTACCGGAACCGCCACGCTCGGTTGGCGCGCTTCTGGAGTGGATCGAGGCCAATCCCGGGAGGTTCACCTACACGGCACCACCGGACTTCGCCGGATCCGCCTTCGTTCGACACGTCTTCTATCACGTTGCCGGGGGCCCCGAAGACCTGCTCGGCCCCTTCGATGAGGAGCTCTACAACGAGGTTGCCGCAGAGACCTGGGAGGTTCTGAACGGCCTCGAACCGGCCCTCTGGCGGGAGGGGGACACCTACCCGGAGACGCCGGCGCAGCTTCAGGATCTCTTTGCCAACGGACAGGTCTACTTCGACATTGCCTACAATCCGTCCCAGGCCGCCAACCTCATTGCGCAGGGGCGGTATCCTGAATCCACCCGGACCTTCGTCTTCGACGAGGGAACGATCGGCAACACCCACTACCTGGCGATCGCCTTCAACTCTCCCCACAAGGCTGCGGCAATGGTGCTGGCCAACCTGGTCCTCGACCCGGCGGTGCAGTTCGAAAAGAGCAAACCCGACGTTTGGGGCGACCTGCCGGTGGTCTCCATTGATCGGCTGCCCGCGGAGTGGCAGGAGCGCTTCCGCAACCTCGATCGCGGTCCGGCGGTACTTGCGCCGTCGGTTCTCGGCGAGCACAAGCTTCCGGAGCTCCAGGCAACCTGGCTCCAGGCGATTGAAGAGGGGTGGATCAACGAGGTGCTTCAAGAGTAGACACGAGGTATGAGAGGTCCTTTTCTCCTGCTCCTCCCGGCGGTCGTCGTTCTCCTGGCGCTGTTCGTCGGCGGCCTGGTTCTCGGGTTCATGCAGAGCCTCGGCTACCTTCCCGCCGCGGGACTGGATGAGCTCTCCTTTGAGGCGTACCGCGGTCTCTTGTCGGAGCGCGGGTTCCTCCGCTCTCTCATCTTCACACTCTCGGTCTCGATCATCACGACTGCCGCGAGTGTGGTCATTGCCGTTGCCACGGCGTTGGTCCTGCGGCGCCGTTTTCTCGGGCGTCGCACGACGCTCTTCATCTACCAGCTGCCCCTGACGGTGCCCTACCTGGTTGCGGCCGTGGGCGTAATGACCCTGGTCTCCCAGAGCGGGCTCCTGGCGCGGGTGGTGTACCACCTCGGCCTGATTGCAGAGCCGGCTCAGTTTCCCGCGCTGCTGTACGACAATCTCGGTATCGGGATCATGCTGGTCTATCTCTGGAAGCAGATCCCCTTCATTGGACTGGTCGCCCTCGCCGTGCTCCAGAGCGTCGGAGAGGACTACGAGGAGCAGGCGAGGACCCTCGGCGCCACGGGCTTCCAGGCCGTACGCCACGTCCTGGTCCCGCTCATCATTCCGGGAATCGTTCCGGCGTCAATCATCATCTTTGCCTTCACCTTCGGCGCCTTCGAGGTGCCCTTGCTCCTCGGTAAGCGCTTCCCATCCATGTTGTCGGTGCTGGCATATCGACTCTATGTCGATGTGGATCTGGCCGCCCGCCCGCAGGCCATGGCGACCGCCGTCTTCATTGCGCTCTTTGTCCTGGTCCTCGTTGTTGCGTACCGGCGGCTTGCGGAGCGTCAACTGCAGGGGAGGGAGTCGGAGTGAGCACGACCTCCACGTCTCCGCCTCCGGCCGCAGGCCGCACGACGCTGCCCCGCGCGGCGCTGGCCGTGGGCATCGTTCTCTGGGTCATTCTTCCCTTCATACCCCTGATCATCTGGGCTTTCGGGTCGCAGTGGTTCTTTCCGGCGCTCCTGCCGGGCGAGTTCAGTTTGCGAGCCTGGCGATACATGGCAACATCCGGCGCCGATGTGGGCAAGGCGCTCTTCAACTCCCTGGCAATCGCCGTCGCGGTAACCTTCCTTGCGGCAATACTGGGCGTGCCGGCGGGGCGCGGGCTGGGGATGCACCGGTTCCGTGGTAAGGTCGCGGTGGAGCTCTTCATCCTGGCCCCGCTCATCGTGCCTCCCATTACCGTGGCCATGGGGATTCACGTGATCTTCATCCGGCTGGGTCTGGTCGACCGGCCGATCGGGGTCATCCTTGTCCACCTCATCCCGGCCTTGCCCTACATGATCGTGGTGATGCGCGGCGTCTTTGCGAACTTCGATCCGGATTACGAGGAACAGGCGCGCTCCCTCGGTGCGCCGCCCTGGCGCGTCTTCCTGCGGGTCACCCTGCCGGCGGTTCTGCCCGGGATCATTACAGGCTCGCTCTTCGTCTTTCTGGTCTCGTGGAGTCAGTACGTGCTGACGCTGCTCATCGGCGGCGGGCGCGTTGTTACCCTTCCGGTGCTGCTCTTCGCCTTCGCAACGTCGGGAGACAATACCCTTACGGCGGCGATCTCGATTATCTTCGTGGTACCGGCGATAGCCATCCTTGCGGTGACCTCGCGCTACCTGACGGGGCGATCGGCGGCAATCGGCGGTCTCGGAAGAATGTAGATATCCGGAGTGCGTGAATGACGACGGTACGTGTGGAGAACCTCACCAAGCACTACCCCGACGCCCGGGCCGCCGCGGTGCGGAACCTGAGCATCACGGCGCCGGCGGGAGGCCTGATCTGTCTGCTCGGGCCCTCCGGGTGCGGCAAGACCACCACGTTGAAGATGATTGCAGGTCTCCTCACCCCGGATGTGGGCTCCATTTATTTCGATGATGACGATGTCACCGGCACCAGGCCGGAGCACCGCGAAGCGGTCATGGTCTTCCAGCACCACTTGCTTTTCCCCTTCATGACCGTCGCCGACAACGTTGCCTTCGGCTTGAAGATGCGCGGTACACCTGCGCGTGAGATTGCCGAGCGCGTCGCCGCCATGCTCGACATGGTGAAGCTCAGCGGCTACGAGCATCGTCGACCCCACCAGCTCTCGAGCGGGCAGCGCCAGCGCGTCGCCCTGGCGCGGGCGCTCGTGATCGAGCCGCGGGTGCTCCTCCTGGATGAGCCCCTGTCGAATCTGGATGCGCACCTCCGGGATGAGATGCGGGACCTCATTCTCACCATCAAGCAGCGCCTGGCGGTGACTATCATCTTCGTCACGCACGATCAGGAAGAGGCGGTCCTTCTTGCGGACCGCATTGCCGTCATGTTCGACGGGAGGATCGAGCAGGAGGGACCGAGCCACGTCTTCTACGAGCGCCCCGCAACGGAGCGGGTGGCTGCGTTCTTCGGGAACCGCAACTGCATGGGCGGCGAGAAGAGCGGCGACCGGATTGCAACGGAGATCGGCGAGTTCACGGTCCAGGGCAGCTCCGTCCCGGACGGACCCGTCATCATGATGATCCGCCCCGAGTCGATCCGCACTCCCGAGAACGGAAGCGCCGAATCCTGCGCCAACGCGGTGGATGTGCCGGTGCGCCGCCGCATCTATACGGGAACCCATACCCGCTACCGCGTCCTCCTCGGAGACCGGGAGTGGGAGGTCCTGTGCGACGCCCGCTCCGGCCGCGACGCCGGCACCGACCGCATGCGCATTTCCCTGCCGCCCGAGCACATCTGGGTTATCCGTCGTGACGAGTAGCCGCGGGGGCGTGCGGTCCCGCGGCGGTTGACCGGGCCGATCTTCACCGATAGCCTGATGCACTCTCGGATGCGGCCCGCGAGCGGGCGCCGACGGAATACGAGGTTTGCACGCAACACGGAGTTGCCATGACACAACGGAATGGGCCGGAACAGGATCAGGGAGGAGTGCATAGCGGCGCCGAAGCCGACGGGAGCAGCATGTCCGGAGGCGGCGCCCGGGAGCTCTACCTCGCCGGCGACATTGGGGGCACCAAGACCATCCTGGCGGTCTTCCCCTCGGACGGTGATATTCGCCAGCCCCTGGCCGAGCGGACCTTCCGCAGTCGTGACTATGGGGATCTGGAGAGCATGGCCGGGGAGTTCCTTGCCGGCTTCAGCGAGCCGGTGCACAAAGCGACCTTCGGGGTCGCCGGGCCGGTCGTCGAGGGCCGCGCTCGCATCACGAATCTGCCCTGGGTGCTCTCAGAGCGCGAACTCGCAGAGGCGCTGGAGCTCGACCGCGTCAGTCTGGTGAACGACCTGGTTTCGATTGCGAATGCCATACCTGCTCTCGGCGACGAGGATGTCGATGTGATCAAGGATGGTACCCCGGTACGGCACGGATCCATTGCGGTGGTCGCGCCGGGTACCGGTCTCGGTGAGGCCTACCTTACCTGGGATGGCGCGGACTACCGACCATTCCCCTCGGAAGGGGGACATGCCGACTTCGCTCCCACCACGCCGGAGCAACTGGAGCTGTTAAAGTATCTTCTCAATGGGCGCGATCACTGCAGCTATGAGACGGTCTGTTCCGGAATCGGCATTCCCAATATCTACCGTTTTCTCAAGGAGACCGGCCGCGCCGATGAGCCCGCCGACTTTGCCGACGAGATGGCCGGTACGACCGAACCGGCTCGGCTGATCATCGATCGCTTCATGGATCGCCGCGGCAGCTGTCCCATCTGTGACAGGACCATGGAGCTCTTCATTTCGATTCTTGGCGCCGAGGCGGGCAACATGGCACTGAAGGTTCTCGCCGCCGGGGGAGTCTTTCTCGGCGGGGGCATATCCGCCCGGCTTGCTCCGGTCCTCGCGGACGGCGAGTTTGCCCGTAGCTTCGCCGGGAAGGGGCGCTTCGGCGATCTGGTTCGGGACATCCCGGTCTCGATCATCCGCAATCCCCGGGCCGCCCTGATCGGCGCCGCCCGGTACGCCATGGCATCATGACACCGCGGCCGGGCGATGGTTGCGGCGCTTGAAGAAGAGGAGCCGCAGGCCGTTCAGGGAAACCAGCACGGTGCCCCCTTCGTGGCCGACGACCGCCAGAGGCAGCGGCAGCGACACAGCGAAGATGCCGACGATCATGACCGCGATCAGCAACCCCGCCAGTCCGAGATTGAAGATGAGCGTGCGCCGGGTGCGCCGGCTCAGCGCCATGACGTAGGCGACCTTCGGAAGCTCGTCCGCCATGAGGACGACGTCGGCGGTCTCCATGGCCACGTCGGTGCCGGCGGCTCCCATGGCCACACCGAGGGATGCCCGCGCGAGGGCGGGGGCATCATTCACGCCGTCTCCGATCATGGCGACGGGCCCGTACTTCTCTTCCAGTTCCTCAATGACGGAGAGCTTCTGATCCGGCATCAGCTCGGAGTAGACCTCATCCACCCCGACTTCCCGGCCGATGTGTTCGGCCGTCTCCGCGTTGTCTCCTGTGAGCATGACGATGTGCTGCACACCGAGATTCTTGAGATCGGCGACGACCTCGCTCGCCTCCGGTCGAAGCTGATCGCTGAAGGCGACGATACCGAGGATGACCACCTCGCCGGACCCGAAAACCTGGGCAACGAGCACCACCGTCTTGTTCTCGGCTTCGAGACGCTCCAGATGCGCACCGGCTGCGTCCAGGTTGGCCGGGGCGCTTTCCCGGATGAAGGCGCTGTTCCCAATGAGAATGGTCTTGTCGTCAACGCTCGCACGGACTCCGCGACCCGACACCGCTTCGAAGGCGAGGGACTCGCTGACAGCGATATTCCGCCGCTTCGCTTCCTCCACGGTTGCCTTGGCGAGGAGATGTTCGGAGTTCGACTCGACGGTGGCCACCAGGGCGAGGAGGTCCTCATTGTCGCCTTGCCAGAGGTCGCCGTTGGTGCTCGCAATGGCCGGCTCGGCCGCGCTTGAGTGGTCCCGCGCTGCCTGATCCATGACGATGACGTCAGAAACGCGGGGCTGCCCCAGGGTGAGGGTGCCGGTCTTGTCGAAGGCGACGACGCGAATCCCCGCGGCCTGTTCGAGATGGACGCCGCCCTTGAACAGGATGCCGCGACGGGCACCGTTTCCGATTCCCGAGAGGATGGAGGCGGGCGTACTGATGATCAGTGCACAGGGCGATGCGGCGACCATGAGGGTCATGGCCCGGTAGAAGGCGCTGTCGAAGCCCTCTCCGATGATGAAGACCGGAATGACGATTGCCAGGACGGTGGCAATGATGACGCCGGTCGCGTAGTACTGCTCAGCCTTGTCGAGGAATCGCTGGGTCTTCGCCTTCTGTCCCTGGGCCTCCTCCACCAGGCGGATGATCTTCGCCAGGGTGGAGTCCTTCGCAGTCTTCGTAACTTGCACCCTCAGGACTCCGTTCTTGTTCATGGTCCCCGCCAGGACGGAGTCGTTGATCTCCTTCTTCACCGGTCTGGATTCGCCGGTGATGACCGCCTGATCCACCGCGCTTGCACCGTCCACGACCGTACCGTCCAGGGCGATCTTCTCACCCGGACGCACGACGAAGATGTCTCCGACGCGACAGCTCTCGACGGGAAGAACTACTTCCTGGCCCCCGCGAAGCACCGAGGCCCGGGCCGGGCGCAGCTGCATGAGGGCGCGGATCGCATGGCGGGTGCGCCCCATTGCGTAATCCTGCAGCACGTTGGACAGGGAGAAGAGGAAGAGCAGGAGGACACCCTCGAAGGGTGCACCGACAATCGCGGCCCCGAGGGCGGCCAGCACCATCAGGAGGTCGACGTCAATGGTTCCGGACAGCGCGGATGCAAGACCCGCCCTTACGCCGAAGATGCCGCCGGTCACGTATGCCAGCACATAAAGGACGATAGAGAGCGTGTGAGCCTGGAGGAGACGCTCCGCCGCCATGGCGGCGAACATCAGCACGAATGTGGCTCCGGTGAGGATGGCCTCCCAGGGAAGCTCGGTGAAGCGAGTCCACGTGTCGGACAGCTGTTGCAGGAGCGAACGCCGTTCCGGTGCCGCACCGCCGACTGTGAGGGACACGTGCAGCTCCGCCAGATCGGCCGTGGCGTGGGGCCCCGTGACCGTTCCGGCTGCGTCACCATGGTCGGGCGGAGGGCTCTCGACACGAGGGGGCCTCTCGACGCGGCTCGTCTGATCGGGCCCGACGTAGATCAGGCCCTGCAGAGCGCCGGCACGTACTTCGAAGTCGGCACACTCCCGGTCCGCGAGCTGCGCGCAGGACTTGCACCACTCCCGCTTCGTCGCGTCGTCGGCTACGGGGCAGGCGGTGAGGTTGCGCTCGAGCACGGGGCGCAGGCGCGCGGCGATCTCGTTGACCTGATCAGGCGAGACGTCCTCATTTCGGTAGCGCACGATGAGATTTCCGTGTTCGGGATCCAGCTGAAAGCTGTCGATGCCGGGTGCGCGCGCAATCTCCTGGCGCAATACCTGGCAGCACGTTCGAACAGACGCTCTGGTAGTCACGACGCTATTCCTTCCCCGTTCGCTGCTCTTTGCCGCGCGACTTCATGGCCTGATAGTACGGGCACTGCTCGCGGTCCTTGCACTCAATGCACTCTCCGTAGTAGACCACACGCCCGCTCAGAACCTTGGTACCGATTCGGCGCTGAACCTCCGCCTCCACAGCGGCGACGTTTTCACTCTCCATGTCGACGATGCGATGGCACGACAGGCATGCAAGATTGATGTGAGGCGAGGTATTCGGTTCGTAGTGGACCCGTTCGTCGCCAACATTGCCGAGACTCGTAATTGCTCCGAGCCGAACCAGGGTATCGAGGGTCCCGTACACCGTCGTCATGCTCAGACTCGGGTAGCGAGCCTTGAGCTCGTCGTAGATTTCCTGCGCCGTCGGGTGGTTTTCCCGCTCGGCCAGAACGCGGCACACCTCAATGCGTTGCGGAGTGAGTCTGAGACTCGCCGCCGACAGCGCTTCGCGGAGCTTCTGTTCCAACCGTTCAATGTCTTCCCGAGTACGGGTGACCAATGGTGTTGTGTTTTTCATGTCGAGTTTCTTACAGATGAGATTTTAGTACTAATCTGTAATTATTTCAACCTGAGCGACGGTCGATCGTCCAGGCTCGGCTTCTTCGCCACATACCCCGACCGGATCTTCTCCACCTCCTGGATTGCCCGTTCGAGTTGAGGATCGCGGCCCGCGCCGTAGTCCTGGGGCGTGATCTCCACCTCGATGTCCGGGTCCGTGCCGTAGTTCTCCACCCGCCAGCCCACATCCTCGAACCAGAACGAGAACTCCGGCTGGGTCGTGATGGTGCGGTCCACCAGGGACTGCCGGGGCCAGATGCCGATAACGCCGCCCCAGGTGCGCTTTCCGATGAGCGGTCCGAGGCCGAGGAGCTTGAAGCTGTGGGAGAAGATGTCTCCGTCGCTCCCGGCTCGCTCGTTGGTAACGGCAACCATGGGACGTGGCGGCGCGTCGTTGGGCCAGGGCTCAACGCCGAACCACCTGGTTGTCACGTACGCGACGCGACGCCGGGCGAGCTTCTCCAGCAGGAGGGCGGAGACGTGGCCGCCGGCGTTGAAGCGGACATCGATGACCAGACCTTCGCGGTCGGTCTCCGGCAGGAAGGAGCGATGGAACTCAGCGTACCCCTCGGCAATCATGTTGGGAACGTGAATGTAGCCCACCTTGCCGTCCGTCGCCTCGTGGACGCGGCGGCGATTGTTCTCCACCCAGTCGCGGTAGCGCATTGGGAACTCACTGCCCAGCGTCTTGACCACGACGGTTCGCGCCTCGCTGCCGTCGGGCGCACCGACGGTCAGGGCGACTTCCGTGTTGGCCCGGTTCACCAGGAGCTCCGCCGGTGATTGCCCGTCGTCGACGGGGGCGCCGTTGACTGCCAGGAGCGTCTCCCCGTCGGATACGTTGACGCCGGGCTTGGCCAGGGGAGAGCCCGCTTCGGGATCCCAGACGTCACCGCGCAGAACGCGGTCGATCCGCCAGAGTTTCTTCGTCGCATCGAAGGAGAGATCCGCTCCCAGGAAGCCCTGTCGGTACTGCGGGCTCTCGGGATAGTCGCCCCCCATTTCATAGGCGTGCGAGGTGCCGAGCTCGCCCTGCATCTCCCACATGAGATCGGAGAACTCCTCACGGCTCGATACGCGGTTCAGAAGCGGTTCGTAGCGGTCGTACACCGCCACCCAGTCCACATCCGACATGTCCGCGTTCCAGAAGTTGTCCCGCTGCATACGCCAGGCCTCGCGGAACATCTGCCGCCACTCCAGCGGCGGGATGACGGAGACCTTGATCCGGGAGAGATCGATCCAGCCGCTCTTGCGGCCGGGTCCCTCCTGGGCGCTCTTCTCGTCGGGCTTCTCCCCGGCGGCTACGTAGCGCAGCTTGTTCCCGACGCGGTAGATCATGGTTTTCCGGTCGGCCGAAAGGGCGAAGCTGGTGATCCCCGGGATCAGGACGTCGGAGGTCCGGGTCTTGAAGTCGAAGGCCGAGAGCGTCGCCTTGGCGGGAGGCGTCCCGCCTCCGAAGAGGTTCATCTTCCTGGCCCCTTCAATGGGCAGCGTGGTATAGAGGAGCTTCCCGGAGATGGCGTCGAGGGTGTCGTAGATCGCATCCTCGACAGGGAAGGCCAGAATGCGGTCCTGAATGCCGTCGACATCGACCTCGATCTTCTCTTCAGCCTCTTTCTCGCTGTCGCTGTCGCCGTCGCCGTTCTTTGCATCGGCCCCGGTGCGCGCACCGTCACCGCTGGAGCCGTTGCCGGCGCCGTCGGGTTCGGGCTGGGGCAGAAAGGGGTTGGGCACGTCTTTCCGGAGGGTGATCAGGAAGGGCTTGCTCCCCTTCGGAAAGCTCAGGTCGAAGTGCACGCTGTCGTAGACCGGGTCGAGGTCGCGGTCCGAAATGAAGTAGAGGTACTTCCCGTCAGGGTCGAAGACGGGGCTGCTGTCCCTCAGAAGCGGCGGCGTTGCCACAACGCTCTCTCCGGTCTCGACGTTGTGAAGCTTGATCACCTGCACGTGACTCGACTGGCGGTAGGCGTAGGCGAGCCAGCGGCCGTCGGGTGACCATGCGACATCGCGAATCAGGAAGTGCGAGCTTTCATCGACCAGGGTGCTCGTGCCGCCATCGACATCCACTACGAAGAGCCGGCACCGGTGATTGGCGACTGCGAGACGGCGCCCCTTGGGAGCGGCCTTCATGATCTGAATCCATCCAAGGTCGATGTCACTGAAGCGGGTGATCTCCGCGCCGGGCGCTCCTTCGTGAATCTCGATGCGCTCTTCCCCTTCCAGATCCGACACGAAGGCCAAGCTCGTGGACGGCTTCGCCGCATCCTTCCTGCCGTCCCCGGGGCCGCCCGCACCGGCGCCCGGGGTCGCTGCGCCGTCCGCACCGCCGTTTGGGGTCGCCGCACCGCCCGCGACGGGGGCCGCACCTTCGGTCGCGGGTGCTTCAGGGGCCGGGAGCCACTGGGCCAGGCGATAGCGGACACCGTCGGCCTCGCCGTGCTGGATGGCGGGACCTTCGAAGAGGCCCATGTGGTAGCCCTTGCCGCGGACCACCGTGGCGAGGAGGTGGCCCTCAGGGTGCGGCGAGTACTCGTCGAGGTAGCGGGCGCCGGCGACGTACTTGCGGTTGCGCTCGGTGCGGGGACTCGGGTAGTCGACCGCAACCGGCAGGGTCTCCCGGGTTGCGGGGTCGTAGATGAAGAGGTCCGCCCCGGCGTGGTAGACAATGCGCTTCCCATCGCTGGAAGGGTGTCGAACGTAGTAGTCGTCGTGGGAGGTGTGGCGCTGCAGGTCGGTGCCGTCGGGCAGGGTCGAGTAGAGGTTGCCGACGCCCTCGTGGTCGGAGGTGAAGTAGATGCGGTCGCCAACCCAGAGGGGGTGGGTGAGGTTGCCCTGCAGCTCAAGCAGGCGTCTGAACTCGCCGTTGCCTTTGGCATCGATCCAGAGATCTCCGGCGGTTCCGCCGCGGTATCGTTTCCAGTAGGCGGGCTCGCGGCCGACCATGCCGTAACGTCCCAGGACAACGCTGCCATCGGGCCCGTAGGAGACCGTTAGGGCCGACCCGAGCGGTAGCTCCTCGGGCCGGCCTCCCGTGGGGCTGACCCGGAAGATGGTGGTGAACCGCATGGTGTGTTGCTGCGCGGGCGTCGCGTAGAGGATGTTCCCGTCGGGATCCCAGCCGCACACCAGGGCGGCCACGCCGTGGAAGGTCAGGCGCCGCGGCTGGCCGCCGGTGACGGGCATGACGAAGACTTCCATGGGTCCTTCTTCGGTGCCGCTGAAGGCCACCGTCGTGCCGTCCGGGGAGATCCGGGGAAACCGTGCGGTCCCCTGACCTGCAGTCAGGCGCCGTGCGGTACCTCCGGTGGCGGGGACCTGCCAGAGGTCCTCTTCGCTCGTGAAGATCACGGTGTCGCCGTGGATGGTCGGGAAGCGGTAGTAGCCGGCGCCGGCTGTGGCGCCCGCCGTGGCGCCGGCTGCAGTGCCCGTTGCAGTGCCCGTTGCGGCGTTCGGTGATTTCCGGTCGTTCGCTCTCTTGGCTGTCACGTCTCATACCTCCTGTTGATCCCGCGTCGAGGTGCCCGCCGCAGCAGGGCGTCGCAGGTAGTACACAAGTGCAATGAAGTCATAGACGGCGTGGGTCAGCGCCGCCGCAATGAGGCTGTCGGAGAACAGGAACACGGCACTGAGGACTCCGCCCATGAGAAGGGCCAGTATACCGTAGGTGATGGTAATGAGGTGTGCGAAAGCGAACACAACGTTCGCCAGCACCACCGCAAGGATCGTCGGCATGAGCACGTCGAGGCCCTGCTGCAGGGCGCCGCGGAAGAGGATCTCCTCGCCGAAGCCTGCCACCAGGGAGAGTGCCAGGAGCGCCGGGACGGAGGCGTTCCGGAAGAGCACCCCGAGGGTGCGGTCGAGTTGTTCTCGAATGCGACCAAACGGCGGCCAGGAGGAGCGCACGACCAGCAGGAGCATGAGCGTCAGCACAAGGATGCCGGCGGCACTCACCAGCACGGCGTGCCCGGACAGCGTCAACGTCGGCAGAAGTGGTATGCGAAACATCAATGCCGCCGCAACACCGATCACCCCGATGGCCGCCTCGAATCCAAGGGCGATCAGAAGCGATCGGTTCCGTGGGCGAGGAAGGCCCTCCGAGAGCTCGGGCATCAGTTCAGGGAGGGATTCTGATCGGTATCGGCGAAGACCTTGTAAAGCCCGCCCTTTTCGCGCAGGGCGTCCTTCCACCCTTCGTCCGGCCGCGGATGAAAGACGATCTTCGGCCTGGCGGGGTGAATCATCCAGGCGCCCTGCTCGAGCTCCCACTCGAGCTGTCCCGGGCTCCACCCGGAGTAGCCGAGGTAGAGGTGGATCCTGGGGCGATCGTCCGGCGGGATGCTCTGCCACTTCTCCTCATCAAAGAGCAGCTTGGCGTGCTCGAAGGAGGGCTCGAAGATGATGCCCGGCGCCGGTGATATCGATTGCGGGCTCGGGGCGCCTGCGGGGAGATCCGAGTGCACCATGAAGAGGTACTCCTGCTGGACCGGCCCGCCCACGTAGACGGGAGTCTCCTTGCCGCGGGGGCTGTCGTACTCCGGCAGGATATCGGCCAGGGTCGCCTCCGAGCGTCGGTTGACGACCAATCCGAAGGCACCGTTGTGGTTGTGTGTTATCATGAGCACGACGGTGCGGTAGAAGTTGGGGTCCGCCATCTCCAGCTCGGAGATGAGGAAGTACCCGGCCAGAGACTCCGGGTAGGATCGCTTCGCGCCGTCGCTGTCGCGATTGGACTCCAATGCCATGATGCCTCCTCCCTCCCTTGTATCGCGATTTTCCCTCGCCGACAAGGGTTGCCCGGACCGGGAGGCGCCACCAGGAGACGCCTTGTGATTACCGACAACGGAAGCGGCCTTGTCGCCCTCCAGGGATGGACAAGTTCCTACATCATTGACCTCTTCGGCGGAGCACTCCCCTGTCTTTGGCACTGGGGACACAGGGTCGATGCTCCCGGCGGCCGCCGGGTGACCCCACAGCCCATGCCGTACCGGGTAGCCGCCGATCCGGCGAACCCCGCGGTGCAACTCGAGAGTCTGCCTCTGGAGTACGGTGTTCACGGCAGCGGCGACTTCAGACGTCCCGCCCTCCACGCCGTGGATGGAGAGGGCTATCCGGTAACCGCGCTTCGCTACCGGGAGCACCGCATTCTCGACGACGTCGCCGATCCGGGAGACCTCCCGGCGGTGCACGCGCCGGCGCCGGGGACCGGAGGCCAGGCCGGAGGCGACGCCGGCGCCCGCGGCGAGGCCGCGGTGGAGCGTCTGGAGATCGACCTTGCCGACGATGTCTCCGGCCTCACGGTGACCCTGGTCTACACGCACTTCCCGGAATACGACGTGGTGGTGCGGCACGCGGTTGTCTGCAATGCCGCCGGTGGGGCGGACGCCACGGGGACGGAGCTCAGCGCGGGCAGCGAGGGCGCCGCGCGGTCGGCGGCGCTCGTGGTCGACCGGGTCATGAGCGCTTCGGTGGATCTGCCGGCCGGTCCCTACGGGCTCCTCTCCCTGGTGGGAGAGTGGGGCTGGGAGCGGCAGGTCGAGCGGCGCGGCCTGGGCCGCGGAGTCCTCGCGCTGGAAAGCACCCGCGGGATCAGTAGTCACCATACGAACCCGGCCTTCGCCCTTGCCTCGGCCGGGGCGGGGGAGGAGGTCGGCCAGGTCTTCGGCTTCGCCCTCATGTACAGCGGCAGCTGGCTCGCCGAGGTGGATGCCTCCACCCGCCACTACCACCGGGTGAACGTCGGCATGAATCCCTTCGAGCTCCGCCTGCGTCTGGAGCCGGGCGATAGCGTCGCGACACCGCAGGTCATTCTCTGTGCAAGCGACAGTGGCGTGGGCGGGTTGAGTGACCGTATGCATCGTTTCATTGAGGACTGTGTGGTGCCGGCGCAGTGGAGTCGGCGGGCGCGACCGGTACTGTTGAACAGCTGGGAGGCGCAGTACTTCCACATTGAACAGGAGAGTCTGGTGTCGCTGGCGGAGGTGGGGCGCGATCTCGGGGTCGAGCTCTTCGTGGTGGACGACGGCTGGTTCGGCGGTCGGCACGACGACACGACGAGTCTCGGCGACTGGAAGGAGAATCCGCAGAAGCTTCCCGACGGGCTGGAGGGCCTCGCCGAGAGGATTCACGGGCTGGGGATGCAGTTCGGGCTCTGGGTCGAGCCGGAGGCGGTCTCCCGGCGGAGTGAGCTCTTCGCGGCGCATCCCGAGTGGGTCCTGCAGATTCCCGGGCGTGAAATGCCGGAGGGGCGCAACCAGCTCGTCCTGGATCTGGCCCGGGAGGATGTGCAGGAGTGGCTCATCGAGACGCTCTCGGAGCTCTTCGAGCGCGCCGCGGTGGATTACGTGAAGTGGGACATGAACCGGCCCCTCGCGCCGGCGGTTTCCGCGGCGCTTCCGCCGGAGCGGCGCGGAGAGAGCGCCCACCGCTACCTGCTGGGGCTCTACCGCGTCCTTCGCGCCGTGACCGGGCTCTTCCCCGACGTTCTCTTCGAAGGGTGCGCCGGCGGGGGCGGCCGCTTCGATCCGGGGATGCTCGCCTTCATGCCGCAGATCTGGACCAGCGACAACACCGACGCGGTGGCGCGCGGACGCATCCAGTACGGCACCTCGATCTTCTATCCGCAGTCCACCATGGGCGCCCACGTCTCGGCGGTACCCAATCACCAGCTCGGCCGGATAACCCCCATGCACACCCGCGGGCTCATTGCCATGTCCGGTGTGCTCGGGTACGAGCTGGACCTTCGCGCACTGGATGACGAAGAGCGCGCCGCCGTGCGCGGCCAGATCGACTTCTACACGCGGAACCGCGAAGCCCTGCAGTTCGGCGCCTTCCGCCGGCTCTACGACCCCTTCGGCGGCGGGGCTGCGCGGATTGCATCCGGCGCGTCGGCGGCGGGCCTGCCGGACGGCTACGGCGGCGGCCCCGGCGTTTCCATCGGCTCGGCGGGCCTTGCCGGCGCGACCGTCGGCCTGGGGGAGAACCAGGCCGCGGCGTGGAGCATCCACGCGCCCGACGGCGGGACGGTCTTCGTGATACTCCTGCGCATGCTGGCGCCGGGAGATCGCCTGCCGCCGCGGCTTCTGCTGCGGGGCCTCGATCCCGACGCCGTGTACGAGGACGTGGAGGGCGAAGCCTCCTACAGCGGCGCCGAGCTCATGACCCGGGGAATCTCCCTGGCGCCCTACGGAGGGGACTTCGACGCGACGCTGATCGAGTTGCGGCGGCGGGAGGGGTGAACGCCGGCACCGGAACGACTGTTCCTGTCTTGGCGGGCGATAGCCCCTCGGCTATACTTCTGAGTGCTCGATCTTTGCAGCACCGGAGCCCCCTGGAGTCCCGCCCGAGTATTGTGTTCGCCGGCGGATGGTGTCCGCCGGACTGTGGTGTCAGCTCCGCGGGCTCGAGCTTGAGAAGGTATGCAGTCGCAGGACGAAGCACGAACCGAGCAGGAAGACGCCGCCTTTGTACTCAGCGCCAATCAGGAACTGGTGCCGGCGGTTCTTGATCAGATGCCCGCCGGCG
>CAZZIE010000025.1:0-40304 GCA_964654185.1 uncultured Spirochaetaceae bacterium | reverse complement strand
GGGCGGCGTGGCTGCGGTCGTGGTACCGGCACTGCGGGTTTGGGCAAAACTCCGGGAGAAGCGGGAGTGATTGTGGAGCTGGGAGTGATTGCATGGTGGATACCTCCACATGTGCTCACTCCCGGAGTGTCCCTATTGCTTCAACCCAATCAACAATTCTGGCACCAGTTCACAAGCACTGACGCAGGCGCGGACGCGGTCGGGGACGTCGGCGCGGGCGTAGGCGTGTAACAGGTCGCGACCCCGCCCCGGTTCGAGACGAGAGGCCTGTCGGTTGAAGCGGGATGGCTACGGCGGCCGTAGCGGAATGTGGGAGGTGCGCGTGAGGTTGTTCGACGTGATCGTGCCGTCCACCTGCAGCCTGTGCGGCGCGTGGGTACCCGGTGGCTGCGGTGGGGTGTGTCGCTCCTGTTTCGGGAGAATGCCGCGGATCGAGATGCCGGTGTGTGATATCTGCGGAAACGAGCTTGTCAGCGCGATCGGACGCTGCATGGGCTGCCGGGAGCTGCACACGGAAGTCAACGAGGGGGAGGACTCTGTCCTGCGGTGCAGAGGAGTCTTCGTCTACAACGAGACGGTTGCTGCCGCCATGGCGCGGTTCAAGGCGCACGGCGACATTCGCCTGGCGAAGTGGGTGGCGAGTGAGCTGGACTTGTTGTGCAAGGGGCAATGGCCCGGGGCGGTGGTGGCTCCAATCCCCGGCAGTCCACGGAACGTTCGCCGCCGGGGATGGGACCACATGGAGGAGGTGGCGCGGGAGCTCCGTCGGCGCGGTGTGGCTACGACCCG
Organism: uncultured Spirochaetaceae bacterium; assembly: GCA_964654185.1. Lineage (GTDB taxonomy): Bacteria > Spirochaetota > Spirochaetia > DSM-27196 > PWMO01 > CAYFQV01. The sequence goes on along the minus strand of CAZZIE010000025.1, from coordinate 39,515 downwards.
GCTTCTGCGGCGGGTGGACGGGCCGGAGCAGAAAGCACTTAACCGGGAGTCACGGCGGAACGCCGTGACTCGATCCCTTGTGTTGCGACGCATGGCTCACGATGGCGGGGCCAGGAGCGGCGGGGCCGGCGGGGCCGGGAGCGGCGGCGCCCCACGCCGGATCGTTCTCATTGACGATGTCCGGACTACCGGGGCAACCGTGGAGGCCGCGGCGGCGCTGTTGCGGGACGGCGGTTACGTCGTGGCGGGCGCAGCAATGCTAGCCATCAGATAGAATTGACACTCCGAGAGGCTCTTGCTACATTAGGTCAAAACACGAGCTCTTACTGCCAAGAAGAGTCGCGAGCCGACTCTTTTTTTGTATGGAAAGGCATTTGTTCGCAGAAGACGCTGCCACAGAGGATCCGATCCGGGAAACAGTCGAGCCGGTAATCACCGGATTGGGGTATACACTCGTCGATATTCAAAGCAAATTTGTCCGTGATCGACTCCGGGTGATCATTGTAATCTACCGGGAGAGTGGAATAACCGTGGATGACTGTGCCGCGGTGCACCAGGCTGTTCAGCCGCGCATCGAGGTGCTGCAGGACAATAGAGATGTGTACCTTGAGGTCAGCTCACCGGGGCTCGACCGCAAGTTTCGGACCAATCGTGAATTTGCAGTCTTCACGGGGCGGGGCGCGCGACTCTTGCGCGCCGACAATGACCAGTGGGTCGCCGGCATCATAGTCGAGGCCGGCGAGGACGCAGTAACGCTAGAGAACGAAACGGGACGTGAGACGGTTGCAATGGAGTTGATTCGAAAGGCAAGATTAGATGAGTCACAGGAGGTCAGGTAGCAGAAATGGCTTCTGGACTGACTGAAGCAATCAAGCTCCTGGTACAGGAGAGAGGCATCTCCGAGGAGCTGATTCACAAGACAATTGAAGAGTTCCTCGTTGCGGCATTCAAGAAGAAGTTCGGTACCGCCGAAAACGCTGTCGTTCGTTTCAACGATGAGGACGGAGAGGTCACCCTGTATGCGCAGAAGCGCATTGTGGACGAGGTGTACGATCCGGTAACGGAGATAGATCTCGAAGAGGCAAGGACCTATGACGATGAAGCCGAAGTCGGAGACGAGCTCCTGATCGAGGTGAATCCTCACGAATTCGATCGCGTCGCCGTGCAGAGTGCCAAGCAGAAGGCGAAGCAGGCGCTGCGTGAGATCCAGAAGGATACGCTGTACTCCGAATTCAGTGAGAAGGTCGGTGAGATGATCATCGGCTACTATCAGCGCGAGCGGAACGGGAACATCTTCGTCGATTTGGGTAAGACCGAGGGGTTGCTGCCGAAGCGGTATCAGTCGCCTCGCGAGGTGTACCGGCCCAATGAGCGCATCAAAGCGTTGATATACGAGGTGACGAAGACGCCGTCCGGGTTGCAGATCATCCTGTCGCGAACCCATACGGAGTTCGTACGCCGCATATTCGAGCTCGAAGTTCCGGAGGTGTACGACAAGACGGTCGACATCTTCAAGATCGTCCGCGAGCCGGGATACCGGACAAAACTGGCGGTCTACTCCAATCGCGACGACGTTGACCCCGTGGGTGCATGTGTGGGCCTTCGCGGTGTGCGGATCCAGGCGATCGTCCGGGAGCTCGAGGGCGAGAAGATCGATATCCTCAAGTACGACGTGGATCCTCGTCAATTCATTCGTAATGCTCTTTCGCCCGCCGAGGTCAATCAGGTGATTCTCCTTGATGAGGGCAAGCGTCAGGCGCTGGCGGTCGTGCCGGAGAGTCAGCTGTCCCTGGCCATCGGGAAGCAGGGTTTGAACGTTCGCCTGGCAAACCGGCTGGCGGACTGGAATATCGACGTGAAGACCGAGGCGCAGTTCGGGGAAATGGATATTGCCCACGAGTCCAAGCGCGCCGTGTCGGCACTGTTCAGGGACTACGAGGAAGAGGAAGAGATCTCCCGCGTCGCGGAGCTGCCTGATATCCCGGATCATATCGTGAAGGCCCTCGCGGCGAACGGTATCGATCTCATCGAAGAGCTGGTCGCACTGAGCGACGATGAGCTCCACGAGCTGCAGGGGCTGTCCGACGAGGATCTGACGATTCTTCAGGGAATCATCTCGGAGAACGTCGAGATCATTGAAGAGGAGTCCGGCGGCGAAGGCGAGGCCGGCGAGGAAGAGGCCGAAGAGGAAGCTGAAGGCGAGACCGAAGAGGGAGCCGAAGGCGAGGCCGAAGAGGAAGCTGAACCCCAGGCCGAGAGCCCGGCGGCGGAAGTCGCTGCGACTGAGAGCCCGGCCACGGAGGAAGCGGCCGAAGAGGAAGCTGAAGGCGAGGCGGAGAGCCCGGCGGCGGAAGCCGCTGCGCCGGAGGGCCCGGCAACGGAAGAAGAGGCCGAAGAGGCTCCCGAAGAAGCCGTTCCCGCCGAGGAGGAAGAAGCCTCCTCGGAGAGTGCTGCGTCTGAAGTCGAAGAGGAGGCCGCTGAGCCGGCCGCCGAGGAAGAAGAGGAAGAATTCGAGGACGAAGAGGCGGAGATTACGAAAATCTCCGAGTTGCCGTCCATTAGCGATGCATTGGTGGCGAAGCTGGAGGCGAACGGGGTGGTCGACGTGGTAGATCTCCTCGAGCTGAACACGCCACAGCTGCGCAAACTGGAAGGTGTCACGAACGAGGACATCGACGAGATCAACCGCATCATATCGGAGAACGTCGAGGTCATCGAGGAAGAAGAAGACGAGGAGTGACACGCTGTATCCGGAACACCAACGCGAGTTAGAGGGGATGTATGGCAGAAGAGCACGATAAGGACCAGAAGCCAAAGACGACACTGATAAAGCACCGCAAAGACAAGCCCGCCGAAGGCGAGTCCGAGCAGAAGGATAAGGCGTCTCAAGAGGACAAATCGGAGAAGAAGAAGGTCCGAGTCGTTGTCCGGCGCAAGACCAAGGGTGAGGCGAAGAAGGAGACCGGTGCAGAGCAGCCCGAGCGGCCGCAACGGGAGACTACTTCGCTCCGGGATCGTCAGCAGGAAACGCATCCGCCTCAACAACGCGGTACGGCCGGTGGCGACGAAAGCGGTCAACCCGGCCGCGGTGGCGGGGCCGCCGACAGAGGTGCCGGTGAGGGCGGTCAGGGACCGCAGCAGCGACAGGGCGGCGAGCGACAGATCCGCTGGCAGAACGGTGCGCCCCAGGGTGGGCCGCGCACGGAGAAGCCGAAGGCTCCCGAGATTCCATCCCGAGAGACTCGTTCTCGCCGTGAGCCCGAGGCCCGGAAGGGGCCTCCAGCGGGCGGACCGCGCCGTGCGCCGGCCGGTGGTTCCCCGGGTGGACGCCCAGGCGGCGGAGCGCCTGAGACACCCGCGTCCCCCGGTGAGAGCGCGCCAGGTGGGGCGGGGAAGGATGAGAAGCGCAGCGCGGACCGGCGTGGTGCTCATCGCAAGTTCTACAAGTCGAAGAAGAAAGAGCCGACGCGACGGGAGAAGTTCGAAGAGAAGCAGGCTCAGTACAAGCAGCGAAAGGCCGCTCCCAAAGCGAATCCCGTGCCGAAATCGATCGATATCATGGAAGTGGTGACGGTCTCGGAGTTGGCTCGAAAGATGAATCTGAAAGCCTCCGACCTCATCAGCAAGCTCATGAGTATGGGGATGATGGTCACCATCAACCAGCAGATCGATGCCGAGACGGCGGAGATTCTGGCAAGCGAGTACGGGTGCCAGGTCAATATCGTGTCCCTCTACGATGAAACGATTATTGAGACGGAGCAGGACAAGGAGGAACGGCTCAAGATCAGGCCACCTGTTGTAACGGTCATGGGCCACGTCGACCACGGAAAGACCAAGCTTCTCGATGCTATTCGTTCGGCGGATGTCGTCGCCGGAGAGTTCGGCGGGATTACGCAGCACATCGGTGCGTATCAGGTCGAACTGCCGGAGGAGCAGGGCAGGGTAACCTTCCTCGATACCCCGGGCCACGAGGCGTTCACGCTCATGCGGGCGAGAGGTGCCCAGATCACCGATGTCGTGGTTCTGGTCGTCGCCGCGGATGACGGTGTCATGCCGCAGACGCGCGAAGCGGTGGACCATGCAAAAGAGGCGAAGGTTCCCATCATCGTTGCCGTGAACAAGATGGACCTCCCCAACGCGAACCCCGATCGGGTGAAACAGCAGCTCTCGGAGCTGGACCTGATTCCGGAGGAGTGGGGCGGAAACACGATGTTCGTCCCCGTCTCCGCCATGACGCATGACGGGGTCGAGTCGCTCCTGGAGGGCATCCTCCTTCAGGCGGAGCTCCTGGAACTCGAGGCGGACTACGACGTCAATGCCGAAGGGACCGTCCTGGAGTCGAAGATCGATCCGGGTCGCGGTACCGTTGCGACGGTTCTGATTCGACGCGGGACGCTCAAAGTGGGGGACAACTTCGTCTCCGGCGTCTTCCCGGGGCGGGTTCGCGCAATGTTCAACGATCGCGGCGAGCGTGTGGAAGAGGCCAGTCCCTCTACGCCGGTGGAGATTCTCGGCCTCGGCGGTATTCCCAACGCCGGCGATCCGTTCCAGGTGACCGAGAGCGAGAAGCAGGCGCGCCAGGTAGGCGATAAGCGGCAAGAGCTGCGCAAGGTCGAAGAGGCGAAGAACGTTCGCAAGATCACTCTGGACAACCTGTACGATAGCATCCAGGAGGGAGCGGTCCAGGAACTTAAGGTCGTCATCAAGGGCGACGTGCACGGCTCCGTAGAGGCGCTCCAGAACGCTCTCGAGAAGCTGAGTACCTCGGAGATTCGGCTGTCTGTGATTCATGCGAGCGCCGGCGCCATCCACGAGCAGGACGTCATGCTGGCGAGCGCGTCCAACGCGATAGTCGTCGGATTCCACGTCCGGCCGACCCCGCGCGCTCAGGAGCTGGCCGAGCGCGAGAAGGTTGAGATTCGCAAGTACAACGTCATCTACGACGTTGTTGATGACATTCGGGCGGCCATGGAAGGCCTCCTGGCACCTGAGTTGCGAGAGGAGACCATCGGCGAGGTCGAGGTCCGTGAGACCTTCAAGGTTCCCAAGATCGGGATCATTGCAGGCGCCTACGTGCGAAGTGGAAAGGTGCGCCGCAACGCGAAGGCCCACGTCATTCGCGACGGCGTCGAGGTCTACACCGGCAAGGTGGAGTCCCTCAAGCGCTTCAAGGAAGATGCGCGCGAAGTCGAATCCGGGTATGAGTGCGGTATCGGGATCGAGAACTTCAACGACATCAAGGTCGGCGACACGATCGAGGTCTTCGAGGTCCGAGAGGTGGCGAAGACCCTGGAAGGGACGACACGATCATCCTGACGGCCGTACCGGGGTACGGCCGGGATTGTCTCACGAGGCAGCGTATGACGAACTTCCGCATGGAACGAATCCGGAGCGCGGTCCTGGAGGAGATAGGTCGCCTGCTGGTGCACGAGGAGATCCGGGATCCTCGCGTCAACTCTCTCGTCCTCGTCCGGGATGTGGATGTCTCGAAGGATCTGCAGCACGCGAAGGTTCACATATCCGGATACATCTCCGCGCGCAAGCTTGACCGCGCGGTGGAAGGACTGAATCACGCAGCCGGGTTCATCCAGGCCAAGCTGGCCCAGCGACTCAAGATGAAGAGCACTCCGCGGTTGCAGTTCCTGGCCGATCACAGCATTGAAGAGGGCTTCGAGATCACCGAGCGCCTGCGCGAGATTGCCCCGGAGGATGACGGGGACGCGGGTTCTGCGGAGGGGACCGATCGGTCCGGAGCGTGACAGTGTCCACGGGTGCACTGCTCCTGGACAAGCCCGCGGATATTACCTCCTTCGGTGTCTTGTCCGCGGTGAAACGAACCTTCGATACAAAGCGGGTTGGTCACACGGGAACGTTGGATCGGTTCGCCACCGGTCTCATGGTGGTTCTGGTGGGCCAGGCCACGCGTCTGGCCGACCTTGCGACGAACCAGGACAAGAGCTATCTCTTTGAGATCGTGTTCGGCACGGAAACGGACACGCTGGACCCGACGGGCGAGGTCGTCGCGGAGGGCCACGTTCCGGAACGTCGTGCGGTAGAGGACATTCTGCATGAGTTTACCGGAGCGGTTACGCAGGTGCCTCCGGCATATTCGGCGGTGCATGTGAACGGAAGGCGAGCCTCCGACCTGGCCCGGGCGGGACAACATCCGACCCTGGAGGCGCGTCCGGTTCGCATTGATGAGCTGGTCCTGGTGTCGATGGAGGAGGGGGTGGCGCGCGTGCGAGCCTCATGTTCCAAGGGCACCTACGTTCGCGCTCTCGCACGCGACATTGCGCGCAAGATTGGGACCGTGGCGCACGTTGGGAAGCTGCGGCGTGTTCGGGTCGGCGGCTTCGAGGTGTCGGAGGCTGCCGCACCAGAATCGATTGAGTCGAAGCAGCTCATGTCGCCCCGGGAGTTCCTCGAACGGGTGGACGGAGTCGGCGCGGCGCAACTGAATGAAAGCGCGGTAGAGAAGGTGACCCACGGAACCCCCCTGCGGGAGGAGCACTTTGCCGGCGGTATGCCGGAGGAACCAGTATTTGCGGTGCTTGACCACACGGACCGCGTGGTAGCGGTGGTGGAGCGTACCGACTCGCGACTCAAATATCGCGTTGTCTTTCGTGAGGGATCGTGACGGTCATTTCATGGGATGACTTCGTGGAGCAGGGCCACCGGCAGAATGTGCCGTGTGCCCTGTCGATCGGGGTCTTTGACGGTATTCACGTCGGCCATCGTCGGCTGCTGGAGCTTGTAGAAGCTCACCGGGACGCCACGCTCCGGGGTGTTGTGACCTTCTCGGAGAACCCGTCGCGATACGTACACGATGATACCTACATTGGGGATATTCTGACGCTCCGGCAACGTCTGGAGCGTCTCGACGCGCTGGGGGTCGATCTGGTTGTCCTCATTGACTTCACGGAGGCCTTCCGGGAGTTGCCGGGACGGCGCTTTCTCGATCTGCTCCGCGGCGCGGTGGATCTCCGCTATCTCACGGTGGGGTGGAACTTTCACTGCGGGCGCAACTCCGACACCAACGCTCGGGGCGTGGCGGAGTACCTTGCTGGGCACGGCGTTCGGGTTGACATCGCTCCGGCCGTCTTAGATAATGACGTTCCCGTTAGTAGCACCCGAATTCGGCGTGCAATTCTCAGGGGCGATCTGGATGAGGCTGAGCGGCTGATGGTTGAGCCCTGGAGCATTGACGCCCGGGAAAGCAACGTCGTCTGCAGCGGGACAGCGTGTCTGGTGCGGCGGGCGGAGGTTCGGCAGGTGCTGCCGCCGGTCGGCTTCTATCGACGCACTCTTCTGCTTGACTCCGGTGCTCAACGCAATCAATTTGAGGTCACGAGCGACGGTATCCATTGGGAAGAACAGGTCGTGACGAGTACGGCGCGCTGACAATACAGCGCGGCGAGATACAGAGATACACTACGCAAAGGAACGATAGGAGAACAGGATTCATGGCGCTTACGAAGGAAGATAAGCAGGAGATCATAACCAAGCACGGCGGGGCTGCAAAGAATACCGGTGATACCGAGGTGCAGATCGCGCTGCTTACTCGTCGGATCGAGGACTTGACCGGGCATTTCAAGATGCACAAGCAGGATCATGCATCCCGACGGGGGCTGCTGAAGCTCGTTGGACAGCGGCGAAGGCTCCTGCGCTATCTACAGTCACGCGATCTCGACAAATACCGTGAGGTTCTCGGGAAACTTGGTCTACGGAAGTAGCCGTCTCATCTGGAATCTCCACTCTGATACATCAAAGGTGACATAATGGAACGTTTTTCACTCAAGGTCGGGGAACATGAGTTGATCCTCGAGGTGGGCCGTATGGCAAAGCAGGCCAATGGTGCGGTCTTTGCCCAGTACGCCGGCTCCGCCGTCCTGGCGACCGCGTGTTGCTCCGCCAAGCCGGTAGAGGGGCTCGATTACATCCCTCTCCATGTCGAATACAATGAGAAGTACTACGCCGCAGGGAAGATTCCCGGCGGGTTTCTGAAGCGCGAGGGGCGCCCCAAGGACAAGGAGATCCTCGTCTCTCGGCTGATCGATCGGCCAATTCGGCCGCTCTTCTCAAAGCAGTTCAAACGGGATATCCAGGTCGTACCGACGACCATCTCCGCCGACCAGATCAATCCGCCCGACGTGGTTGCAATGGTCGCCGCTTCGGCGGCGGTTACCATTTCCGACATTCCCTTCGACGGGCCGATCGGCGCCGTCCGGGTGAACTCCGTGCATGGTGAGCTCGTGGTTAATCCGACATTCCCGCAGATTGCGGAATCCGATCTGGACATCATTGTGGCCGGTACGGAAGACGGAATCACGATGGTTGAAGGGGGCGCGAAGCACGTCCCGGAAGAGCTGCTTCTGAGTGCGATCGAGAAGGCGCGGGAGCCTATTGCCGAACTCTGCCGGCTTCAGAAGCAGATGCGGGAGAAGTACGGAAAAGAGAAGCTTCCCCTCGTCGAGGAAGACGCGCCTCTGGAAAACCAGGACGAGATTCTTGCCTTCGCCCGCCCGAAGATGGAAGAAGCGTGCTTCGTGAAGGGGAAGATGGAGCGAAGCGCGGCCATCGAGAAGGTGAAGGAAGAGACCGCCGAGAAATACGGAGAGTCCATTCCCGAAGAGCAGGAAAAACTCCTGCACAAGCTGCTGGAGAACCTCGAACAGGAGACCGTGCGCAGCTCGATCCTGAAGAACAAGGTTCGCACCGACGGCCGTGGTCCCGCGGACATCAGGGCGATAACCTGTGAGATCGATGTTCTGCCTCGAACCCACGGATCGGCGCTCTTCACGCGCGGGGAGACCCAGGCGCTCGCGATCACAACCCTGGGAACAGTTTACGATGAGCAGATCCGCGACGACATTGAAGGTGATCGCCGCGAGAACTTCATGCTTCACTATAACTTCCCGCCGTACTCCGTCGGGGAGACCGGGCGGCTCGGTACGGGACGCCGGGAGATCGGCCACGGCCATCTGGCGCACCGCGCGATCGAAGCCATTCTTCCGCAGAAGCTGGATTTCCCGTACACGATCCGGATTGTCTCGGAGATTCTGGAGTCGAACGGATCATCCTCCATGGCAACCGTCTGTGGCAGCAGTCTCTCCCTCATGAACGCAGGTATTCCGGTCAGCAAGCCGGTGGCGGGCATTGCCATGGGCCTGGTGAAAGAGGGCGAAGAGACCGTTGTCCTGAGCGACATTCTCGGCGAAGAGGACCACCTCGGCGACATGGACTTCAAGGTTGCCGGAAGCGAAGAGGGAATCACCGCTTTTCAGATGGACATCAAGATCAAGAATGTCGATGCGGACATCCTTCGCCGCGCCCTGGAGCAGGCACGCCAGGGAAGACTGTTCATTCTCGGCAAGATGGCTGAAGCAATCTCGCAGCCGCAGGATCAACTCTCGGAGTATGCGCCGCGGATCATCAGCTTCAAGGTGAACCCGGACAAGATCGGGCTGCTCATTGGCCCCGGCGGAAAGACGATCAAGAGTATCCAGGAGCGCCACAGCGTCGAGACGAACATCGAGGACAGCGGCACTGTTACCATCTTCACAAAGGACAAAGAGAGCGGCCTTGCGGCGAAGGAAGACTTCATGAAGCTCCTCGAGGAGCCCGAGGTCGGGAAAGTCTACGACGGCGTCGTTCGCCGGATCGTAGACTTCGGCGCGTTCATCGAGTTCCTGCCCGGCAAGGAAGGTCTTTGCCACATTTCGAAGATGTCCGAGGAACGGATCGGTCAGGTTGGCGATGTTCTCGAACTCAACCAGGTCGTGCCGGTGAAGATCATCGAGATCGACAAGATGGGTCGCGTGAATCTGAGTTTGCTCGTGAACAAGAGCACGGAGTCTCAGGTGCGGTCCCACGGCGGCGGTGGCGGCGGTGGTCCGCGCCACGGTGGCGGTCGGGATTCCCGGGGCGGGCGCGACTCTCGGGGCGGAGGCCCGTCGCGACGACCGGAGTCGGGAGATCACCACGGCTCCTGACGGGCCTTCCACGGGAATGCCACGGAGCAAGCACATCAAGGACGATCAATTCTCACAGCGGAGTACCGCAGCAGAAACCATCACGGTGCCGACGGAGGCGCCGGATGGTTTTTTTCCGTCCTACGCTTCCGAAGGGAGCGCCGGGGCGGATCTCCGGGCGTACCTGGAGGAGCCGGTGACACTGAGTCCCGGGACCTTCGCCATGATTCCGACGGGAGTGCGGATTGCCCTGCCGGCGGGCTACGAAGGGCAGGTCCGACCTCGTTCGGGGCTGGCGGCGAAGCACGGCGTGACCGTGTTGAACGCTCCCGGTACCATCGATTCGGACTATCGGGGAGAGGTGGGCGTCGTACTCATCAACCTTGGTCAAGAGGAGTACACGATCAATCCGGGCGATCGAGTCGGGCAGCTGATTGTCGCGCCGGTCGTGAAGGGTGACTTTCCTGCGGCCCGCCTGGACGACACAACGCGAGGGGCGGGCGGATTCGGCTCGACGGGCAGGTAGGCGGGATGGGACGCAGACGGCACTGGGTGATCTACCGCTACGTGCTTCAAGAGTTCCTCCTTGCCTTTGCCGTAGCGTTTCTCTTTTTCTTCGTCATCTTCATCATCAACCAGATGCTTCTCCTGGCGGAGAACGTTCTGTCCAAGAACGTCGGGCTCGGAGAGGTCATGCGGTTGATTCTCTATTCCCTGCCCCTTGTGGCGGCGCTTTCCTTCCCCTTTGGAGCCCTGGTCGGGGCGCTCATGGCGATGGGTCGCCTCTCCTCGGACAGCGAGGTGGTGGCCATGCGAGCTCTCGGGATACCGCTGCGCAAGATCTTTGTTCCTCTTGTCGCCGCGGGCATCGTTTTCTCCGGGGTCTCTTTCATTACGAACGACTACTTCTTGCCCCTGGGAACGATCAACCTGAACCGCCTGTACCGGGAGTTGATCACTTCAAATCCGGAGTTGGAGCTGGAATCCTACTCGGTGAAGCGCTACCAGGAAAACACGATCATCACCGGGGCGGCATCCGACGGAACCATTCAGGATCTGATCATCATTGAAGAAGGCCAGGAGGGCGGCGCGCCGCGAGTCATCACCTCCGCTCAGGCGCGGGTGGAGACTCAGCGCGAAGCCGGAGTGATCTCGCTGCGACTGGAAGAGGTTTTCAGCCATACCGGGACAAGTGAGGACAACGAACAGGAGTACTTCTCCGCGGAGGGCATGATCTACAATATCCTCCTGCGGGATATCACCATCTCAATCCAGTCGCCGGGTCCGCGGGAGATGAGCTCGCGGGATGTCCTTACGGAGATCCGCGGGAAGGAGGAGCGCCTTGCGGCGGAACGGGCGACGCTTCGGAGGCGCCAGGCGCTGGCGGGGTACACACTGTTTCAAAGCTACCGCGCCCTCATGTCAGGCGGCACGGATATGGGCGCTGCGGATATCGACGACCGTCTCTCCGCGGCCCTGGACGAGTTCGCAGAGGTCCGCGACGAGAAGGTGCAGGACCGTTCGCTTCAGCGCTACCGCCTGGAGTTTCACAAGAAGTTCTCCATTCCCTTTGCCTGTCTGGCCTTCGTGTTCTTCGCCTTTCCGGTGGGACTGGTCCCGCGGCGAAGCGGGCGATCGGTGGGTTTCGGGCTCGGCCTTCTGGTTGCGGTGGTTTACTGGAGTCTGCTCATTGCCGGGGACACCCTCGGGGCGCGGCAACTGGAGATCTCGCCGGTGCTGGCCATGTGGGCGCCGAACCTCCTGGTGCTCATCGCCGGCGCGGTGGTCATGACGGTGAGGAGGGTGCGGTGAGAACCCTCGACCGGATGGCGTTGCGTTCGCTCGTGCCGGTATTCATTGCATCGCTCCTCTTCTTCGTCATGATCCTGCAGCTGGTGGAGCTCTTCTCCCACCTGGTGCGCTTCCTGGAGTTGGAGGTGCCCCTGGCCTCCATTGCCCGGGTGCAGGTGCTGTATGTGCCCAAGAGCATCTCATTCGCACTGCCGATTGCGCTTCTCTTCGCTTCTTCCTTCACTTTGGGCAATCACTACAGCAACAACGAGCTGATTGCCGTGTTCAGTGCCGGGATCAGTCTGTATCGCTTCTCGGCGCCGCTCCTTCTGGTGGGAGCGCTCTTGAGTGTGGGATCCTTCTTCTTCGAGGAGGAGGTTGTCATTGATACCTACCGGGAGCAGACGCAGATGACGGAGAATCTGCTCAACATCAACCGCTCCTTCAACAACACCAAGGTCGCTGCGTTAAGCCAGGATAATCGGATCATCTACCACGCAAACTACTACAACGATGCGCGGCAGGAATTAAGCGGTGTGGTGATTCTTGTGCGCGATCGTGCCGGCCGGCTTCAGGAGCGGGTCGATGCGGCTCGCGCGGAGTGGAGGGATGCGCGCTGGACTCTCCACGACGTGCGGCGTTTCGTCCAGCAGGAGGACGGGAGCGTCGTGAAGACCGCCGTTCCGGAGTACCGCCGGGAGGATCTCGTGACGCCGCCGTCGACGTTTCAGCGGCAGAACCGCGACGTCGAGAGCATGTCTCTCGATGAGGCGCGGGAGTACGTGGTCTCAATGCGGCGGGCCGGGCTTCCATACCGGGGGATGCTTACGGACTACTACGAGCGATACTCCTTTGCCCTGACGCCTCTGGTGGTGACCTTGATATCCGCAGCCATTGGGGGCCGGTTCAAGAAAAACGTTCTGCTGATGAGCCTCCTGGTATCGTTGGGGCTTGCGGTGGTGTACTACGTGCTGGGAATGCTGTCGAGTCTCTTTGCCGGGCTGGGGGTCGTCCCGCCGCTCGTGGGGGCGTGGCTCGGGGTTGTCGTGTTCCTGATTCTTTCCTTCGGCCTCTTCCGGCGCGCCCGCACCTGACGGTAGGATACCGAGCAATCAATGATCTTCACGAACGAACACCAGGACGCGAACTCACGGGCGCGGGTCGGCCGTCTCACCCTTCCTCACGGCGAGGTTCCGACGCCTGCATTCATGCCGGTCGGCACGGCGGGCACCGTAAGGGCGATTACCGCCCACGACGTTTCGGAGATGGGATTCCGCCTGATCCTGGGTAACACCTACCATCTCTATCTTCGCCCGGGTCTCGATGTAATTCGGGAGTTCGGGTCGCTCCACACGTTCAGCGCATGGCCGCACAGCATACTCACCGATTCCGGCGGGTATCAGGTGTTCTCGCTGGCACCCTTTCGGAAAATCACCGACGAGGGAGTGGAGTTTCGCTCCCACATCGACGGAAGTCGTCACCATCTTACTCCGGAAGGCGTTGTGGAGATTCAGCGGGAGCTGAACAGCGATATCCAGATGGCCCTCGACGTATGCACGGGCTACGGAGAGAGCTACGAGGAGGCGGAAGCGGCGGTGCGGCGCACGACGGAGTGGGCGCGACGCGCCCGAAAGGCCTGGGGAAATGCCGATAGTGATTACGAGGGGGCGCTCTTCGGGATCGTCCAGGGCAACTTCTTTCCGGACCTCCGCGAGCGGAGCCGCGATGAAGTGTGTGCCCTGGATTTTCCCGGCTACGCCATAGGAGGATTGAGTGTCGGAGAGCCCTTCGAGGTCTTCGAGGAGTACGTCGCCTGGGGTGGCGAGGCGCTGCCGGCGGATACACCGCGCTACGTCATGGGGATCGGGACGCCGGAGTACATCTTCGCCGCGGTGCGCAGCGGCTTCGACATGTTCGACTGCGTCTTTCCGACACGAACCGCCCGGAACGGGACCGTCTTCACCCGGCGGGGCCGGGTCGTCCTGCGCAACGCCGAGCACCGGAGCGCCCGCGGCCCCATCTCCGAACAGTGTGACTGCTACACCTGCCGACACTACTCCCGCGCCTACCTGCGCCACCTCTTCAAGGCGGGGGAGATTCTGGGGCCCATGCTGGCGACGCATCACAATCTCTACTTTCTGCGTCGTCTCATGGACGAGGTAGCCGACGCAATACGAGGTGACGCCTTTGAGCAATTCGAGCGGGCCTTTCTCGCCGAATACCGGTCGAAAGAATAGCAGCGCTCCGCGCGATGGTGACGGCATGAGCCACGAGGACACCGTGGCCGGCGCCGGCGGGCACCCCCTCGCGCCCGGCGAAGGGTCCCGCGGGTCCGGCGAAGAGCCGCCGCCAGCGGGTGAACAACCGCACGGTGCCGACGGGGCCACCGCCACGTCCGGCGAAGAGCCGTCCGCCGGCGGGCCCTCCCGGGCGCCTCACGTCCCTCACCCCTCCCGGCGCCTCTCCGGGAGCGTGTTGTCTACCTTCGTCGTCATGGGGTCGACCTTCCTGTCCCGGCTCCTGGGATTCGTGCGGATTGCGGTGATCGGCGCCGTTTTCGGCGCTTCCGGTGAGGCGGATGTCCTCAACGTCGTGTTCAACATTCCGAATAACCTGCGCAAGCTCATGGCGGAGGGGGCCCTCTCCTCGGCGTTCATTCCGGCACTCTCAACGAGTCTGGTTCGGGATCCCTCACAGCGGGAGGCCAGGCGCATCTTCGGCGGGATCATGGGGTTTCAGCTTGTCGTGCTGGTGCCGCTCCTGGCGCTCTCGGTCGCCTTCAGCCTGCCGATTGTGAACACCATCCTGGACTTCCCGGAGGTGGAGCGACAGCTCCTGTCGGCGGGGCTGTTTCGCAGCCTGATTCACTACGTTCTACTGATCAGCATCAGCGCCCTCCTCATGGGCACCATTCATGCGCACAACCGCTTCCTGGTGCCCGCGCTGACGCCGATTCTCTTCTCCGTCGCGGTCATTCCTTCCATCCTGCTCCTCCACGAGCGGATGGGGGTGTACTCCATGGCGGTCGGCGTCCTGGTGGGCGGCGTGATCCAGATCCTGGTGCAACTGCCCCTGATGCGACGCCTGGGATACTCCCTGGTTCCGCACTTCCGTTTTCGCGATCCCCTGGTGCGGAGGGTGCTGCGGCAGTGGCTTCCGGTCGTCGCGACCGCGTCGATCTTCACGGTGAACCAGCAGGTTGCGCTCTTCTTCGCCAGCGGCCTCGAAGACGGTAGCAGCTCCGCCCTGACGAACGCGCTGACCTTCTTCCAGCTTCCCTTCGGCATCTTCGCCGCATCGGTGACGACGGTGCTCTTCCCGCGGATGAGCCGGCAATCCGCGCAAGGCGATCTGCCGGGACTGAAGGAGACCGTGAGCTTCGGCCTTCGCTACCTTGTGGTGCTGCTGATCCCCTCCGGAGTGCTCTTGGGCCTCATTGGGACGGAGACGATCTCCGTCGCGCTTCAGAGGGGCGCCTTCGAGACCCGTCACACCGTTCTCGCGGGCCGCGTCCTTGCGGGGTACTGCATCGGGCTTTTCAGCGTCGGTGCCTTCAACTTCCTGCAGCGCTTCTTCTACTCCCGGGACAACTACCGGGTACCCCTCATCGCCGCGGCGCTGACGGTGGCGCTGGACATCGGTCTCTCCCTGTGGCTGAAGGAGACGGCGCTCAGGGTCGCCGGCCTGTCCGTCGCCAACTCGATAGCCTTCACCATCGGCCTCCTGTTTCTGGTAGTGGCGGCCTACCGCAACGTCGAAGGGCTTGCCGTCCGTGGCATCCTGGTGAGCCTGGGCAAGACCCTCGTCGCCATGGTGCCCGCCACCCTCTTCATCCTGTGGTTCCGCAGCGCCACCGGAGAGTGGTGGGCCGTCGGCAGCAGCTGGAGCAATCTGGGTCGTCTCAGCCTGGTCGGGCTTGGGAGTCTTACCCTCACCGGTGGTATGCTGATGCTGCTGCGCGTCGATGAATTGCGCCGCGTGATTCGGAGGAAGTTGTAATGATCGCACTGCAGGCTCAGAGGAGTGGGAGAGACACTGGGACGATGAGTACGCTCCGCATCCCCGGGTCACAACGCCGGATGGTAGTCGCAATCCTGGCTATGGCCGTGGGTCTCATCGCTTCGGTTCCCGTTGCGGGCCAGCTTCCGGATGAGCGCCTGGAGGAACTGCGGGATACCGTGGAGTTCGGAATCGACGAAGAGGTCCGCAGTGCGATCTCGACCCTCGAGGAAGCCGAGGAGACGCGCCTGAACGAGGCGCTTCTCGCCCGGTTCGAAGGGAGCTTCAATTCCCGGTTGCGGACCGACATCATGAATTTCTTCAACCGCGTCGCATTCGCGGGTGCCGCCGAGGCCGCCCTGACCGTGGTAGAGGGGTTTCGCGGTACCGACGGTGAACTCGTCGTCTCCGCCATCCGACTGCTGGGCAACCCCGACATCGAGCTGCCGAGGGGAGCGGAAGAGGCGCTCATTGAGGCGGCGGACCGCGGTTCCGGCGGTGTCTCCCGGGCGGCGATTCGAACACTCGGAGAACGGGAGGTTGAAGACGCGGAAGAGCTCCTCATCCGGGTAGTCCAATCGCGAACCGCCGACCAGGCGACCAGGGAGGCGGCCATCCTTGCCCTCGGGGACGTGGGCGGCGAGGACGCGGTGGGCACGCTCCTCAGCGTGGCCCAGGATGCCCAGGCGGGCAGCCTCTACCGGGGCTACGCCATTCAGTCCCTCGGTGAAATCGGTGAGGAAGAGGCCCTGCCGCCGCTGCAGACGCTCCTCGGTCAAAACGACTCCATTGTGCGCTCCTACGCCACTCAGGCGGTGCTGAAACTCCTCGACAAGGACCGGGAGCGCCGGGCGGTGCTGAATGCCGCTCTTCGCGACTCCCTTGCGCAGACCCGCATCAATGCGCTGACCTGGATCCGGGAGAACGGGGTCTCCGAAATGTCCCGGGCCGTCCGCTACAAGGTGGAGAACGACCCTGACGCGCGGGTGCGGGCGGAGGCCATGGATACGCTCGCCGCTCTCAACACCGAGGATTACACGCACGTCCTCGCAGACCTCGCGCTGGACACCTCCCGACCGGTGGAGGACCGGATGAGCGCCATGAACACCCTCATCCGAGAGAACCCCGGCGCCGCCGTGTCGTCCTTCCAGGAGCCCCTCGCGGAAGACCTCGAAGATGGAACGGGCGCTCTGGCCGGGCCCCTCGCCCAGGTGCTCTCGGAGACGGGCGGAGACGAGGTAGGTCCTCTGTACGAGACGCTGCTCCAGAAGGGAGGGGTCGATGCGCGGCTCTACGCTCTGGCCGGGATCGAACGGCGCGAGATCGCCGGCCTGCAATCCACCATGCGGAACCTTCGGGACGGCGAGGAAGCGCTGCACCCGGCGGTGCGCCGCGCCATTGAGCGCGTCATCGGGGCGCCCGAAGAGTCCGAAGACGGAGAGCCCGCCGAGGAAGAGCCCGCCGGCGGGGAGCCCACCGACGGGGCATCCCCCGACGGGGAGTCAGGCGAGTGATTCAGTCTGTCGAGAGCGGGAAGGAGTGGCGCAGCCGACTTAGAAGTCGGCTGCGTTGATCTCCTCTACGCGGTAGTGGTAGTTCCGGTCGTTAATGGTGAACTCGAGTTCCTCGCCCACCTTGTGGTTGTAGAGCTCGCTGCCGAGAGGCGATAGGTAGGAGATGATCGACTTGGCGGGATCCGACTCCCAGGGGCCCAGGACGGTGTACTCCTCGTCCTTGCCGGTCTCCATGTTCTTCAGGCGCACTCTCGTACCGAAGGTGATGGCGTCGGTGTCGACGTCGCCCCGGCGCATGATCTGAGCGCGATCGAGCTCTTCCTTGAGTCTGGCGGCGGAGTTGTTGAGCATGTCCTGGTGCTCTTTCGCCGCCTTGTACTCGGCGTTCTCTCGCAGGTCGCCCTTGGATGCCGCCTCGCTGATCTCCTTGCTGTTCTCCGGAACCTCGACCTCGTGGAGGTGGCGCAGTTGCGCCTGTTTCTTCTCGTAGGCCGGAGCGGTAACAATGAAGCCCCGGCTTACGGTCTCCGCCTCGGTCTCTCCGTAGAACTTGAAGTTCGGATAGCGGTCAAGGATGCGCTGCTTCAATTCGATCACCAGTGCGGGGTCCAGGTCCTTCACATCGCTCACCAGGGTGAAGATGCGGTTCAGGGACTCGGGATCCGCCTCATCAATGAAGGCGTTGAGATTATGATCCTTGAAGAGGTAGTTGTGGATCTGCCGGTTCAGCTTCCGATTCGCACTGACATCCTTGCGGTTGTCGATCTCCCGCGCGGTAATGTCGAGCAGGTGGATCATGGCGATAAGGATCTTCTCCCGCTCCACCTTGAGGTTTCCGAACCACTTGTCCTGATCGCAGTTCCGCACCAGCCAGACGAAGGGCTCCCGCATGTCCCGGTAGTTGTTGTGGATGTGGGAGAAGAGCTCGCTCAGCTTGGCGGCGTACCCGTTCCTCTCCAGCTCAATCACAATGTCTCGGGACAAGTGGTAGGGAAAGAGGCGCGTGTAGTAGTCGGGCCAGTCCGGGATGTGCCGCCGGACGTCCTGGAGGAAGGCCTTGCGAAGGTCGCTGCTCTCGATATGTGTGAAGACTTCTTCCAGGTTCTTGATGCTCTCGAAAAGGCTCTGGAAGTCCAGGTCGACCCCGGGATTGAGGAAGGGGTGCTTCTCCACAAGTCGTCGCACCACCAGATTGCTGGAAACCACGTACTCGTTCGTCGCGCCCTGACTGCGCAGAAAGCCGACGAAGTACTCGTACATCTCCCGGAAGAACTCACTATCGGTGCCGAGATCGTCGTTGGACTCGGCGTGTTCCATGAACTCGTTGAAGGTCTTCACGCGGTCGAAGAAGGTCTTCTCCGCCTTGAACTTGTTGAAGGTCTTCTCTTCGAAGCTGATCGGCTGATCCCGCACGACGAAGTGATCCAGCTTGTCCGTGAGGTTCCCGAATTGCTTGTTCGTCTTCAGGATCTGTCGCGCCTTAGCGCTCCAGGATGACCACTCCCCGGGTGAAAGTATGTGCGGTACGAGCTCCGCCTTGATCCGCTTCATGTCGGCGGCGTTGCCGAGGCTCTTGATGACGACCTTCAACGCCCATACGGGGTCATTCTTGACCTTATCGTGGAGCTTTTCCTTCTTCCATACGCTCCGAAGTACCCAGATGTGGTCCCTCGGGAGGATGTCGAGAGCGCTGACCGCCATCTTGAGGGACATCTCGTGTCCGCGCTTTCGGGCAAAGTCGATCCGGATCGATTCATCCTTGATCTCACGGATAATGCCGACGCCCCAGGATCGGTGGAAGACGAAGTTGCCGGCGTCGAAGGAGATATGCTTCTCGAAGTCCGCTATGGCGTCATGAATGTTACGCCAGCTCTGATTGAGGTTGGAGAGGCGAATGTACTCCTCGAGGTGACTGTGGTCGGCGTACTTCGCCCGGTAGCACTCGACGATCTCCTTCCGCGCCCAAGGGTTCCGGGTATCATAGTTCAGCACGCGCTTGAGGATCTCAATTGCGGTATCCCAATCCCCCTTTTTCTTGAAATTGGGGTAGTAATCCTCGAGGAGTTGTACCGCTCGCTCCTCGCTGACCGCCTTGGCGATCTTCGTTTCGGCGTAGAAGAAGAACTCCGTCTCCTCGGGAATGTACTGATTCAGGCGGTGCCAGACTTCCTTGATGTTGTTGAAGCTGCGCTTGGTGATGTAGCGGTGGAGTGCCTTCTTGTAGTAGTCGACCGCGGCGTCCACATCATCCTCTTCCTCCTTGCGCTCCGCAAGGCGGCGAACAATGTCGGCCTCTTCGAAGTCCACGCGAATGAGCCGCTCCCACACCTCGTACTTCTGGTCCTGCATGTTCTCACTGTCGTAGCAGTCCGCCAGGGTGCGCAGGGCGTACTTGTTCTCGCCGAAGTCGAGGATTCGCGACGCCAGATACTCCACGATGTTCCACTTGTGGTTGTCCGTGAAGATGTTGATGAGCATGACCAGATTGGTGTCGTCCACGGTCTGGCGATGAAGGTGGATGATCCCTGAGAGATAGAGGGCGATGATGCTGTTCTTCGTGTGCTGCAGATGTTCTTCGCAGAGCTCGTTTACCTCGTCCTGGAGGTCCTCTTCAAAGACCTGATCAAGAATCTCATCGAGCTCTCGAAAGTTGTTCACGGTATAGCTATTGAGCGTGGCGCGCGTCCATTTCTCCTCATTCAGCATTTCGCTGACCTGGGAAATGATCGTCCGCTCCGTTGTCTGTTGTTGTTCTGCCATGTCGGGCCGCTCCTTCTACTCAGTTGACGTACTGGCGATAGATCTGACCGTTGAGTCCGCGCAGACGAAGGAGCACTTCGTCGATCTTGGCGGAGTCCTCATTCGTGTGGACGTAGTGATCGATCAGCCAAAAGTATCGATTGATCAGCCGCGCGGTCACTCGGTCACCGGGGTTGGGCGCGGCTTCGTGCTCTCGTTCGAGCGCATAGATCGACTGCTTCAGTTTCCCGTATTCAATGGACCGCAATTCTCGCTTCACCGTGAATACTCCGAACAGGACGCCGTAGACGGGAATCCACTCCTTGACCGCCTCACCGGAGATCCCCATCTCTCGAACGCTCTCCACGAGGCGGTTAATGAGGCCGGACTCGAGGTTGGAGAGGTCGACCCCCTGAGGGTCGACGAAGAAGGCCTCCCGGAAGAAGACTTTCGCCCGCTGTACCTCGTTGACCATGGCGTAGCAATCCGCGAGCTCGGCGAGCATCTCCGCGCTGTCGGGCCGCTCGGATGCGCCCTTTCGAAGAAACTCCAAGGCCTTTTCATAGTCACCCTTACCTTTGTGGCAACGGCCCAGGCGCAGGAGCAACTCCGAGTCCCGGGTGGTACCGTCCTGATACACGGCCAGGTAGTACTGCAACGCTGTGTCGAACACGTGGTGCCGAATGGCGTAGAGGCAACGCTCTGAGGCAGTACCGACGCGATGGAGAAAATCCTGGAACAGTTTCCACTGCGAAAGCAGGTACTCGCCGCGTTCGAAACGATTCGAGATTTCCTCGACCTTCTCTTGCCGATCTTTCCAGAAGTTCAGATATTTCAGTGACGAAACGACTTCGGAGTTGTCGAAGTCCTCAGCGAGAGCCTCCTCAAGGAGGCGCAGCGCTTCTCCGAGCTGATGCTGCTTCACCAACTCGTACGACCGTCCGATTTTCTGGCTGACAGTTTCCCCCTGCCGCTCGGAGATGTTTCGAGACATAGTCCATATATCTTACTGTCCCCTCTATTAATACATTACATGGGACCGCCGAGTCAATGTAGCTTCCCGGCCGGGCGTCCTCCGGGACTGCGCGGTCAGTTGGCCGCCGTCTCGCCGGGTTGGGCGAAAGAGCGGTTTGCCACCATGCGTAGGTTGCGCTATCATTGGCGTCACTCGGTTTAGCGGTTTTTGCGGGATGCCGATAATCTCAGGGAAGTGATGATGAGTAGATACGCCCCCCGTTTCACAGCACTGACGGCCACCATCCTTGCGGTCTTGACGTTCGGAGTGGTGTCGGTGTCGGCGCAAGAGGCTTCAGGCAGCGACGCCTCGGCGGAGGCTTCGGGAGAGCAGGCCGCGAGTGCCGAACAACCACAGTCGGCCTCTGCCCGGGGCGTTGCCATCCTGAATGAGGCCATTGGTCGGTACGAGGCCGGGCAGTTCGAGCAGGCCCTCGTGACCTTTCGGGAACTCCTGGCGCAGGACTCCTACGAGTCGATCCACGGAGATGCCTATTTCTGGATTGCCAAATCCGCAATCGCCCTGGGACGGCTGAACGAGGCCGCAGACAACCTGGAGTACTTCCTGGCGAATTACCCGGATAACCCGTACTACACCGAGGGCGTATACGAGAATGGGCGGCTCCTCTACCTCCAGGGCGACTACGAGCAGTCCATCCGGGCACTGGATGCGTTTATCGAGGAATACCCGCAGTCTCCCTTCGTTGCGAACGCCTACTACTGGATGGGCGAGTCGCTCTTCTCCCTGGGGCATTTCGACCGGGCGGAACAGGCCTTCCGGGTGGTCACCGAACAGTATCCGCGGAGCTATCGGAGTGAGCCGGCGCGGTACCGACTCTCTATCATTGATCTGCGCCGCCGGGAAGAAGAGTTGTTGAAGCTTCTCCAGTGGAGCCATGAAGAGTACGTGAAAGCAGTTGAAGAATTCCAGGAGCGGGAACAGTCCTTTGAAGCGGCAATTGCAGATTACCAGCGACAGATTGCGGAGAACCGGCAGCTGAGCCTGGAGTCTGAGGTACAGCGCTTGACCCAACAGGTCGCATCGCTGCGGCAGGACGTAACCGCACGGGAGTCGCGGATCGACGATCTCACCTCGCAGATTCAGGATCTTCGGTCGCAACTCGAGAGTGCGCGGCAGGAGGCGCAGAGGCGAGAGGATTCCGCCGGGACGGAGAGTGCCGCGGCGGAGACGGGCGCCGATTCGGCGGCGCAGGGCCCTCCAGTCAGTGAGACCACACGATCGCTGGTTGCCGCCAAGGAGCGCGCTCTGGAGTTGAAGGAGTTCTTCGTCGAGGAGCTTCTCCGGGCAACCGAGGGGGGACGCTAGTATGGCGCATCGACTGCGGGCCGGCGCGGCGCTACTCGTACTCATCTTCAGTGGCCTTGCTCTTGCTAGACCCGTCGGCGCGGCGGAGTTTCAAGAGGGCCGGCTCCGGCTGACTCTCCACGAGGACGTCGGACGATTCACCGTCAGCTACCGCCGGGATCTGCGTCAGGAGGAGTACGTACCGCTCTTCTTCGCCCGGGATCCGCGGACATCGGTGATCAGCATCACCGACGGGGAACAGGTCCACCGCCTCGGCGACGCGGGAGTCTTCACGCTGCGCACGGAGACGGAGGGTGGCTCTCCGGCCTTCCTCTTCCGCTCCAGCAGTCTGGAGGTTCGCCAGAGCTTCACCTTCGTAAGCTCTCCGAATGCCCGGTTGGTCAACGGCGTGCGCATGGACCTCACAATCACGAACACCTCCGAAAGTGCGTCGAACGTCGGGGTGAGAGTGCTTCTCGACACCCATATCGGGGAGAACACGGGAGCGCACTTCACGGTTGACGCTGGACGGGCCATCGAGAGTGAAGCAGCCCTCGCGCCGGGAGCATCGACCCGGTACTGGACCTCCATGTCCGACCGATATGAGGATGTGGGGCTGCAGTACATGCTTTCGGGAGGCAATGTCACCGTTCCTGAGCGGGTGGTATTCGCGAACTGGAAGCGCCTCTCCGACAGCCGGTACGACTACACCGCCGAGTCGGGACGCACGTTCTCCCTGCTGCCGTACTCCATAAACGACTCAGCCGTCGCGGTGTATTATCCCCAGGAGAGTCTGAGCCCCGGGGAGAGCCGAACCATAACCACCTATCTGGGGAACTACGACGAGGCGGGCTTTGGTGAGTCCGGCCGGGAGAGCGAGCTTGCAGGAATGCTCGACACCGGGGCCACTGCCGAAGACCTTTCCACGGCGGATGCGCTCCTCCAGGAAATCGTGGCTGTGAACGAGGTGATCGAAGAGATCGATCGGCTTCTCGAGGATCCCGAAGAGGCCTCGGCAGAGGACGTTGAGCTCATCAATCGGCTTCTGGACCAATTGGAAGCGCGGAAGAACGCAGTCTCGGACCAGTAACCGCAATGTCGGAGAAATCACGGGGTCTTCGCACGGCGGAACGCCTCTTTCGACGCGGCAGGTATGCAGAGGTCATCCACCATCTGGAGCCGCAGGTCTTTGCATATCGGGAAAACCCGCGATTCTATGAGCTGCTCGGTTTCTCGTGTCTGCGTACCGGCGATTTCGGCGGTGCCTACTCCTTCCTGAGCCGCAGCGCCCAACTGGATAAGGAGAACGCTGTCGTTCTGGACGGCCTGGCGGTGGCGGAGCTGAAGCGCCGTCGCCCGACCGATGCCATCCAGACCTGGCTGGACGCCCTTGAGATCAATCCCAATGACAAGCTCGCCAAGAAGGGGCTGAACCTGGTGCGCCGGTCGGAACAACCCGTTGCGCTTGCCCAGGAGATGTCGGAGAAGGAGCTGAAAGCGCTCCTTCCGGCGGAGCCCCGGAAGCGCCTCGTCGCAACGCGGGCGGGTATCGTTGTGGCGGTGGTCGCCGTTCTCGGCGTGGGTAGCTATCTCCTTGCGGGAAGCGGGCTCCTCGATCGTGAGGACGCAACGCCGCCCCGGGAGGGCGAAGACCTCACGGAGTTTCGCCAGGAGCCGGAGGCGTGGATCGACTTCGAGGGGGAGTTTCGGTACGTCTATACCGAGGCCGAGGTCGAGGAGCTCTTCGACCGGGCGGCGCGGTACTTCCACGACTTCCGGGACAATCTGGCACGACGGGAGATCAACCGCATTCTGAGCTCCAATGCCTCCGAACGGGTGAAGGAGCGGGCCACCCTGCTGATCGAGTACATCCAGGAGCCGGACTTCAATTCCTTCCAGGACAACTTCGCCTACGAGGAAGTGGCGGCGGAACCGTGGCTCTACGAGGGGTGCTACGTGCGGTGGCGGGGGCGCGTTGCCAACCTGCGGGTCGACGATGCGATTCGTTTCGACCTGATGGTAGGCTACGAGGACGGTCGCGTTCTTGAAGGGGTCGTTCGCGTACTGGTGCCCTTCGGAGTGAACGTGGATGCCGGAGAGTCCGTGGAGCTGATCGGCCGGGTGGAAACCCGGGATGACCGTCTGGCGCGTCTCGAAGCGGTTTCGATCCGGCGGCTCATCGGGGAGGAGTGACCACATGCGTGCCGTGGTGCAGCGAGTGCGCGAGTGCCGCGTCAGCGTAGACGGCGCGGATGTCGGGGCGATTGGACGGGGCGTGCTGGTCTACCTCGGCATTGCCGGTGACGACGCCGACGGCGATGCAACCTACACGGCGCGCAAAGTGGCCGGCCTGCGAATCTTCGACGACGATGCCGGGATTCCCAACCGGTCGGTCCTGGAGGTCGGGGGATCCGCGCTGGTAGTCTCGCAATTCACCCTCTACGGCGACACCCGGAAGGGCCGCCGTCCCTCCTACAACAGGGCCGCCGGCCCTGAAGCGGCGCAACGTCTCTACGAGCACTTCGTAGGAGTTCTGCAAGAAGAGGGAGTGCCCACGGCCACCGGTGTCTTTCAGGCACACATGGATGTGTGGTCCGTGAACGACGGGCCCTTCACCATCCTCATCGACTCCGGAAAAGAGTTCTGAGGCGTGTGAGCGTCTGTCTGAGCGGGCGTCTCCTCGGGGGCGTCCGCCTCGGCCCCCGTCGGGGCGGCGCCCGTCTGGGTCGTCGTTCCGACATGCCGGCCCCGGCCAGGGCTATGTGCTCAGTTTGAGCCGGCTCATGTAGGCGCGCGGGTCGAAATCCTCGAAGAATGGCGAGAGGGACTCTTCCCGGTGCATGCGCAGCACGATTTCCGCGCTCAGCCGGGTGGAGGGGACGAGGTGCACGAAGGGGAGGGCTTCCCGGAGTTTCGTGCCGCACTTCAGGGTGTCGGCAACGACGAGGTTCTGCAGGAGCCCCTCGTCGTAGAGCGCCCGAAGTCGCGCAGTTGCCGGATCCGAGAGGACCGGATGGATGGCGAGAATGTGCACGCCCGCCACGTCCCTCGTGTTGAGCTCCCGCACCAGGGCGTCCACCGAGCCGGCCGTATCGATCATGTCGTCGACAATGAATACCTCTTTGTCCTCGATCGGCGCATCCGAAAGAATGTTGATCGACTCGACGGTGTTGGTCTTGGTGTAGTCACGATGCTTGTGTGCAATTACCAGGTCCGTGCCGAAGGCGTTGGCGAATTTCTTGGCCAGTCCCTCACCTCCGGCGTCGACGGAACAGAAAACCCAGTTTTCCCGCACGTGCTCGTCCAGGCGATCCCGCGTCTTCACGTAGGTGTCGCAAAGGTACTCCGCAAGGAGAGCGTTGGCCGGGACATCGTCAATGGCGCAGAGGGTCGGGTCGACGACGGTGCGCGACTTCTCGGAGTGCAGCTGATAGGTAATGATGTGGTTCACTCCGAGGGCCATGAGGGTCTTGTAGTGCACCCAGAACCCGACGGAGTTGCGCCGGGTTGTGCGGTCCGACCGGGACGAGGAGCAGTAGGGCTCGAAGAGGGTAATCCGACCCGCCTGGGAGCGCTGGAGGGCGTCGACGGCGTGGTAAAGCTCCAGCTTGTTCTCCTCAACGGAGAGACCCAGATCGTTCCGACCGGCGTTGGCAAAGACGAAGACGTCCTTGCCGCGCAAGGTTGTGTTGACCTCTACTTCCATCTCGCCGTCGGCGAATCGAACGGGCCGCAGCCGACTTACCATGTCCCGGAGTCGGTAGTCGGCGCTCATCTCGGGAAAGGTTTCGAGGTGGTAGGCCACATCTGCTGCGTAATCCATGGTGGACCGGGTAGAGAGGAGGAGAAGCTCGCCACGCATGTGCGAAGCTATACCACAGCTCCACGGCACCGTCAAAGGGGGCGGGGCGGGCGCGGCCGCGGGTCGTGCATATTGACCGCGCAACAATCTGGTCGATATAGTGTCAACCGTGAATCGCCAGATCTGTTCCCTGCGTAACCCCTAGTGACAGCACCCTTGCCTCACCGGAAGAAATCCCACAGGAACAGAAGAGGACGTGTCTATGGCCAAGAAAGAAAGCTCCGCGGATCTGCACGACGCCAGTGATAAAGAGCGCGCCATTGAGGCGGCGAGGCTCCAGATCGAAAAACAGTTCGGCAAAGGATCCCTCATGAAGATGGGAGCCGGAACCGAGGTGAAGAACATTGAGACGATTCCGAGTGGATCAATCCTCCTCGATGAGGCTCTTGGCCTGGGCGGATACCCGAAGGGCCGTGTCATCGAGGTCTTCGGCCCGGAGTCCTCCGGAAAGACGACCCTGGCACTCCACGCTATTGCGGAGGCGCAGAAGCAGGGGGGCATTGCCGCCTTCATAGACGCGGAGCACGCCCTCGACCCGATCTACGCCCGCAATCTGGGCGTCAACGTGGACGAGCTCTGGGTGTCTCAGCCGGATACGGGTGAGCAGGCCCTGGAGATTGCGGAGTCACTGGTACGCTCAGGCGCTGTGGACGTCATCGTCGTCGACTCAGTCGCCGCCCTGACGCCCCAGGCCGAGATCGAGGGCGACATGGGTGATTCCCACGTCGGCCTCCAGGCGCGCCTCATGAGCCAGGCGCTGCGAAAGCTGACCGCCACAATCTCGAAATCGGGAACCAGTCTCATCTTCATCAACCAGATTCGCATGAAGATCGGCGTCATGTTCGGGAATCCCGAAACGACCACCGGCGGCAAGGCGCTCAAGTTCTACTCATCGGTGCGTCTGGAGGTGCGTCGCATTGAAACCATTACCCAGGGCGCTGACGATGCCGTCGGCAACAAGGTGCGGGTAAAGGTCGTGAAGAACAAGGTGGCGCCGCCCTTCCGCAAGGTCGAGCTGGAAATCATCTTCGGAAAGGGCATTTCAGCGTCGGCGAGTCTGTTGGATGCCGCCCTCAAGTACGAGCTGATCCAGAAGAGCGGCAGCTGGTACTCCTACGGGGATGAGCGGATCGGCCAGGGCCGGGAGAATGCAAAGCAGTTCCTGGAGAGCAATGAGGACATTCGCTCGGCCCTTGAAGACCAACTCCGTGAGAAGATGTTCGCCCATTTGAAGCCTAAGGGCGATGAGGGGCCGGCCGACAAGAGCGACGGAGGAACACAGAACGCCGCGAAGAAATCCGGCGGTGCGGGCTCGAGTCGCTCCGGCAGCGCCCCATCCGGCGCGGGAACCGCCGCGAGCTCCGCGAAGGCGGCTGTCCCGGCGGAGACCGACGACGAAGCCGCCGCAACGGAGAGCGCCGAAGCAAGTGAGAGCGAGCTTTTCTGAAGGCGCTGTGAAGGGCGAAACGGGCGTCCGGGTCTATATCGGGCTGGGCTCAAACACGGGGCGGAGCCGGGACACGGTTGCCGCCGCAATGGAGGAGGTGCGCCGTCGCCTCGACCACTTCGCCTGTTCGAGCATCTACCGAAGCGACGCGATGTACGTTGCCGACCAGCCACGCTTCGTGAATGCGGTGGTGACCGGGGTTTGGCGGGATCCGTCCGTGGACGGCGGGGAGGACCTGCTTTCGGAGCTGTTTGACATTGAGGAGCGGTTCGGCCGGAAGCGCGCGGAAGAGCAACGCCACGGGCCGCGCTCCCTCGACCTGGATCTGCTGCTCTTCGGCGATCTGATCATTGATACGAGCACCCTTTCGGTGCCGCACCCCAGGATGGAGGAGCGTCAGTTTGTCCTGGCCCCGCTGGTGGAGCTGGACCGGAGGCTGCGGAGCCCCCGGAGCCGTCGCTACTTCTCCGATGTGCTGAGAGAGCTCCCCGATCAGGGGGTCGAGCGGCTGGAAGCGTGTCCCCTGGGGGACACACGGTCGCAAGCGGAGTACTGAGCCGAAATGGTGAGCCCGGGAGTGGTTTCATGAGTGACGCGACGGCGGCCGGAAACGGCATTAGTGAGCAGGCGGAATCCGCAAACGGGGAGGAGGGCGTCCAGTTCCGGTTGGACGCATTCGAAGGGCCCCTCGATCTCTTGCTCTTCCTCATACAGAAGTCGGAGATCAACATTCACGACATTCCCATTGCCCAGATCACCGAGCAGTACCTGGCGTACATCCGCTACTCCACCGGAATAGATCTGGACAACATCACGGAGTTCTACCTCATGGCGGCAACGCTCCTGCACATCAAGTCGCGGATGCTTCTCCCCGTGGCGGCCCCGGACGACGATGAGTTCGAGGATCCCCGACGGGAGCTGGTGAACCAGCTTATTGAGTACCAGAAGTACAAGAAGCTGACGCAGCTCATGCTGGAGCAGCAGGAAGTGGCCGGATGGAGCCTGGAACGGCGCCGTGATCAACCGACCCTGCCGTTTCCGGACGAGGAGGAGCAGTGGGACGATCTCGACGTCTGGGAGCTGCTGAAGACATTCTCGCGGATCGTCTCGTCCATCTCCGATGACCGCATCATCGACCTTTATGAACAGGTCACGGTGAACGAGAAACTGAGCCTGATTGAGGAGTACCTCGATGAGAGAGAGGAGTTTCGCTTCACCGATCTGATAACGACCGCCAACTCCGTGATGGATGCGGTGTGTGCCTTCCTTGCGGTCCTCGAGTCGGTGAAGGCGCGGCGCATCCGGGTATACCAGAATCGGATGTTCGGAGACATCAGGATTCGGCGGCGGGAGCCCGCCAGGCTGGAGACACATGAAGCTTGAGAAGGAATTGGCCCTGGTGGAGGCCATCCTCTACCTGGAGAGCGAGCCGGTCGACGAGAAGAGCATTGCCCGAATCAGCGGTCTCCCGGCGAACGTGGTCCGTACGGCGTTGGAAGAGCTAGCCGCAACGTACGCGGAGGATCCGCGCCGGGGGCTCCAGGTAGCCTACGAGGAAGGGCGGGCCTATCTCGTACCAAAGCAGGAGCTGTGGCCGCAGCTGAAGGATCGCTACGCAAAGCGCACCCACGCCGGCCTGTCTCGCGCGGCCATGGAAACGCTCTCGATCATCGCGTACTCCCAACCGGTGACCAGGGCGGAAATCGAAAGTCTCCGCGGTGTGAATGTCGACGGCATGGTCAAACTCCTCCGGGACAAGGGCCTCATTAAAGATGTAGGTCGGCGCGACTCGCCGGGCCGGCCTGCGCAGTACGGGACGACCCGGGAGTTTCTCCGGGTGTTCGGACTGTCGAGCATTGCGGACCTGCCCAAGCTGAGCGAGACGGACGAGGAGCGGTTCCGTCTGGATGGCTGAGGAAGGCCGGATCCGGCTTCAGGTCTACCTTGCACGGTGTGGTGTCGCTTCCCGGCGAAAGGCGGAAGCTCTCATTACCGCGGGCCGCGTTCGGGTCAATGGGGCGCTGGTCACTGCACTGGGAACCAGGGTATCTCCGGATGACGATGTCCGCCTTGACGACCAGCGCGTCGAGCCGGAACGGCGACACCGCTACCTTGCACTGCACAAGCCCCCGGGTGTGATCACCGCCGTCTCGGACCCGCAGGGGCGGCCGGTTGTTACCGATCTCGTGAAGGACGTGGTGAGCGAGCGGGTATATCCCGCCGGCAGACTGGACTACTGGTCGGCCGGATTGGTATTGTTGACCAACGACGGTGACTTTGCCCGAGTCATTGTTCACCCATCCTTCGAGATCGAGAAAGAGTACACCGTCGAAACGCGGGATGCGCTACCCGACGAGGTGCTGCGCTCCTTCGTCTCGGGAGTCGAGATCGACGGAGTCGTGTACCGTGCCGACGAATGGCGGCGCCTGGGCGCGCGACGCGCAGCAATCGTCTTGACGGAAGGGAAGAATCGGGAAATCCGACGAGTTCTCGAGCACGCCGGCCTGACGGTGCGGAGTCTGCACCGTATCCGGGTCGGTATCGTGCGACTCGGCGGGTTGAAGAGCGGACAGCACCGGGCACTCACGACACACGAGGTATCGTGGTTTCTCAACAAGGGGGCGAGGAGTAACAGTGGTCGTAGCAATTGATGGTCCTGCCGGTTCCGGCAAGAGTACAATCGCCCGGACCTGCGCCGACTCCCTGGGCTTTCTCTACGTGAATTCGGGGGAGCTGTACCGGGCGGTGACGTTCACGGCGCTGCAACGTCTGTCCGATCCTTCGGCACTTGACGCGGTCGAGGCAATCGCAGAGGATGTCTCCCTCCAGGTAACGCAGGATGGGATAGTCGTCGACGGCGAGCTCCGGTCGGATGAGTTGCACTCGAGTGAAGTTGACCGGTGGGTCTCCCAGCACTCGGGCATTCCACGAGTCCGGGAGATTGTCAACGCCGAGTTGCGTCGTGCGGTCGGGGAGCACGATCTCATCGTCGAGGGAAGGGACATCGCAACGGTCGTTTTTCCCGACGCCGAGGTCAAGATCTATCTGGATGCCGACGTGGAGACCCGGGCGCGTCGGCGCTACGAGCAACAGCGTGGGTCGGTCACCATGGAAGAGCTGCGCCGTACCATTGCCGAGCGAGATGAGCGTGACCGCACGAAACAGCAGGGCGCTCTTCGCGTCGCCGATGATGCGGTCTGCCTGGATACCGCGGGCTTGACCATCACCCAGGTTTGTGCAAAAGTACTGGATACTATCCAGCGTCAGTACCACAATCAGGAGTCTCAGAAGCACCATGGCAGATAAGGATGCACAAAACAGCGAAATACCACAGCAGACCGAGACGAGCAGCGTCTCCGAGGTCCAAGAGAGGTTAATGGACGAATCTCTCAAGACCCTGGACGAGCTCGAAACCGGTCAAGTGGTAGACGGCACGGTTGTGCAGATTGGCTCCGAATACGTATTTGTCGACATCGGATACAAAAGCGAGGGTCGCGTCCCAATCGAGGAATTCGAGGATGATCTCCCAACCGTGGGAGATGCCGTCTCAGTCGTCCTGCTGAGCAAGGACGCGAGCCGCGGTGGAGTTGCCGTATCGAAGCGGAAAGCCGACGAGCGCGTGTTCTGGAAACATCTGAAGCAGGCCTTTCAAGACAACGAACCCGTTGAGGGCAAGGTTGTCAGGACGGTCAAAGGCGGATTCGAAGTCCGCCTTCATCAAGGCGTCCGTGCCTTTAATCCCATTTCCAAGATGGACTTGCGCCGGGTCGAAGAACCCGAGCAGTACGTCGGCCTGACCTCTACCTTCTACATTGAACGGCTCTACAGCGACAACCGCGTGAACATCGTCGTGTCCCGGCGTCGGTGGCTCGAAGAAGAAGTCGAACGGCGCCGGAGCCAGTTCTTCGACGCTGTCGGCATTGGCGACGTGGTCGAGGGAACGGTTAAGTCCTTCACCTCCTTCGGCGCATTCATCGATCTTGGCGGCTTCGACGGGCTGCTTCACATCAACGATATGAGCTGGGGCCACGCAACGCGGCCCAAGGACTATGTGAAGAAGGGCGACAAGGTTACCCTCAAGGTCATTCGGATGGATCCGGAGGAGAAGAAGATCAACCTTTCCCTCCGGCACATGACGGAAGACCCCTGGAACAGCTTCGAAGACAAGTATCGCGTCGATCAGGTGGTCAGCGGTCGCGTCACCAAGCTGACCGATTTCGGCGCCTTCATCGAGCTGGAGGAGGGGATCGAGGGGCTTGCCCACATTTCCGAGCTCTCCTGGGTGAAGCATATCAACCATCCCAAAGAGGTCCTCAATGTCGGTGACGAGGTCGAGGCAAAAATCCTGGACTACGACATCACCGAAGGGAAGGTTTCGCTGGGGATCAAGCAGGTTCTACCGAATCCCTGGGAGGACATTGCCCGCCGCTATCCCGAAGGTACCCGGTTGACCCGACCGGTGAAGAAGCTCACCAACTCCGGCGCCTTCATTGAGATCGAAGAGGGTATCGACGGGTTTCTGCACGTGGACAACCTCTCGTGGACCAAGCGATACAAGCATCCCGGTGCGGTTCTCACCGAGGGTGAAGAGATTGAATGTATGGTGGTCTCGGTGGATCCCGAGAACCACAATGTGCGACTCGGGGTGAAGCAACTCGAAGAGGATCCTTGGGCCTATCTGAAACGCGCCCAGACGAACAACGTCGTCCTGGAAGGCGAGATCACCAATATTACGGACTTCGGTGTGTTCGTACGTGTCGCCGGGGGCGTCGAGGGGCTGATCAACAAGGCAAACCTCTCGGATCCGAAGGTCGAACCCTTCGAGAAGGCGGTTGAGAAGCTCAACGTCGGCGATACGGTCAACTGCGTCGTCACAGACGTCAATCCCGGAAAGCAGCGTTTGTCCTTGTCCGTACGAGAGCTCGAGCGTCGCGAGCAGCGACAGGAGCTTGAGAAGTACATCCACGACGAGGAAGAAGAAACCACTCTTACTCTGGGTGAAATGCTCAAGCAGAAGGAACGCATGTAGCTCCTCTCCAGGGCCCGCGGTTCCCTCGTCTTGAGCGCGACAGGATGCTCGAATCAAACATTGACTCGCAGAAGGTCGAAACCCTCATTGAGATCAACTCTCTGATAAACTCGGACTACAGCGATGCGCAGGCAGTTCTGCAGCGCATCGTTGAGTCTGCAATGAGACTGACCGATTCCCAGGCGTCCTCGCTCCTGCTCCTCCATCCGGAAAACAACCGACTCTACTTCGAGATCGCCCTCGGGTCTAAGGGTGCCGAGGTCAAGCGCTTCTCCCTCGCCCTGGGCGAGGGAATCGCCGGCTGGGTGGCGCAGCACAACCGTTCCCTGATTGTGAACGATGTGGAAACGGACGAGCGCTTCTTCGCGGATATCAGCAAGCAGATCGGCTTTCCGACGCACGCCATTCTCGCCGTTCCCATGCGGATCAAGGATCGGTGTACCGGTGTCCTCGAGATGATCAACAAGAACGACGGCAAGCCCTTCAATGACGCGGATCGGCAGTGGCTGGAGATCTTCGCCAATCAGGGTGCCCTGGCCATCCAGAACGCCCGCAACTTCGAGAAGGCGCGGGACGAGATCTACTCGCTCCAGTCCCAGATCGAATTCGAGCAGGGCTATCACACCCTGGTCGCGGAAAGCCCGGTCATGGAGGAGAAGCTCGCGCTGGTAGATCGCATTGCCAGGAGTAACTCGTCGGTCCTGATTCTCGGAGAGAGCGGGGTGGGGAAGGAGCTCTTCGCAGAGCAGATCCACCTCCGGAGTGACCGCCGGGAGGAGCCCCTTATCCGGGTTAACTGCGCGGCCCTCCCGGAAGGATTGCTGGAGAGCGAGCTCTTCGGCCACGTTCGCGGCGCGTTCACCGACGCGGTGCAGGACCGCCGGGGGCGTTTCGAGCTTGCCGACGGCGGGACGATCTTTCTCGACGAGATCGGCGAGATCCCGCTGGGCGTGCAGGCAAAGCTTCTGCGAGTGCTTCAGGAGCAGACATTCGAGCCTCTGGGTTCGAGCAGGCAGATCCGGGTCAACGTTCGAATTGTGGCGGCGACGAACAAGGACATTGAGGAAGCGGTTGACCAGGGGTCGTTCCGCCGAGATCTCTTCTACCGCCTCAATGTGCTTCCGATCTATATTCCTCCGCTGCGTGAACGGCCGGAAGACATCCGGGCGCTTGCGGACCATTTTCTGAAGAAGTCGGTGCGGGACATCAAGAAGCTTGTCCGCGGCTTCAGTGACGAAGCCATGGAGGAGTTACTGTCCTATACGTGGCCCGGCAACGTTCGGGAACTGCAGAACGCGGTCGAGCGCGCCGTGGTAATGACCAGGCGGGAGCTGATTCATCCGGAGGATCTCATTCTGCAACCGAATCGAAAGGTCCGGGCAGACAGATATGCAAATCGTTCATTGAAGGAGTCGGTGAACATCTTCAAAAAACAGTTCATCCGTACGACCCTGGAGCATCACGGCTGGAACCAGACTCACGCAGCCAAAGCACTCGGTATTCAGCGAACTTATCTCTCCAGGTTGATAAAAGAACTCAACATCTCACACTAGACGCAAGGAGCATCAGCAATGAGCACCGCACCTCAGCGGGACCGAAAAGCCGCCATCTCGAATGCCGTATCAAACTTCATCACCAGATATCGGATCCCCATGATCGTCCTTCTTGCGGCGATCGTCGTCATTATGGTTGGTCTGTTCGTCTACTTCGAAATTAGGGACAACCGTGCCGCCGCGGCAGCGGAGCGACTCGCATCCGTGGAAGAGACCTTCACTGATTGGCAGGATGCGGAGGAGAACGGGAAGGACGAGCTCGAAGATGTGCTGATCGAAGATATCGATAATCTCGTCTCGCGCTACGGGAACACCTATGCGGGAGCGCGGGGACGTTTCCTCCGCGGTGAGGTGCACTGGCTCAAAGAGGAGTGGACGCAGGCGGCGGAGTGGTACACCGCCGTAGCGGACGAGAATCCGGAGAGCCATCTGGCGTCGATCGCGCTCTACAACGCAGCGGCGGCACATGAGTCGGCCGGAGGTGCGCCGGCGGCGGTGGAGACGTTGACTCGCCTGGTCGAGAGCTATTCAGAAGCGGAAGCTGCGGAGATCCCGCGAGCGCTCTTCTCGCTCGGACGGCTCAAAGAGGACCAGGATGCATACCAGGAGGCGGCGGAACACTACCGGGAGCTGATCGAAGGCTACGGCGGGAGCAATTGGACAAACCTTGCACGCGACCGTATAATTTTCCTCACGTCTGAGGGGCTCATAGATGAGGCATCTTGAGTGAGCAATGCAGATGGTTCCATGGGACTTCAGGCCCATGAGGGACCTGAGTCCCATGTGGGGCTTAAGCCCATGAGGGACCGGAGTCCAAGTGACGCGTAATACCTAGACGTGGACAGCGGAACGGCGCGAGACGTGCCGGAAGTGGGGCGGTATGGCTAAGAAGCGTTCCAAGATATTCGAAGTCAAGTACTTCGGATTCATCATCGGTCTGCTGATATTCGGGCTGGTCCTCCTGGTCGACAATACGACCGTGGTCTTCGACCGCCTCGAAATGAAGATGGTGGATACCCACTTCCGTCTGAAGAACGTCTTTCGCGGAGAGACCATTCAGGAGGGGGTTACCCGGGTCGAGCGGAACCCCAAGATTTCGCCGGACATCTTGATCGTCGGAATCGAGAACAGCACTCTCAGCCGCTTCGGAAGGTGGCCCTTTGATCGATACCGCTGGGCGGATCTTCTCGATTCACTGGCAAGAATCGGTGATCAGACCCAGCGCGAACGCTCCGTCGTGCTTGACGCGTTCTTCAACGAACCCTCCAACGAGGCCCATAACGATGCGCTCCTCGAGTCCGCAATAGAACGGCACGGGCGAACCTTCGTTGAGACGATCCTGACCCTCAATCCCGCCCCGGTAAATGCGGAGCAGGAGTTCTACGAGCGGCACGACGCTCTCTACGAGAGCGCCGGGGAAATCACGAACGTCACCGGCGACTGGCAGCATCTACCGCTGCACCTGGGGCTTGATCCGCCCTTGAAGCCCTTTGCGCGGGCCGCCCACGGCTACGGCCACGCGAACTTCGACGACGATTTCGATGAAGTGTATCGGCATCAGGCAATGGTCCGTAAGAGCTCCCGCCTCGTAGAGACAATGGCCCTGCGGGATCTCACTACGGACTACAGCATCAACGAGGGCGACTTCGAGCGCCTTGCGTGGTTCGACCGGAACGGCTTTCAACACCACATCCCGTATCCCCTGACCGAGGAGAGCCTTGAAACGCTCCGGCAGGCCATGGAGGCGTCCGCCCCTGCCCAGGCAATCGATACGGACAATGACGGGGAAGCGGACGACTCGATCTACCTGGTTCGGCGCTTCAAGGATCACTTCGTTCCCGCTATTACGCTGGCTCTGGCCATGGACTACCTCAACGTCACGAAGGAGGAACTCGAAGTGGTCGTCGGCTCTCACATCCTGCTTCCGTCTCCGGAGTCCTACAACCCGGACACGGGAGAGTGGGAGCCGTACCGGATCATGGAGACGCCGGCTACCTTTGACGAGGACGGCAACGTCGTAACCGAGGCGGTCTATCGCGACGTGCCGGAGATCCGGATACCCATCGACAACGAGGCGCGGATGCTCATCAACTACATGGGCGTTCGATCGAGTGCGTCCCGGGACGGACATCAGACCTTCCCGGTGCGGCCCTTCGCCGGATACGCCTCGCGTGTGCCGGGGCCTGACCCCTCGACGTGGCCGCCCACGAAGGCGCTGGCGAACAAGATCGTCATGGTCGGCGCCTTCGCCGCGGGTATCGTGGACGACGAGAAACCGACGCCGTACGGGCTGATGTACGGTATCGAGATGTTTGCGAACTCCCTCAATACCATCATCATGGACAATTTCCTCCATGAAGTACCCGGGTGGGTCAACCTTGTCGTACTGGCGGCTCTGGTGCTGCTGGTCGCTTTCCTGACGGCGCGGGTAGGGACCTTGTGGTCGGTGGGAGCGACGGTGCTCATCGTCATTGCGCTCTTTTTCACCGCCACGATCATCTTTGACGTCGAAGCACTCATGCTTGACTTTGCGGCCCCGGCAATCGCTGTAGGCTTTGCCTTCATTGCGGTTGTCGTCTACCGGGTCATGACGGAAGAGCGCGACAAGCGCCGCATTCGCGACATGTTCGGCAGATACGTGAGCCCGACCGTCGTCGATCAGATTCTCGACAACCCCCCGGAGCTGGGCGGTGTGGACAAGGAGCTCACGGTCTTCTTCTCGGATATCCGCGGCTTCACGACGCTTTCGGAGTCAATGACCCCGCAGGAACTGGTCAACCATCTCAATGTGTATCTCACCGAGATGACCGATATCATCATGGATTACCGTGGCACCCTGGATAAGTACGTCGGCGACGAGATCATGTGCTTCTGGGGGGCGCCGGTGCCGGAGGCTGATCACGCCTATCTTGCGTGCGAATGTTCGCTCAGGCAGATGGAGGCGCTGCACAAGCTCAATGAGCAGTGGCCGGAGCAGAAGCGTATTGACATCGGTATTGGGCTGAACTCAGGGATCATGACCGTCGGGAACATGGGCTCCATGGGGCGCATGAACTACACCCTGACCGGTGACAACGTGAACCTGGGGGCGCGCCTCGAAGGCACCAACAAGATGTACGGAACGAACATCATCATCAGCGAGTACACCTACGGACTCGTGAAGGATCGTGTCGTTGCCCGGGAGTTGGACAACATCCGCGTCAAAGGAAAGAATCGGCCCGTCGTCATCTATGAGCTGATAGACGTGGTGAACGGCCAGAATGGAACGGAGACATAGACGGGCAGGGGCGGCCGTCGTCCTTGCCGCCTCTGTGTCAGCGATTCTGGCATGCGGGATTCCGAGTGTCGGCTTTGTTGCCGGGCCCCCACAGGATTCCGTCGGAAGGAGCGATCTGGAAACTCTGCCCCGGATCACCTTCAGCCACGATGCCGATCTAAACGACACCGACGACTTCAAGGGATACGACCTCTACTATCGCCTTTACGACGACGCCGCCGAAGAACCCACGTACGAGGAGCATCGCGAAGCCATCCTCGCCGATCCCCCGGAGCCCGGGACCTCCCGGCTCCGGGCGAACGGCTACCGCCGCGTCGTGTCGGCTGAGGAGGCGACGGTGGACGGGCAGGTCCCGCCGCTTATTGCAGTGCCTCCCGAACAGAAGGACGACGCCTTCGATGTGACGCTTTCCTTCGGCCTCATCCCGACCGAACCGGAGGAGGCGACCGCCGTATGGCTTGCGGACACCGAGACGCCGGGAAGCGCGCCCCTTGCACGCTCCGTAGAGCAGGAAGGAACGCAGGCCCCGGAGGGCTTCCTGCTGGGAACGTACCAGGATGCCGATCAGGACGTCAGTCACATCTCGCGACCGATTGAGACGGTTATTGATGAGTCCTACCTCTTCGTGGCACTCTACGCGCTGGGTTACGGGATCGACGGGCTGACCTTTCAACGGATCTACAGTGAACCGGTCTTCCTGGAGTACTTCCGGCTGACCCCGGCGGAATAGAGGACGACCAACACGAGACCGACAACAGGCACGAGGCAGGCAACAGGTGGAACAGCAGGGAATGACATACTTCTTGACCGTCGGGCTCACATACGCGGTGATCGGATTTGCCGTGAGTATTGTCTACGTGTACATCTTCCGGCGGCGTTTCCTGGGTCGATTCTGGGGCGCGCTGATCGTAGGACTGGTCGGCTCGTTCCTCGGCGGTGTCATCGACTACCTCTTCGACGACATCATTGAGGCACTGGCAAACTTCAACAACGCCGTGAACATCTTTCCGGCTCTCATTACGGCAGTCATCCTGGTGTCGATCTTTGCCAGGATCTCTGAGGATCGATGACAACGGTGCAGCCGCACGGGAGAGCACGGGGCATTCGCCGTCTCGGCAGGTACGAAATTACTTCTGATAATGGATATTCTGTCTACTTATGTCGGGAGTCCGGGTAGCTGAGGCTGTTATGGCGGCGCCTGGCGGGCCACGCCGCCCCCGGCGGCCCGCGGTTGTGCTGCTCCATGCTCCGCGATACCCTATCGCTCCTGGTGGCCACGTGGTAACGGTTAATATGGTTTGTATATATGTATGAGAAACTGAACGATAGCGAACGAAGTGCTGTCGAAGGATTGATCGGGATTGTGCGGCGTCTCCGCGGGCCCGACGGTTGTCCCTGGGACCGAAAGCAGACGCTCCCCTCCATGCGCCGCTATCTGGTGGAAGAAGCCTACGAAGTTGTGGAAGCCATCGACGAGGACGACAGCGCCGGTATCCGGGAAGAGCTCGGTGACGTGTATCTGATCGTAACCATGCTCGCCGTAATCGGCCAGGATGACGGCCGCTTCACCCTCGAGGAGGTTTTCAACGAGATCTCGGAGAAGCTGGTGCGGCGGCATCCCCACGTGTTCGGCTCGTCGGACGCCTCCACGCCGGGTGCCATAGAGGCTCAGTGGGAGGAGATCAAGAAGCGCGAGAAAGCCGATAAGGGCGCCGGCGAAGGCACCAGCCCGACAAAGGGCAAACGGGGAAGCGGCGCGGCCGGTGGCCCCTCCGACGGCGGTGACGAGGGATGGGACCCCGGCGTGGCCCGGAGCGTGCCGCCCCTGGAGCGGGCGCGCCGGGTACAGAAGGCGGCGGCCAAAGAGGGCTTCGACTGGCCCTCCTCCTGGGGCCTTGAACCGGTGTATGAGAAAGTCGCCGAAGAGGTTGCGGAGCTGCGGCAGGCGGTCACCGACGCGGAGGAAGCGGAGCGCATGCCGCGCGCGGTCCGCTCCGTGGCGTCTCCGTGGAC
>CAZZIE010000024.1:36298-40554 GCA_964654185.1 uncultured Spirochaetaceae bacterium | reverse complement strand
GCCCTGACGAACGAGTTGATCACGCGGTACAAGGTCGTTCATGTCATCTCTCCTCACGTTGAATAGTATTCTCTTCCCGGTTCACGGTAAAGCCGATGAGCCGGTTGCAGCAAATCGCCGAAGGTCCTCCCAGCACCGGCTAGTGCCGAAAGGCGCGCTGCCCGGTGAAGACCATGGCAGCTCCCGCTTCATTGCACGCCTCGATTACCTCGTGGTCGCGGATGGAACCGCCCGGCTGTATGACCGCCGACACCCCCTCATGAAGGCCGACGTCGACACCGTCTCGGAAGGGAAAGAAGGCATCCGACGCCATGACGGCGCCGGTCAGGTCGCCACGGGCTGCGTCAACACGCTCTCTGATCTGCCGCTGCTGCGGGACTTCGAGATAGCGAAGGGCGGTACCGTGTTCCTGCAGAGCAATCCGCTCCGCCGCATTCCGATACGCCTTGTCCCGTGCAAACTGTGCGCATCCGACTCGATCCTGCTCGCCTGTACCGATGCCCACGGTAACCCCACTCTTCACGTAGACCACGCTGTTGCTGGTCACGGCCGTACAGACGTGCCACGCAAAGAGGAGATCCTCCGCCTCCGCCGCGGTGGGCTGCCGGTTCATGGCGTAGGCCATTCCGTCACGCTCCACGCGGGGGCTCAAGAAGTGCTCGGGCGTGGTGGTTTCAGTGACGTAGGAGAGCTGGGTAATGATCCCGCCGTCCATGAGGGAGGTGAAGTCCACGTACCGGGCGCGCTGAAACTCCTCGAGCCCGGAGAGATTTCCGACGCGGAAGACCCGGAGGTTCTTCTTCCCTGCGAGGATCGCCGTGACACCTTCCTCGTACTCCGGTGCCACAACGACCTCGACGTAGCGCTCCACGATCGCCGCTGCGGTTTCCCGGTCCAGCGGGCGGTTCACCGCGACCACGCCGCCGAAGGCGGCGACGGGGTCGGCCATGTACGCCGCCTCGTAGGCGGCGGCCGGAGTCTCCCCGCGGGCCACGCCGCTCGGATTGTTGTGCTTCACGATCACGCAGGCCGGCCGATCGGTTAGATGCTTCAGAATGCCGAGGGCGGCGTCCGTATCGGTTACGTTGATCTTTCCCGGATGCTTTCCCGCCTGGAGCAACTCGACGGTGGAGCCGGCATACCGCCCGGGTTGGATACACGACACCTCCCCGAGGGTCAGGTTTCCATTGACCAGGCGGTACATCGCCGCACTCTGTCCGGGATTCTCGCCGTAGCGCAGCCCCTTGCGCTCCCCTGCGACCTCCCAGGTCACCTTCTCGTATACCAGGGTCTGCCGACCCTCCGGCCCGGCGAAGGTGATCTCCATGCCCGGTGGAAAGACATCCTCTTCCACCCGGCGGTACATCCTGGTGAGGGACTTCCCGGTGTTGCCGCGATCAACCGCCACGCTACGCCTCCCTGTCCAGAAATCTCTGAAGATGCTCACGGACCGCGGCGTCGTAGTCGGCGGTATGCGCGAATACCTTCTGAGCCAGGCGGAAGCGCGTCTCCGGGGTGGTACCGCCGTGACGTCGCAGCTCTTCCAGGACGACGGGGTAGTCCCCGGGGTCGCACACCGCCGCAATTCGGTAGAAGCTCTTCGCCGCGGCCCGCAACATTGTCGGCCCGCCGATATCAATGAAGTCGCGCGCCCGGGGAAGATCCTCCGGCGTCTCCGCGATCGCCTCCGTGAAAGGGTAGAGGTTGACGACGACCAGATCGAAAAACCGCGCATCCACTCGCGCCACGTCGCCGCGATGCGACTCATTCGCCGGGTCCGCCAGCAGCCCCAGGTAGAGCTTGTAGTCGAGGGTCTTCACGAGCCCGCCTTCGAGCTCGGGCTGCCCCGTGAAGTCGCTCACCCGCCGCACGAAGGAGGCGCCCCGAAACGCCTCGTCGAGAATACGGTAGGTTCCACCCGTGGCAAAGAGGGCAACCTCATCGGAGTACTCCCGGAGCCCCCGGGCGAAATCCTGAATGCCCCGCTTGTCGTAGGCGCTCATAACGACCGATCGGACCGGAACGATATCACCCATCATGCCCGTGTACACCTCCCCGCAGTCCCGTGGTTCCCCGTTCGGCGTAGGCGTAGGCGTCGTGCTTGTGGATGCTCTCCATGTTCTCCGCTTCCACGCTGTACCAGGGGAAACCCTTGTACTCATCGATCCCCAGACAGATATCTCTTACCAGATCCTCCACGAAGACGGGATGATCATAGGCGTGCTCCGTGACGTAGCGCTCATCTTCCCGCTTCAGCAGCGTGTAGAGACCGCTTGATGCGGCACCCTCGATAACCTGGATGAGATCCTCGATCCAGAAGAAGGGTCCAAGTTTGACCCGGACCTTCACGAGGCCGCGCTGATTGTGGGCGCCCCGGGCGCTGATCTCCCGGGAGCAGGGACAGAGCGTCTGCACCCAGGCGTCGACCCCGACGAAGAACTCCCGGCGGTCCACGGCAACCTCGCCCATGTATGAACAGGTGTACTCCATGAGACTTACCTGCCCCGATACCGGCGCGCGTTTCTCCATGAAGTAGGGGAAGGTGACCTCGGCGTAGGCGGTCTCCGCTTCGAGGTTGCGGCGCACCTCTTCGAGCATGTCGAGAAAGGTCGGCATCTGGATGCGATGGTAGTGCCGGTTGAAGACCTCGATGAAGCGGCTCATGTGGGTACCGCGAAAGTGGTGCGGCAGGTCGGCGAACATGTTGACCGTGCCGACGGTGTTCTGGGCGGTGTAGTTCTTGTCGAGAACCGTCACGGGATACCGGACATTCTTCACCCCGACCTTCTTGATTGGAATATTGCGATCGTCCGGGAAGGACTGTACGTCAACCATGGGCGTCTTGATCCGTGAAGTACAAGCTGTTGCTATGGTGTGTAGCACATCTGTCCCCCCGCTGCAACGCAGGCGGCGATGTGCGCGCCCGGTCGGGGGAACCCCGGCGACACCCATGCTACCAGGAGCAGCGGCAGTGGACCCGTCACGGCCGTGTTGAAGCGCCAACAACCAGCGTGCTACAGTCATCTCCACACATGAAAAGGATCACCATGCAGATGAAACAATCCATACTACTGGCCGCTGCGCTCCTTCTGGTCG
Organism: uncultured Spirochaetaceae bacterium; assembly: GCA_964654185.1. Lineage (GTDB taxonomy): Bacteria > Spirochaetota > Spirochaetia > DSM-27196 > PWMO01 > CAYFQV01. The sequence goes on along the minus strand of CAZZIE010000024.1, from coordinate 37,458 downwards.
CACCGGCGTTCGCGCAGGAAGAGGAACAGCCTGCTCCCATCGAGGAGAGGGAAGAGTTCGCGCCGCAGTTCGAGCTGGGTGATCAAATGGTCGCCACCGGCGTGGGCATGCTGTTCCCGCTCTTTTTCGCCGGAGGACCCGACGGGGTCGCCGCGACGAACTTGTCCCTCGGCGGTATCGGGAGCCTCCGGTGGGCGTCCTACCTGAACAACGACATGAGCATTGGCGCGGAAGTCTCCGGCTCCTTCTCTCTCTCGCCGAACGGCCGCGTTCTCTATCTCGTGCCGGTGAACGCCCGCTACACCTATTACCTTCGGACCTATCCCTTCGAGTTTCCCCTGCATATCGGCCTCGGAGGGAGTGTGAGCCGCCTGAATGACTCCACCAAGTTCGACCCTGCGATCCTGGGCGGTGTCGAGGCGTTCTGGAACTACGACAGCCAGTGGGCCTTCGGCCTGAGGGCTCAATACTGGTTGATCCCGCAGATCTACTTCGGTGGAGACCTCGAAGGGGAGAACCGGCTCGGCAACTTTCTCTCTCTGACCGCCATTGCGCGGTACCACATATAGGAAACGACCATGAGCAGAATCGCACCTTCTTCACGACTACGTTACCTTGTCCTCACCATGGCGGTCTCCGCAGCGGCCCTTCTCGTGCTCGGGTGTGATCACGAGACCGGCATCTTCGCCAGCCTCGAACGAGAGACGGAGATTCTTAACCGCAACCTCCCGGACACCACCTCCGTTGCCGGTGTCGCCCGGGCGGGCGACTCGTATTTCGCGGCAGTCGGCTCGGTGTGGGTCGTCTCGGAATCACTGGATGCACCCACCACGACCTGGCGGCAGGCAGGATCCCCCGGCGACTCCGAAGCCGGCTGGATCCCTCTCTCAATAGCCGGCATGGGCGACACCCTCTACGCGGCCTTCAAGGACGCCGCCGGCGCCTATCAGGGTGTGTACACCTACACGCCCGGCGCAGCAGATACCCCCTGGAGCAGTGATCCGATCTATGACGGGAAGGTTGCACAGCTCTTCGCCTTCGATACCGACGACGACGGCGCCGAAGACACGCTTCTGGGAATCGAGGAAGTCACCGGGGAAGACGTAGCGCCGCAGACCTATCAGGTCGTCTTTGATCTCACCGACGCCCAGACCGTCGCC
>CAZZIE010000024.1:0-36198 GCA_964654185.1 uncultured Spirochaetaceae bacterium | reverse complement strand
GCAGACCCCACCTCCCTCGCCGCGCAGGATCTTACCGGCGACCTGGAGGGCCTGGCCGAGGCACCGCCCTTCGCGGCGGTTCACAGCGACGGCGCGGACCTCTTCGTGACGAACCGCGCCGGAGTTCTCTACCGACGCCTCGACGGCGCCTCCTGGACCTCCCAAACCGTGACTGAGAACGCCCCCCTCGGTGATCCCGTCCTCCTCCCGGCGATCGGGAGCGGCGAACGGCAACTCTACATTCCGGCACTCACAAACGACGACAACGAGGTAGGCGGCTACTTCGTCATGTCCCGCAACGGGGACACCGTTTCACGACCGGACGATCCGAGCTACGTCTCCGCGGAGCTCTCCGACGCCGCGGTCACGGGGTTCCAGCTCTTTTCGGCGGGCAGCGGTGCCTACGAGCTCTTCGCGCGGACCGCGGACACCGGCCTCTGGAGCCGCTCGGTTGATACGGGGGCTGATTCAGATGCATCTGCATTGAGTAACTGGCGCTGGGAGTAGGAAGTACGAGGGTGCCGGGCCTCCGGTCGCCGCATGTGAGTGCGGCGCCCGGGGCGCAACGGTCAGAGGGGCCACTGCGGCTCCGGTCGGCGGTTCTCACCCGCCACTCCGCAGCAGCAGATCAGATCTACCGGTAGAACTCGTCCGCGCCTATGTCGTAGGTTCCCGTTTCGGCGGCCTCACCGGCCGGGGTGTCCCCGTCTTCAGAACGCTCGCTTGCAGCGGGCGCGGGTCGCGGTTGGCCCTCCAGGTCGACGTTCCGGTACGGAAGGTCCTCCGGCGGTAGGGATCCCGCGTTAATCTCCACGGCATCGGCATCCAGCCGGGGGACACGCCCCGTAGTGTCGAGCTCCGCAGGGGCGCTGCCTGAGATGTTCCCGGTCGCGGTGACGCCCTCCAGCCCGCCTGCACCGTTCAGGCTCGAAAGTGTTGCACTGCGGCTGGACCGCGCCCGGCTGAAGCCCCCGACGCTTCGCTCGTAGAGACTCTCCCACCCCTCGAAGCTGTTTGTGCGCAAGGTGAATGTCGAGCCCCGGTCGGCCGCGAAGACGGCGCGTCCGCTGCCGGAGCCGTCGTGACTGAAGATGCTGTTCTGTACCAGAACCGAACCGGTGCCGCCGGCATTGATTCCGAAGGCGGCTCCGCGAATCTTCTCCGTAACGGCGGTATTGTTCACGAACCTGACGTCGCTCGATGTCACCCGGGCAACGATTACTTCCCCGGCATCCCGCGCAACGAACGCGTTTGCCACCAGATCAGACGTTGCCGAGCGCACCGCCACCAGGTGGATGAAGCCGGATGACACACCCTGCGCATTGAAGGTCGACCTGCCGAGCGTCAGACTGCCCCCCTGCACCGCAACTCCCGCAACGCCGCCGGAGCCGCGGAGGGTGAACGTGCTCCCCTCAATCGTCGTCCGGGCATCAGCCGCGGTCACCGCGGTGGCAATGCGCGACCGCTCGGAGGTGGAGAAGCGTGAGTCGATGATTCTCAGACTTCCGCCGGTAGCATACACCCCTCGGGCACTCCGCTCGCCGGTTCCCGCATGCACCTCGCTGGATCCAATGGCCAGGCGACTCGACTCCGCCCGAATTCCCAGACTGCGATCGCCGCCGCCGGCCTCGACCCCACCGTCCTGGATGAAGAGCTGCGCGTCCCTGGCGCTGAGCAGCGCGGAATCTCGGCCGCGGGGTGAACCGCGGACCGTTACGTCGTCCAGTACGGTCCGGCCACCCTCTACACTCAGGAGCGTCCCGGTTCCACCCCGCTCATCCACAATATCAACACGCTTCAGTGTAACGTCTCCACCGGATTGGTGGACCGCTCCGGCGTTGTGCAGGGAGAGCGACACGTTCTGCACGAAGAGCGCGGAGTCCCGCGCCATGACCGCGAAGCGATCCGCCGGAACGGAGCCGCGGTCCGCCCCGCCCGACCGGGAATTCTCAACGACAATGTCGAAGCGCCCCACCGTAAGCTTCCCTTGCTCCACCACAACGGCACCGCCCGCTTCGCTGAACGCCTCTGCAGTGAGTGTGAGTGAGCTCCGGCTCTCTTCCGTACGTCGCCACGTCTGCGCGTCAAACCCTCCCTGAACGGTCAGGGATTGCCGAAGAACCAGCGGCAACGTGACCTCGTAGCTCCCTTCGGCAATGAAGATCGTGCGCTTTTCGTCACGGCGCGCCCGCTCCACCGCTGCGGCCAGATCGCTCACGGGGTCGTCGATCGTTCCGGCACCATCCTGCGAGCCGTCCGGAGCAACGTAGACGATCTGCTCCCCCAGGAAGACGTCCCATGTCTCGGTTTCGTCACTTCGATTCCCGGCACTGTCGACGCTGTACGCGGAGACGCGGTAGTGCACCACCCCACCGGGCTTCGCCTCCAGGGTGAAGGCCTCCCGGAAGCGCGCGAACTCCGGTTCCGCCGTGCGCTCTTCGGGCGTTTCCACGACCGAATAGAAAACGCGCTCCGCCGACGACTTGAAGCGAACCTCTACGTCTTCAGTCAGGAAGTCACCATCCCGGAACCCCACGATCTCCGGCGCCGAAGGGGCCCCGCGGTCGACGATGAATCCCAGGGACACCACCGGCGAGGGCCGGGCGTCCTCCGCGAAGGTGCGCGCCGCCACGCGATAGCTCACCGTCTCACCCGGTGCAACGTCAAAGGGCGTCTGCGCCGGCAACTCCGGAGAGAAACGCGTAACCGCCGGGGGCTCGCTGCCATCAGTCGAAACCTCGTAGCGGACCGTTCCGCCGGTAGTGCGGTTCTCGAGAACCACGGTTGCACCGTAGACCGCATCCGCTTCGATCCCGGCGAGTTCCGGCGTCGGCGCCGCGGAGAAACCGCGAACCGCTACGCTCCCGGCATTGCTGCGGTTGCCCGCCCGGTCCTCGGCGTAGTACTCGAGCTCTCCAGTGGACGCACCCTCCGGCAGCTGCCACTTCCCAATCCGTTGTGTCGTCCGCTCCTCGCCCGTGCGATTCCCCGCAACAACGCGGTAGCGCACCACCGCGTCATCCTGGTGGCGCCAGATCACCGTGCCGCCGCGCCCGCTGTCGTCGGTCGTAACGTCGACCACCTCCGGCGGATCGGGACGCTCCGTGTCGATTGTCACCGTGACCGGAAGGGACGCCACGCTCTCATTCCCCGCGGCGTCCCGGGTCATCGCCTGAATGGAAACGTGCGTGCGTTTCCCACCGGGTACGCCCTCGGAAGCGGGCTCTCCCTCTCCGGCTGCATCGGACGGTTGCACATCGAAGGGAGCCTCATACACCTGATCGGCCGGCGACACCGCTCCCTGCTCCGGGGGGCCCGCGCCGGCCCGGGAAATCCGGTAGTAGGTCTCAGCGCCTTCGGCGCCGATGGTAACGGTAACGGCACCGGTGGCAAGGTAGCGTCCGTCGGCGGTTCGCTGCGCTCCGTCCACCGAGATCCGTGGTGCCTCCGGGCGCTCGCGATCAATCCTGAACTTCACCGGAGCTGTCGTCTCCGTGACGTTCCCCGCCGGGTCAATGCTGCGCGCGGTCAGGGTGAATCGCCGGTCCTCACCGACGGCAACGTCCACCCGACGCGTCGCCTCGCCGTCCTCAAGGGGCAGCCACGGTTCGCCCGAAGCCGCCGGCGCAGACTCCGCCGCAGCTTCTTCCGCGTCGTCAGCGGGATCACCCCCTCCCTGCCGCACCAGACGATACTCGACGCGATCACCCTCATGCGCAGGCTGAACCGCGAAGCTGACCGCGGAACCGTAGGTTCTGCCGTTCTCGATACCGGTCACCTCGGGCGGCTCCGGGCGCTTGCGGTCGACAGTGAACTGGAACCGCGCAACCGATCCCGTCCGGTCGCTGCTGGTCAACACCGGCTGGACTACGAGGAGGTATCGCCGCTCAACACCCTCCGGCGCATCCATGGTCACGCCGTCACCGACGGTGCGCTCCGTCGACGGAGCTTCCGGCTCCTCGATCTCCGCATCCGCCTGGTCGCTGTAGGAGAGAGCGTAACGGAGTTCGAGATCCGGCTCCGTCGAGAGATTCCGCAGCGTTACGGCGCTTCCGTAGACCGCCCCGTCCTCCACACCGAGCTGCGCGGGCAGCTGCGCCTCTCGGGCGTCACTTACAACGCGCCGTGACACCACGGAACTTCGGTTGCCGAGGTCGTCCTGGGAAAAGGCGCGCACTGTGTAGACCGTTCGTCCGCGAACAGGCGCCGCAAGGAAAACCGCGCCGCCGTAGGGGGCAAAGGTATAGGTGGATCGCGAGACATCGCCCTCTTCATCCGGTCGGAGGTAGTACTGGACGTTTTCACCGTCGATCACGAGGCGGCGGCCGTCCAGGCTCACATCCGGGGGAGTCGGAGCCTTGCCGTCGAGACGAAGCTCCAGGGTTTCCACCTGATCGGAACGGTTTCCGGCGGCGTCCACCGAGGCAAACGCGACGGTTACCGTACGGTCACTTCCAACTGGTGCGGGAATGCGTACCGTCGCGCCCCGGACTTGCGGGTCCCATCGCGTCGGCCGGGGAGAGGACCCCGCGGCATCACCGACCGCATACACGACTGCCGCTTCGGCCGGCGGTGTTACCTCGATCGTGGCGGAGGACGTATGCATCGACCCGGAAAGTGAGACGCGAGGAGCCTCCGGCGCGCGGGTGTCGAAGGATATCTCCCGGGAGAGCTCGGGACTCTCCACGGAGCCGGAGTAAACCGACACGGCGCGCAGAGTCAGGGTGCCGGCGTCGCGGCCTGCGGGCAGCTCAATTTCCGCCGGCCCGGTGTAGAGGCTCCCTTGCCCGGGAGGTGAACCGTCCGTGGTGTAACGGATTGCCGCACCCGGAGAGGAGAGCAGGCTCACGTAGAGCGTGCCGGCGCTCTCGGGGCTGTGGTGGACAATCGCCTCCGGTTGCGCCGCGGTGCGGCCTTCGAGGACATAGGTGTATCGGTACTCCCCGGCAGGTGCGGCTTCTCCTTGCGGAACACGAACGCGCACCACCAGCAGGCGCCGCACCCCGGCGGAGGGGGAAACACTGATCGGGCCGGCAAAGCGCGTGCTTCCGGACGTCGCCGGGCGATCATCCGTGGTGAAGTAGGCGGTGACCCCCGGCGCGGAAATGCGCCGATCTTCGGTGATCACACCCTGGGAAAGATCAATGAGGTCCCGGTCCGAAACTGAGACCTCCGCAGCGTCTTCGAAGACGCGTCCGTCCGCGGTGGTACCGGCTACTCGGACGGTGTACGAGCCCGTGCGCTCCAGGAGAACCGGCGCGGCGTACGCCCTCCCGTCTTCACGGGGGTCGCTTCCGTCGGTGGTGAACCGGATGTCCGACACACCGGTGCTCTCGACAACGAGGAGTTGACGGTTGTTGAAGCTCCCTGAGACGGGACTCACCATGCGTACGGAGGGCGCTGACGAGCTTTCCTGCGTCGCATCAATGACGTATCTGCCGCGAAAAACCTCGCTCCGGTACCCCGCCTCCGTGGAGGCGTACGCCAGAACGTTGTACTCTGCGCGCTCGCCCGCTCCGGCGGCCAGGGTGATCGGTCCCGTGTAGGTCCGCAGGGGGCCCGAATCCCGGGCGAAGGCGTAGGTCACCTCGGTGCCTTCCACTCCGGCAAGACGCAGCTCCACGGCGTCGCGGTAGACTCCCGGCACCGGGTCCGGCGACGGTGGGGAAGGAATCCGCGGATCCACACGGTAGGCCGCCCGCGCCAGGATCTCCATGTCGCCGGCCCCACCCGCCGCCCGGGCAATCTCAACTGTGTAGCTGTACGCGCCGCCGGGAACCTCGGAAAGGACAATGCCTCCCTCGACCGGGAGGAAGGTCTCGTCGTCGTCCTCGGTGAAGCGGTACCAGAGCCGGGGCGTTCCAGATCCTCGGGTATCCTCCACCGAGAGGTGGACCGTTTCCGGATAGGTACCGGGCGACGGAGAAAAGCGTATGAAATCGGGCTGGAGGGAATCTGAGCCTGAAGAAGTGGATGTAGCTCCGGCGCCGGGCGCGGGCCCATTTGAAGAGTCGGGCGTTGCCGAATCCTGGGCGGAGCCGGCGACGGTCGACATGAGCAGAACCAGAAGTAGTGCGAGATAGCGCCGCGTTCTCATGACCGGTACGAGCTTATCTCTTTAAGAATCGCCACGACCTCCTCGTCACTTGAATACTGCGCCTGGATCTCATCTTCACTCAACCCCACGATTTCGTGACTGAGGTAGTGGACCCAGGTGTCTTCCTCCGGCTTCGTAACGACGTGTTTCCGGCAGTAGTAATCCGGGTGAATCGGCAGCGTCTCCTGCACAAAGGACCGGATCTTGTAATCGTGAACGGCGACCCGAATGTCCTGGCGCGGAATGCCCTGCTCGAGAACCAGGTCTACCAGATGATTAGTGGTACGTCCCGAGTCGAAAATGTCATCCACGATCAGGACCTTGTCTCCGCTGCGCAGGTGCTCCGGGGTGTAGGTCCATCCATCCACCATGACGTTCTCGCGTCGATGGATATCCGAGTAGGAGCGTGCCACTACGGCCGCGTAGAAGACCGGTCGATGGCCGGTACGCACCACCTTGAAATACTCGCTGATCACGTTTCCCAGGTACGCCCCACCGCGGAGACTCACGTATATGACATCCGGGACGAATCCATCAGTGTGGATGCGATGGGCCAGCTTGATGGCGTTGTTACGAACCGTGTCGTAGGTAAGGAACTCTTTCTGAACGCTCACGGGTACTCCAGAGTCGTGGTCGTGCGCTCCCCCTCTCGGAGGTACGCAACCTCGAGGTCGCTACCGGAGTCCGCGTTGAGAACCCGGTAGAATTCCATCACGCTTTCGACACTCTCTCCGGCCAGCGACATGACGACATCACCGGCGCGCAAGCCGGCGTTGCCGGCGGGTGTCTGAGACTCCACGGTCGTCACAATGACGCCGTTCGTCCGGCGCTCCAACTCCAGCTCCTCCCGAACGTCATCCGTCAGGGGGAAGACGCTGAATCCCGGCCAGAGCTGTGCGTTCTGTTGTTGGATGGTTCGCTCCGCTTCGCGCTCACCGATGGTCACCTCCACAACAATGTCTTCGCCGAGACGAGTCAACTCGAAGCGCGCAACCTCCCCGACGGGCAGATCACCGACCTCCAGGATGAGCTCGTCCGCGTCGTCGACGTCCGTTCCGTTCACGGTCCGGATGAAATCGCCGGGCTCGAGCCCGGACTCTTCCGCGGGAGATCCCACAAAGACGTGATGAACCAGTGCGCCGTTCCGGCGTTCGATGCCGAGATCCTGTGCAACCTCATCAGAAATGTCTCGAATACTTACGCCGAGCCAGCCGTACTGGATTGAGCCCCGCTCAATGAAGTCGTCAATGGCGCCCTTGGCGTTGTTGATGGGGATGGAGAAGCCAAGGCCTGCGCTTACGCCGGTCTGTGAAGTAATCCACGTGTTGATCCCGACGACCTCACCGCGAAGATTAATGAGGGGTCCGCCTGAATTGCCCTGGTTGATGGCGGCGTCTGTCTGGATGAAGTCATTGATGTTGCCCTGAGGGCCGCCGCGCCGCTCGAGAGCGCTGACAATGCCCGCCGTCACCGTCGACTGGAACCCGAAGGGACTCCCTACCGCCAGGACCCAGTCCCCCACGGCGAGCTCATCCGAATTGCCGAGTCGCGCCAGCGGGAGCTCCCGGTCCGGTTCCTCAAAGGAAACCAGGGCGAGGTCCTTCCGCTGATCGGTTCCAATGAGGGTTGCCTCATACGCGCTCTCATCTTCCAGAACGACTTCTATACTGTCCGCCTCGGCAACAACGTGATCGTTGGTAAGAACGTAGTAAGTTCCCCCCTGCTGTCGCACAAGCACCCCGGATCCAAGCCCCTGGGTCGGAATCGGTGTGTCTTCATCGCCGGGATCGCCGAAGAAGAAGTCGAAGAACGGATTGTCCCCCTGAGGTCGTTGTTGCGACCGGAGCTCCTCCACGTTGAGCTTTACCACTGTGGGTGAGACCGCCCGAGCGACCTGTCGGAAGGAGCTCTGCAGCCCCTCGATCTGCAGCTCCACGTCCTCACCGGTGCGCTGAGCAAGGGCAGTTCCGCCGGGTTGGATCCGCGTGGAGCAGGAAAAGACGACCATGGAAAGGGAGAAGCCGACTATCAGCCCCACCAGCACCAGGTTGATCATGAAGAACTTTCGTGAGTGAAGTGGTGTACGGCTATTCATGGATGATCCGGCCTCCTAGCCGAGAAGTATATTGTCAATCACACGGGATGTCACTTTCACCGGCGTTCCTGGCGCCGGAGCGCTCAAGGGCCATCTTCCCCGTCCCATTGCGTCAAGACCTCGGTGTGGTCCTCGTGTATGGCAATGGTGTGCTCGAAGTGGGCGGAAATCGAGGAATCCGCCGTCACGACGGTCCAGTCGTCATCCAGAAGACGAACATCATCTCCGCCGAGATTGATCATCGGCTCGATGGCCAGGACCATACCGGGCTTGAGTCGCGGGTTGGGACCGGTGCCCACGTAGTTGGGGACCTGCGGATCCTCGTGGATCTCAAGCCCCACCCCGTGACCGCAGTAGGGCCGCACGATGCCGTAGCCGGCGCGCCGGTTGTAGTGGTAGATCGCCCGGGAGATGTCGTTGACGCGGTTGCCCGCTCTGGCCTGCTCAATGCCGAGCCACAGGCTCTCCTTCGTCGCCTTCATGAGGACCTGGACCTCCGGGGAGATCCGACCCACCGGGATGGTAACCGCCGAGTCACTGTAGTAGCCCCGATACTCAACTCCGAAGTCGATGCTCACGATCTGGCCCTCCCGGAGCGGAGTGTCGTCCGGAATGCCGTGGATCACCGCCTCGTCGACGGAGGTACACATGGCCGCGGGAAAGTCCATGTATCCCAGGAAGGCCGCTCGCGCCTCGAGAGCGGTAATGCGCCTGTTCGCGTGCTCGCTGAGCTCGCGGGTCGTCACACCCGGCTCGACGAGCTGCGCGGTGTCCTGAAGAACCGTTACCAGGAGTCTGGATGCTTCCCGAATGCCGTCAATCTGCTTGGGACTCTTGAGTCGTATCATCGCTGGTGCCTTCGCGCCTCGGTATGCCGGAGAAGGATCCCTCTTCCAACAGGTTGCGTGCAGTGGCGTTTCCCGGGTTGAACCGGAGCGCCTGAGAAAGCATACGGTATCCGGTTTCTTCCCTCCCTTTCAACAGGTGAAACCGGCCGAGCTCCAGGAGAACCCGGGAGATGGTGCGGTCACGATCTCCGTCCTGAGCACGTCGCGACAGGGCCTCCCGCGCTTCGCTGAGGGCGCCCTCGGCTCGCTCAAGCTCGCCGAGAGCCAGCGCGAGCCTGCCCTCGTTGTATCGTGCGGCAACGCGAATCCCTCCGGCGTCGGTCTCCGCAAAGGCGCTCAGGGCTTCCTCCCGGCGACCCGATCGAACCGCCAGGACTCCCTGATAGAAGCGTGCCCACTCCGCATCATTCTCGGAAACCAGGCTCGCCAGGTCGTCCCAGTCGCCGATTCCGGCGAGATACCACGCCAGGTACGCTCCGACAGCCTCACCGCTGAGGGATGCTCGGGCGGAAGAACTGCCGGCGGGAAAACCGGCGGCGGAACCGCGGGGAGAGGATCCGCGGGGAGAGGCACCGCGGGCCGCCTCTTTGTACATGGTCCACAGGGTGCCTCGCACGCGCTCAGGTGTCGTCAACTCGTCGAAGAGAAGCAGGGAGGATAACCTCACCAGGGGCACGTCTTCGGCAAAACGATCGAGAAGTCTCCGTGCCTCCTCGGGGCGCTCGTCGATCACCTCGACCGCCAACGCCCGCGCCAGTTCGGGGTCCTCCGGCCATCGGGACACCCCGTCACGCAGGACCTGCTCGGGGTCGCCGCCGCGAACGCGGAGAAGGTACGCGACGTTCTGGAACGCTTCGGGAGTCCAATCGCCTCGGGGCACCTCCCGGTAGAGGCGTTCCGCTCCACCCGCATCTCCCAGACCAAGGAGAGCGTCTCCCCGCAGGAGGCGAACGTCCTCGCCCACCGTCCGCTGGGGTGCGCCCGTCCCCTGAGATGGTTCCACGTCGGCGAGCATCTGCGCCGCGTCGGCAAAGTCCGCCGCGGAGAGAGCTACCTTCGCGCGGAAACGCGCCGACACACCCTCCCGGCGCAACGCCGTCTCTTCCCTGGCGCGTGCGGTCCGCCCGGCGCGCAGGTGCACCAGGGCTGCATCAACAGCGAATCGGGAATCCCGAGACGCTTCGTAGGCGGCGCTCAAGCTCTCGGCGGACTGCACCAGCGCGGCGTCCACCACCGCACCGACCGTGTCATCCGAGATCGCGAGCTCTCCCCGGTCGCGTATGTCTTCATCGACATCAGAAGTCTCATGTGCAGTGTCTTCAGTAGTGGGAGCAGTGCCGGGTTCGCCTTCGGTGCGGCTACGGAGAAAGAGAGTACCCCGAAGCGCATCATACCGTGCACCCTTCGGGACGGCGGTGTGAGAGACGGCGGCACCGGCGCGGTGCTGCGCGTAGATATGCAGAACAACCAGCTCCGCATTTCGCGGGTGCTGCGCCGCAGCATCGGCTGCGAGACCTCGAAAGCCTGCCCAGTCGGGCACATTTCCGGTCACCACCCAGGCGCGCCGGAGCACCTGTCTCCACTGGTCGGCGTTGAGATCTTCTCCGGAGAAGCTGTCCAGGAGCTGCGCAGCTCCTTCCCACTCCCGATCGGCGAGCCGCGTGTCGACCTGCCGGAGCGTGTATTCGAGGAGGCGATCGCGCCGAATGGCGCCGATACCGCGGACGACAACGACCGTCACAACTACCGCCGCCACCAGACTGAACGCGACGAGGGTAATCGAAACCAGACGCTGCCGCGTCACCCCGCCTTCCTCTTCAGGATCCCGTCGAGCACGCCGTTCACGAAGCGGTAGGACTCGCGCGTTCCATATCTCTTGGCAAGGGTGATCGCCTCATCAATGGTGACCGAGGCGGGAATGTCCTTGAGGTAGAGGATCGCGTACGCGCTCAGACGCAGAATTGCCAGATCGACCCGGTTGATTCGAGATATGGTCCAGTGCTCGAGCTGGGAGGAGATGGCCTCGTCAACTGCACTGATACTCTCAATAGCGCCCGCCACGAGGAGGCGCGCGAAACTCTTGGCCTCCTCGTCTGCCATCTCCTCGTCGAGCCAGGTAAAGGTACACACCTCGTCGAGGGTGCCCCCCGAAGTCTCCCAGGCGTAGAGCGCCTGAAAGGCGAGTATCCGTGCTTTTCGGCGCGCTCCCATGGATTACAGTCACTCCCCTCGACTACCAGTCGAGGTTCTCTTCGAAAATCCGCACTTCCGCCTGGTTGCGAAGCTCCTGGACCACCTCTTCCAGGGCGCGTTGAAAAGCGCGCTGCTGCTCGTTCGCAAGCAGGTAGTTGCGGACCTGGTCTCGTACGGTGATGTTCTGTCCCGGCAGAACCGGATCGTTCAGGTCCAGGATGCGAGCGCGGCGGCGGTTCGTCACCTTGACGATGTGATAGCCCACGTTGGACTGAAGCACCCCATCACTGATCTCGCCCTCTTCGACGCCGAAAACGGCGTCAATGAAGTCCTGCCCCAGCAACTGGCGACTGTTGCCGTCCTGACGCATGAGGTAACCGAAGTCGCCGGCACTGTACGCCGCATCATCAACCGAGCGATCAATGATCTCGTCGAAACTGGCTCCGCCGGAGCGGATCTCATCGTAGAGTTCCTCGATACGCTCACGCTTCTCCTGCGCCGTTCCGCCACTACTCTGGCGCGTGTCCACAAAGATGTGCTCGAAACGCACCATTGCCGGGTTGGAGAATTCCGTCGCGTTCTCCTCGTAGAAGCGACGTATTTCCTGATCGCTCGGCTCCTCGATCGACTGGAAGACGTCCTGCTTTGTCTGGAGTACGTACTTCTCCTGGATCAGCCGTTGCCGTATCTGGTCCCGGTACTCCTCCCAGGTCATTCCGGCCTGCTGCTCGATGAGCTCCCGGAACTGCTGCTCCGTCACCGGTTGTCCGAGATTCGCCCGCTGATTGGTAATGGCCTGCTCGATTTCGCTCTCCGTGACGCGGATGTCGGCCTCCGCTGCCGCCTGGTTGATCAGCTCCTCACTGATCTGAGCCTGCAGGAGCTCCCGGCGCTCTGCTTCCGACAGCTCACGCCCGAGCTGTTGCTCGAGGACCTGGCTCTGCTGTCGCATCACCCGCTGCCCGATATTGGCAGTCTCGTGGAGACTCACTACCGCGACGGGCTTGTCCAGTATCTGGCCGAAGGCCGCTGAGGCCGTCACCAGCAGCACTACCAGGATTAAGAGAGATTGTGCGATCCTTCTCATGCAATACCCTTCCACGTGCACCCGTCTGCACGGGTGCGATTCTTCGGTGCCGGCACCTGTTATACACATTGCCTGAGCGTTATCTGCTCCTGCAGCTTCTTGATCCCGGGAAGCTTCTCGTCGAGAGACAACCCGCGCTGGAGACACGTCTTGGCGTCCTCGACGTTGTCTCGACGAAGATGAAGCTCCGCGGCTTTCTTCAGATAGAAGGCCGTCTCCTTCCGGGTAAAGTCGAACTCGACCAGTTCTTCAATGCAGTCCAGGACAATGTCCTCATCCAGGGACTCGAACATCTTGAAACAGACGAGGTTCCGGAGCCGGTCGACAACCTCCTGGAAGAAGTGCCGGAAGTACGGATGAAGTTGCTCATGCACGGCAATCGCCGTGAGAAGCCGATACGCCTGAATGAGATCTCCTCGCCGCTCGTACTCCTCCGCAAGGAGGAAGGCGCAATCCATGAAGTCCTCACGCCCGAGATAGTCCCACATGAGGGACTCCCGGTCCCGGAAGCGTGCATCGAAGACCTCCACCGCTTCATCTGCAAAGTCGTGGAGAAGGTCAAAGAAGATGAGCTTCGCCTGGCTACCGAGATCGTTCTTCCGCTCCTTCAGGAACGAACGGTAGTCGAAACGGTACTTCCGGCGGAGAATGAAATGGGTCCGGTCGTAGTGAAGACGCTGTTCCGGATCCGCCAGGGTCTTGTACGCCTGGATCAGGATGCGCATCCGGTCCGCCGAGCTCCCAGCCGGCGACGCAACGTCGGGGTGAAGCTCCTTCGCCTTGCTTCTGAATGCGCGCTTTATCTCTTCTTGCGAGCAGGAGCTGTCAAGTCCAAGTATGTCGTAGTACGTTTCCACCGCTGGCTCGCTCACCTAAGCGCGTAATCGGGGTCCTGAAAGGAAGAGCACCGTCTGTCCGCTCGGACCGCGACGTGCCGGGCATCTCATCCGATCTTCAGGCGCTTCCCGACGGCTTCAGCCCCTTCCGGAGATGCAAGCACGTCGGACACGCGAAGGAACATGCCCTCCGCCTCCATGGCACTCATGAGCGATCCGAGAGTTTTCGACGTACCGACGGGTCGCTTCAGCACAAAGGCGAAAGACTTCTTCCCACCCACAATGCCTGCGTTCTTGAGATACTCACCGACCTTGGCGGGGATCTTCCCGCCGAAGAGGTTCGTTTGCTCAGTCCCCACCGCAATGTACTCATAGATGGTGAGCTTCGTGTTGACGTCACGAGTTCCGTCTATGAGATCAACCTGGTGTCCCTGCGCCTCGATACCACGACTGAGGGCCTTCGCAAGGTCCATGAGCTTGGTCCGGTGAGTGTGTGGGAAGAAGACAACGGCTATCCTCACCGGTTGTTACTCCGCGGAGGTCTCCTCGTCACCGCCCGCCTCGTCTCGCGCAGGGGCAACGTCACCGGAACCGCCTTCCAGGTCTTCCAGGGCGGGACCATCATCGACATCTTCCTCATCTACCTGCCACCAGGGAGTCGTCTGATCGCCCTCCAACTGGCGAGCGGCAGCCTCGACGTCCCCGGTGTCGGGGCTTCGATTCAACCACGCAAGGCCGAAGGCCGTCACCAGGAAGACGGCACCGAGAACGGTGGTGGTCTTGGTGAGGATGTTTCCGGATCGGTTCCCTACCGGTCCGGCTCCGCCACCTCCTCCGAAAATGCCGCCGAGACCCTCACCGCCTTCATCCTGGAGCAGTACCACAATGATAAGGAGGACCGACGTGATTCCAAATACGACAAGCAACAGAATGCTCAGTGCACCCATATGAACGATTCCTCTCTACAATTCGCGCAACTATACTTCGCGTAATACGCAGTCGTCTACTGCGACTCGAACTGAACAATCGGTACGAAAGTCTCGGCTTTCAACGAGGCGCCGCCGACAAGCGCTCCGTCGATCTGCTCCTCCGCCATGAGACCTGCAACGTTGTTCGGCTTGACCGAACCTCCGTACTGGACGGTAACGCCCTTACCCGTGCCGCTTCCGTACATATCGTCAAGCTTGCTCCGAACCACGCCGTGCGCCTCGGACGCATCCGCCGGGGTAGCAGTCTTGCCGGTGCCGATCGCCCAGACCGGCTCATACGCAATGGTTACCGTGTCGAGGGCCTCCTTCGAGATCCCCGCAAGGCCACCCTCGAGCTGACCTTCGACGACGGTACGCACCTTGTCGGCTTCCCGTTCCTCGAGGGTCTCTCCAACGCAGAGGATGACCTCCATGTTGTGCTCCAGAGCGAGCTTGACCTTTCGGTTGATGAGCGCGTCGTCTTCGCCGTAGACGTGTCGGCGCTCCGAATGGCCCAGGATCACAACCGACGCCCCCGCATCCTTCAGCATGGTGACGGACACCTCACCGGTGTGCGCTCCGGACTCCTCCGGAGCCATATTCTGCGCCCCCAGCAGAATGTTCGACCCCTCCAGAACTGCGGCAACACCGGCCAACGCCGTAAACGGCGGTGCGATCATGATCCTGTGAGAGCTGCCGGCCAGTGCGGTGCGCAACTCCCCTGCCAGGGCGCGCGCCTCCGAGATGGTCTTGTGCATCTTCCAGTTGCCGGCTATGTAGGTGGTTCTCATGGTTGACTCCTTCGATTTCTCTCCGTCTCCGACGTTGGTGGATCCGCGGTTCCGGCGCCGGGCTCAGCACACCGTGGATCTGAAGCGTAGCGTCCGCGGCGACGGGCTACCCGTCCGAGCGCAGTGCGGCGATCCCGGGAAGAGTTCTTCCTTCGAGGAACTCGAGGGACGCGCCGCCGCCGGTGGAGACGTGATCGATCCTGTCGGCCAGACCGAACTTATTGACCGCCGCAACGGAGTCGCCGCCCCCGACGATGGTCGTCGCCGAGGCTTCGGCCACGAACCTGGCAATCTCGAGGGTACCGTTGGCGAATCGGTCGAACTCGAACACCCCCATGGGCCCGTTCCAGACGATCGTCTTCGCGCTTTCAATGACCTCACGGATCTGCGCGATTGACCGGGGACCGATATCCATGCCCAGCTCATCCGCCGGAATCTCCACGTCATCGATCGTACCGGCCTCGGCATCCTCCTTGAACTCGGAAGCAACCACGTGGTCGACCGGCAGAACGATCCGCACGCCCCGCTTCTCGGCCTCCGCGAGGAGGTTCTTCGCCGTGTCGAGGTACTCCTCCTCGAGGAGGGACTTCCCGATCTCGTAGCCCTGCGCCTTGAGGAAGGTGTAGGACATACCGCCGCCGATCACCAGGCTCCGACACTTCGGCAGGAGGTTTTCGAGTACCCCGATCTTGGTAGACACCTTGGCCCCGCCGATGATGGCGACGAAGGGCTGCGCAGGCTCTCGTACTACCGGCTCGAAGAAGGCGACCTCCTTCTCGATCAGGAAGCCGGCAAATGCGGGCAGCACATGGGCGACTCCCTCGGTAGAGGCGTGAGCCCGATGCGCACTGCCGAAGGCATCGTTCACATATATGTCCGCCAGACGGCCGAGCTGCTTCGCGAAGTCGGGATCGTTCTCCTTCTCTTCGTTGTGAAAGCGCACGTTTTCCAGGAGCATGACCTCTCCGGGCGCCAGATTCTCCGCGGCCTTCTCCACGTCCGGACCGACGCAGTCATCCGCCATCCTGACCTCGGTGCCCAGCAGCTCGGTGAGTCGGGCGGCAACGGGCTTGAGGGAATATGCCTCATCCCGTTTACCCTTCGGACGGCCGAGGTGACTCGACAACACGATCGAGGTGCCCGGCTGCTTCAGAATGTACTCAATCGTCGGAAGCGCCGCCTTGATACGGCTGTCGTCGGTGACGACACCGTCCTTGATGGGAACGTTGAAGTCTGCACGGATCAGTACACGCTTGTTCTCGAGGTCTGCATCTTTGATCGTTCGAACCGACATGGTCTCTCCCTGCTGATCGTCTCGTGTGAACCTCGATGTCTGTGAACCCGTCCTGGACAGGAAACTCGAAGAACGCATGGTGCCCGCCGGTGCGGAGACCGGCTCCTGTCGCGTCTCGTGCCTCGGGCGGTCAACATCGATATACCGGTGGCTGTAGGCCACTATACGAACAGCGCCGTGACCGTGTCAATGTGACCGCTGCCGCAACCGGCCGGGTCCGAAGGGGCAAACCATCGCAGATGTAGGGAATTATCCGTTCCCGGATGCGTACAGCCCGGCTCCGGGGCGTATGCCGACCGTCGGCGGCATGCCCGCCATCCGCGACGACGCGCTACCGGGTATTGCGGATCCGCTCGTAGATGACCGGGAACATCTCGGTTTCCCCCGGGGGTGGTTGCCGGTCCTCATCCAGGACAACGCGGTCACCTCCGCGCACGAGGTCGAAGAGACCCGGCTCCGCCAGGGTGGCCTCCGCAACGAGGTCGTCCAGTCGGCTCACCGTCGCCGTTCCGAGGATCTCACTGTCCGGAAAAGTGTACACCGGCTCCTCGCTGGCCAGGATCACCGATTCGGGGCGCACGACGAGAAGAGTCGTCTCCTCGGTAAGCCCGTGGATCTCGCCGAGGTTGATCAAGAGGCGCGTACCCTGCCGCTCCAGGATGGTGCCGGCGAGGGGCAGCCCGGCAACAAAGTCTTCACCGAAGGAGATGAGGGTGCGCGCGATGCGGTCCACCCCCGTTCTTCCAACGCGGACCCGCGCAACCTCGGTGCCGGTTCGAGCTACGTAGACGCCGGCGGCAAGCGCCACCGCCCGGTCCGAGCTCTCGAAGTCGAGCATCAGGAAGTAGTCCGTCTCGGAGCCGCGGGCGTCGTCGAAGGCTTCGGCGAAGGTACCCACGAGGACGGGCTCACCGGGAACATCGATCATCTCATATCCTAGAAGCTCACGCCGAAGCGCCTCGGCGAGGATTCGCGATTCCTCCGGCCGTGGGCTGACGCCTTCCATATCCGGAATGTAGAGCGCGATTTCCAGAGGCTCCCGGCTGATGGTGAACTGATCCACCCCCCACTCCGCGGAGACACTCTCCTCGAGAAGGCTCGAATAGACCTCAATGCGATCCTGGATATCCCGCGGGACTTCGGAGGCAAGGGATGCGATCACCTCGAGCTCGTTCAGATACTTCGCCTCCAGGCCGCGAAACCGGAAGAGCTCGGCGAAGGCCACTCTTCCATCCACGGCAAAGGGGTCCAGCAGGAGACCGCGGCGATAGGCCGCCCGGGCGCGGCCGAAGAGGTTCTGCTCCTGGAAGTACCGCCCCTCTTCGAAGTGATAGGATGCCGCTTCGCTGCGCGCCTCGTGGTCAGTGGGAAGATCAAGAAGCACGTCCTCGAAGGCAAGCCGAAGCAGCTCAGCGTCCGGGACCAGACGGAGCGCCGTGCGATAGCTCTGGAGGGCGCCTTCTACGTCGTCCAGGCGATACTGCGCCAGGGAGTGAATGTACCACGCCGTTTCGTCCCGCTGGTTCTCGCTCAGGAGCTCCTCCGCCGCCTGTCGGGCGGTGGCGTAGTCACCCTGACTGTACGCGACCGAGGCGAGAACACGGCGCGCCTCCGGAAGATCGGGTCGGATCTGGAGGGCGATCCGAGCGTGACGGCGCGCTCCCTGCGGCGACCCGCGGCGGAGATAGTACCGGGCCGCCTCCAGATGAACCGGAGCGCTGTCGCTGTGGTACCGGAGCGCGAGGTCGAGGTAGCGCTCCGCCACGGTGCGGTCGCCCCGCTGCTCCCAGAGGAGGGCAAGCGACAGGAGAGCGCGGCGATTGCGCGGTGCACCTCGTCGCACCGTCTCGTAACGCTGCACCGCCTCGTCGAAATTGCCCGTGGCGACGGAAAGCTCCGCCAGACCGAGCCGCGCCTCCCGGTTGTTCGGCTGCCGCCGCAGGACCGCATCGTAGAGCTCCCGCGCGCCGTCGAGGTTCCCCAGATCAATGCGAATTTCCGCGAGGGTATTGAGGCTTTCCGAGTCGAGGGGCGCCAGCTCCCGGGCGCGCTCGGCGTGACCCAGCGCCTGATCGAGCTCTCCCAGCCGGCCGTACGCCCGGGCGAGTCCGATGTGCGCATCTGCGTACCCCGGGTTGGCCGCGACAGCCTCGGAGAAGGCCTCTACCGCCTCGTAGAGGCGGTCGCCCTCAAGAGCCTCCAGGCCGGACTCGTACAACTCCCGCGGGGAAGCGGACTCCTGGCCGTACCCGGGAGCGAGAAGCAGGAGAAAGAACAGCGGTAAAAAGAGCGCACGACGTACAAGGCGGCTAGGTTGCATACTCCTTCTCGTTCTGCTGCTCGCGGTCTTCCTGAGCCACGATCTTCACGGTCTTGATCTTGTGGCCGTCCATCTCCTGAATAATGAAGCTCAGGCCGTTGTAGTTCACCTTCTCATAGCGCACAGGAATCTTGCCGAAGAGGTCGAACACGAATCCGCCGAGAGTGTCGAAGTCCTCGTCGGGAATGGAGAGGTTCAACGCCTCGTTGAGGTCCTCAATGTCGACCCGGGCGTCACAGAGATAGACGCCGTCGCCGATGGCGAGAATGTCCTCACGCTCGTTGTCGAACTCGTCCTGAATGTCGCCGACGATCTCCTCAATGATGTCTTCCAGGCAGACGATTCCCGAGACGCCGCCGTACTCGTCCACCGCCACGGCAATGTGGACGTGCTTGCGCTTCATCTCCCGCAGGAGGGAGTCGAGCTTCTTGCTTTCCGGCACGAAATAGGGCTTGCGAATGATCTTCTCGACCTGAATAGGCTCGTTGGAGATGAGAAACTGCAGAAGATCCTTGGCATAGAGCACACCGATCACATTATCGATGGTATCTCGATACACCGGGTAGCGGGAGAAGCCCCGCTCGGAGATCTTGTTCACGATCTCCTCGGTATCGTACTCGACGCCGATGAAGGCGGTATCGATGCGCGGAACCATCACCTCTTTGACCGTCCGCTCCGAGAGCTCCACGATCCCACGGATCATGTCCTGCTTTTCGACGGTCAGCGGGATGTCCTGCCCGACCTTGTCGCGGCCGTCCGAGGTCAGGAGCTTCTTGAGAAAGCCGAGACGTTTCAAGGCTCGCCGTCCTTCGTGACCGTTTCCAGAATGCGCTCCTGTAACTGCAGCATCTCCTGGTCGGGTTCGTTCGTCGTGTGATCCATTCCCAATAGATGAAGCACGCCGTGTACCACCACGCGCTGCAACTCCTGTGTGTAGGCTATTTCCCATTCTTCTGCATTCCTCCGAACGCTGTCCACGGAGATTACGATATCCCCCAGATGTACACGCTCCCCGGGCTCGGCAGGCCACGCCGGCACGGGCGCGCCCTCCACATCTTTCGACGCGGCACCGCCCAGCGGGAACGAGAGGACGTCGGTTGGCTTATTTTGGTTTCGATGTAAACGGTTCAGCTCGTGGATCTCAGTGTCACCGCACAAGAGAATCGACACTTCGACCCCGGAACGGCCCATGTACTCCAGCGTCGCCGCGGCGACCCGGGGTAGGTCGTCGGGAACATCCTCGTCGGAGATACCCGACGCACGAAGATCGATCGTGTTACTCGAAGATGAGTCATTCGAGGATGAGATTGAAGAACGCGATGGAGGTTTGTCGCTGGAGGTCATGGTCGTTTCAGGCTTGTCTCGGCTTGTGGCCTCATACGCCGGAGGCCTCGTAGGCATCCACGATTTTTTTCACGAGGGGATTGCGAACCACGTCGCCGCTCGTGAAGTAGGTCGTCTCAATCTCCTCAATTCCGCGGAGCACATCGAGGGACTCCAGCAACCCGGAGTCCGCCCGCTTGGGAAGATCGATCTGGGTAATATCGCCGGTAATTACGGTCTTGCTGCCCTCGCCGATCCGTGTGAGGAACATCTTCATCTGTTCCCTGGTGGTATTCTGTGCCTCATCCAGGATCACATAGCACCCTGAAAGGCTGCGTCCGCGCATGTACGCCAGGGGCGCTACTTCGATGGCGCGGGCATCCTCCATCTTTGCCACCATCTCCGGTGAAAGCAACGCCTCCATGGCGTCATAGAGTGGACGGAGGTAGGGGTTTATCTTCTGAGAGAGATCGCCCGGGAGAAAGCCGAGGCGTTCACCCGCCTCCACGACGGGCCGCGTCAACACGAGCTTCCGACGCCGTCCCTCCAGGATGTCGCGAAGGGCGTGAGCCACCGCCAGATAGGTCTTGCCGGTTCCCGCCGGGCCGACGCCGAGGGTAAGCTCCGCCCGGTCCATGGCACCGATATAGGTCGCCTGGCGAAACGTCCGGGGAAAGATGGTCTTTCCGGAACTCGAGATGGTTATGCTGCGGTTCTTCAGGTCTTCCTGGGCACCATCCTGCTCGGCGGTAAGCGCCTTGAAGACGGCGCGAATGAGGTCGGGATTCGCCTCCTGACCGAGTTGAAGGTGATCCTGGAGCTCCCCCATCATCTCGACGAGGAGAAGACGCTTGTGATCATCTTCTTGTTCAAGGAATAGTTGATTCCCCCGCGACAGAATGCGGGTCTCCAGTAGCTCTTCCATAATCTTGAGGTTGCGGTCGTTGGCACCGCAGACCTCGCTCATCAGATCGGTGCTTTCCAATACGACTGCTGCGTGCTGACTCAATAATCCTCCTCAGGTGGATGAGTATAGGATTCACCACCTTCAACGGTCAAGCCGACGACGACGCGGCTACTCTCCGGTGCGATACTGCACCTCCTCGTCCTCATAGGTAACTTCGCTCCGCAGCTCCGGCAACGGCCTCCACTGAACCACCAGGGAGAACTGGGAATCCCATTCGTACTGCGGCGGCGTGACGTCCTCGGTGAGGGCGGGTCGCGCCGTGTACGAGAGCACCAGATCCCAATCCCCGAGACGATGCGTTGCATCCACCGAAAGCGTTTGGAGATTGAAGAAGGATGCCTCGCGATCCGCACGATCGAAGAAGTTGAAGGAGCTTGCAATGTCGACAAGCGGGCTTCGCTGCGGCCGGTCCACCCGCTCGGCAAGGGCCGGAACGTATTGATAGAGGAACTCGTTTCGCGACGTTGAGCTGAAGGACAACTCAAGGAACTCATGAATGGACACGTTGAGCCCGGCCCGCACGGTCAATCGACTCTCCGTGAAGCGCTGCAGATTGGCCTCAATCGCTGCGGACGCCGTCGTACTGAAAGTAACGCGGTTCTTCCAGAACGGCAAAGGGTCCGCGTCGTAGGAGGTGTTGAGACGGGCGCTCACCGGGCGCAGCTCCTCCTCCCCGCTCTCGACCCAGGGAGATGAAAGCCCCTGCTGGATGAAGTTCCGCTCAAAGGTCACGTCCTTACTGCGGCGCATCTGGAAGTCCAGGGAGCCGATGGAACCGTTGAGTCCCAGAGTGAGCCGTTCGAAGTAGTCCTCCTCCACGTCGTACAGGAGCGTCTGGCTGACTTTTCCCTGGTCCAGGAACGCCAGCTGCTGTGAGACGGAAATGGGATCGAATACGAGAGAATCTTCCGGTTCCTCCGTTTCGCCCGTGTCGGGATCCCCCTCGGGCTCCGGTGCCGTTGCGGCAACCCGCACGTTGCCGCTCCAGGGTCCGGCAGAGCCGGCCAGACGCCCCTCGTAGGTCCGTTCCAGCGGCGGGAGCGTTGTCGAAAGCTGAAGGGACTGGTCGTTGTTCAGGATCACCGCCTTGATGGTACCTCCGAGAGAGTGAGCGGTGACGTACTCGTCGGTCCACTCGACGCGCTCGTTTCGATACGACGGCTCGGTACCGTCCCCTGCGGACGAAGCCTCCTCGTCGTAGACCACCCGGAAGAGGTCTGTCGTGAGGCGGTATTCGAGGTTCGAGTCACCGAGAGGGGTGCGCGCCGGCAGCGGTGCAAGCGCCGCCGACGCGGTGTTGCGCAGCGTGAACGACGAGTAGCGTGCCGCCTGGTCGACCACCGATTCGATCTCCTGCGCGGTCGGATCGGCGCGGTTGTAGATCTCCCGGTAGCGTCCGGTTGCCTCGATTGACCCGTCCAGGGTGACGAGACGCTCCATGAGTTTCGACCCGTAGGTGAGCTGCCCGCTGTTGTTGGTGGTGACGCTGGAGTAGGCGTAGTCGAAGGTAACGTCCTCCGGCTCGACCCACTCCTCGTCGTCGTAGGTGTTTTCCACCGTCGTCGTGGAGGTCAGCCGGTACCCGAGGGTGGACCCGAAGACCTGCGGATAGGACAAACCTCCGGACACACTGCGAATCTCCGGTGCCCGATAGTCCGAGCCCTCGTCGTCGCCGTCTCCGTCGCCGCCGTTCTCACTCCCCTGCCATGGAGGCCGAAAGTCAGCCGTTACGGTACGACGGTCACCGCGATCCGGCGTCTCCCGCTCGTCCCGAGGCGTCCAGGGAATCGAGAGCAGCGTGCCGTTCGCCGAGAGGCCCAGAGAGGGAAGAACCGAACGGGTCGGGTAGAAGAAGCTCTCTTCAGGACTGCGATCGGCCAGGGCGATCTCCTCCGGCGGATCAACGCGATCCCGGCTCTGCCAATCGAGGGATGCCGCGATCTCGCGGACCGAGAAGGAACGTACCCACGGCTGCAGCGCCGCAACGGATGGACTCAGTCGGAAGGAGCTCTCCCACCGGAGGCGCGTCTTCTGAGCGCCTCCTGCCGCCGTGTCCTCGTCTTCCTCGTTCGACAGGAGGCTCAACCAGTCCATATCCTCGGCGCGGTCCCCGAAATCGAGATCCACGTAGGGATCCGAGTAGAGTTCGATCCCCGCGGTGCCGGAAAACCAGGGCTCGCGAGCGCGTCCCTCCAGGTCGAGGAGATATCGGAAAGGAAGGACGGTACCGAGGAAGTTGGTCGAGTTCCAATCCTGCTGCGCCTCCCCGTCGACAATGCGGAAGGGGGACAGCGCTCCACTCTCGGCGTCCCCCGGATAGAGATGGCGAGACGCCGCGACGCCCAGGGAGCCCTGGAGCGCCGTAACCGCGCCGAGGTCGTTGAGATCCGCGTCCACTCCTGCGTAGGCACCGAGCTTGGAGTAGACATCGAAGAGGATCTTCACCGTTCCGACGTCGCGTTCCGCCTCGTCTTCATCATCATCCGTCTGAGGCCTCGCGTCGGTCGTGAGAAAGAGACCCTCCCGTCGCCGCGGGCCCGTAGGCTCATCCCCCGCAACCTGGAGGAAGGAGATCGCCGATTCCTCGGTTTCCTTTTCGCCAACGACATACGTCGTCGTCTGGATGAATGCGCCCTCCCGATCGCGGGTGCCTGCGACGGGATTGAAAAAGACTTCGTCACCCGGCTTGAAGAAGAAGGGGAACACCAGGATGGGCACGCGGCCCACGTAGAGTCGGGCCCCGCGGATTGCCCACTCCCCCGGTCCAAGGACCCAGATGCGTCCCGCCCGGATCGAGTAGTTCGGTGGATCCGCCGTGGAGGAGGTAATGACGCCGTCCTCCATGATTACGATGTCGTCCCGTGTCCGGGTCATGTATTCACCGGAGTACCGAAAGCGGATCTGCTCGCCCTCCACGTCGCGCTCCCGGGAGGAGACTCCCTGGAGAAACTGCCCCTCCCAGTTGTCCAGTTCGAAGCTCAGGGTGCTCCCGGTGAACTCCTCGACTTCCCCTTCCCGGTCGATCCGGTACCGGACATCACCGACGGCGGTCAGAGTGTTCGCCTCGCGATTGAAGATGATCTCTTCCGCCTCGATGATGTGCACCGCAGAGTCGTCGCCGCCCCGGGTTCGCAGTCGCACATTGCCCCGGAGCCGGACGTACTGCTCTTCCACCGCTTCCAGCGTGAAGTACTGGGACTCGTTGGCGGATTCGATAACGACCTCCCGCCCCTCATCCGCGCCCTCCCGGGGCCGAACTTCACTGACGGCAATGTCGTAGTACTGGGCAACGCGGTTCTGCAGGTCCCGTCGGGAGCCCCGCGTCGACAGACCAAGGCGGGCCGCCCAGTCCACCAGGTCGTAGAAGGAGGCGGTACGGATGTCGGCAGAAAGGGTCTCGCGAAAGAGGTCGGGTTCAGGAGTGTCCCCGGCGGCCACGCCGTCCGACTCGTCGCCTTCGGATTCGCCGATTGCGTCGGCCGCGTCCGACTGAGCGGGTGCGTCGTCCGACGCGGACCCGTCCTCGGGAACGGACCCGCCGGCGTCCCGGCCCGACTCGCCACCAGCCTGGCCTGAACCGCCGCTATCAGTCTGCGCGGCGACGGGCAGCGCTACGCAGAAGAAGAGAAGGACTGCGCAGGTGAGCGCTCCTGCAGGAGCTTTCGAATGAACTGACCGGTGTAAGAGGCGTCGCACTCCGCTATCTCTTCAGGTGGTCCCGTTGCTACTACCCGACCGCCCCCGTCTCCACCTTCCGGACCAAGATCAACGAGGTGGTCCGCTTGCAGGATAACGTCCAGGTTGTGCTCAATGATGACCACTGTGTTGCCTTTGTCAACAAGTGCGTTAAGCACTTCCATAAGCTTCCGCACATCCTCGAAATGGAGGCCCGTGGTCGGCTCGTCCAGAATGTAGAAGGTGCGGCCGGTGCTGCGCTTTGACAGCTCCAGAGAGAGCTTCACCCGCTGCGCTTCTCCTCCTGACAGGGTCAGCGCGGACTGACCGAGCTTGACGTAGTCAAGACCCACCGCTGTCAACGTTTCGAGGCGCCGAGAAACCTGGGGAATCGCCGCGAAGAACGCCATCCCCTCCTCGACGGTCATCTCTAGAACTTCATGGATATTCTTCCCCTTGTAGCGAATGTCCAGAGTTTCCCGGTTGAAGCGCTTCCCGCCGCAGACGTCACAGGTGACATAGACGTCCGGAAGGAAGTGCATCTCGATCTTGATCGTTCCGGCGCCCTGACAGTTCTCGCAGCGCCCGCCCTTCACGTTGAAGGAGAAGCGCCCGGGCTTGTAGCCTCGCGCTCGCGCCTCCGGGAGCGAGGCGAAGAGCTCGCGAATCGGTGTGAAGATGTTCACATAAGTAGCCGGGTTGGACCGGGGCGTCCGGCCGATCGGGCTCTGATCTATGTTTATCACCTTGTCGATCTCATCCGTGCCGAGGATCTCGTCGAAGTCGCCCTCCGGGTGGTGCCCCCGGTGAAGGCGGTTACGGAGGGCCGGGTAGATGCAGTCGCTCAGAAGGGTGGACTTCCCGGATCCGGATACCCCCGTGATCACCGTGAGCTTCCCCAGGGGAAGGGAAACATCAATGGCTGCAAGGTTGTGCTCCCGGGCCCCCTTGAGTGTGAGGGCCTTGCCGCTTCCCTCCCGCCGCACCTCCGGCAGGGGCATCTCCAGCTTGCCGCTGAGGTAGCGACCGGTGAGGCTCGCGGGGTTTGTCATGATCTCGTCTGGGGTCCCTTCGGCAACCACCGTGCCGCCGTGGGTTCCCGCGCCCGGACCGAGATCGACCACGTAGTCCGCGGTGCGCAGCGTCTGCTCGTCATGCTCCACCACAATAAGGGTGTTCCCGATGTCGCGAAGATGGTGGAGGGTCCGGAGAAGCCGCTCATTGTCGCGCTGGTGCAGCCCGATGGTCGGTTCATCGAGGATGTAGAGCACGCCGACCAGGGAGGAGCCGATCTGCGTTGCGAGGCGAATCCGCTGCGCCTCCCCTCCTGAAAGCGTCGCCGCGGCGCGGTCGAGGGTAAGGTATTCCAGGCCGACGCTCTCCATGAAGGAGAGCCGCGCGACGATCTCTTTCGTGATCTCCCCGGTGATCTCCCGCTCCGTCTCGGTCAGCTCCAGGGCGCGGAGAAACTCGAGCTGGTGCGCCACGGACATGGCGGTGACCTCCCAGATGCTCCGACCGTCCACAAGAACCGCCAGCGCCTCCGGGCGCAGGCGCTTCCCGCTGCACTCCTCACAGGTGCGCTGAGTCATGAAGCCCTCGAGCCAGTCCTTGATGCCGTCGCTCGTGGTCTCCCGGTATCGGCGGTGCAGATCGTCGACGATGCCCCGGAAGGGCGCCGAGTACTCGAACTTGCCCGTCCCCTCCTTGTTCACGTACTTGACCTGGATCGACTCCTCGGTCCCGTAGAGGATCGCCTTCACAACCTCGTCGGGAAGCTCATCCAGGGCCGTGTCAAGGCTGAAGTTCAGGTGGCGCGCAAGGGACTCGAAGCGGCTTCGATTCCACGCAGCGCCGGGGTTGTAGGGAAGAACGCCCCCCTCGTTGAACGAGAGCGAGCGGTCCGGCATCATGAGTTCCGGATCGAACTCGAGAGTCATTCCCAGACCGGAGCAGCTCGGACACGCACCGAAGGGGCTGTTGAAGGAGAAGAGCCGCGGCTCCAGCTCGGGTACGACGAGGTTGCTGTCGGGATAGGCGTAGTTCTGGGAGAAGGACTCCTCGAACTCCTCGCTGTCGGTTACAACGTGGACCTGAACCAGGCCGCCCGCCGTCTCCAGAGCGGTTTCCACCGCTTCGGCGATCCGGCGGTGACGGTCGGGCTGGACCTTGATGCGGTCGACGACGATCTCAATGCTGTGCTTCCGCTTCTTGTCGAGATCGATGTCGTCGTCCAGACTGATGATCTCTCCGTCGACCCTGGCGCGGACGAACCCCGCCTTTCGGGCGTCCGAGAGGATCTTCTGATGATGACCCTTCTTTCCGCGAACGATGGGTGCGAGGACACTGAGCCGCGCCCCTTCCGGATAGGCGGTTACCCGATCGACGATCTCGTCCACCGTCTGCTTCTCGATACGCTTACCCGTCTTCGGATCATGGGGTATCCCGACGCGCGCGTACAGCAGTCGATAGTAGTCGTAGATCTCCGTTACCGTCCCCACGGTTGACCGGGGATTGCGGTTCGCCGCCTTCTGCTCAATCGAAATGGCCGGCGAGAGCCCCTCAATATAGTCCACCTCCGGCTTGTCCATGCGCCCGAGAAACTGACGCGCATACGCGGAGAGTGACTCGACGTAGCGCCGCTGCCCTTCCGCGAAGATCGTGTCGAAGACCAACGACGACTTTCCCGAACCGCTCAGTCCGGAGACGACGATGAAGCGGTCTCGAGGAAGCTCGATATCAATGTTCTTGAGGTTGTGCTCCCGGGCACCTCGGATGATGATCTTGTCCATGTGCCCGCACAAGGTACGCTAGGGAGGGCTAATAATCAACGTAGCGGTCGCTTCGAGGGTCGGTGAGCTGCCGGCGAGCCATCTCCGCCCACTGCCCGGCGGCATCCTGGTCGGCAACGATCCGCCAGATCTGCTGGGGTGTTCGCGACGTGATGTCGGCGCCGTAGAGGGCGGTGCCGAGATGGTAGAGGATACGGTACGCCGCAGCCTCACTCAGATAGGCGCGCACCGCTTGCTCCCGTTTCAGTCGATTCAGAAAGCCCGAGAGCGTTTCGAACTGGTAGCCCGGATCGCCCCGGCGCACCTGCTCGATCGCCGTGGAGAACACCATGAGCGTTGCGTACATCAGATGGTCTGCCGCGGTGGAGAAGTTCCGACTGGCAAGATAGTGCTCCCCCAGAAGATGGTGCGCCCGACGGGCGAAGTTCTCCTCCAGGCGATAGAGGACGAGCAGACGATCTATCCCGTCGTTTTCGAGGGTGCGGCGATAGGCGCTTCGGAGGGACTGGTTCTCCGGATCCGAGAAGCTCGGGTCCTCCGCAACAACAGCCTCCAGCGCGGTCTGATAATCGTAGCGCCCCGCGACACCGCGATTGCGATGGAGCTCGGCGAGCTCATACCGGACGAGGTACTCCTGGGCCGGGACGTAGAAGAAACCCTCCTGGTCGAGGGCTCGCCGAAACTGCCGCGCCGCCAGCTCTATCTGATTCTCCGCGGCGAAGACGCGGCCGATGCCCGCCTCCGCTTCGGGAAAGGCCCCGCCGCGAACACGGATGGCGCGGCGAAAGGCCTGCATTGCCTCACCATAGTCGCGGTTGCGAAGATGGTGCACACCCTCCTCGTAGATGATCCACGCGGGTTGCTCAGCAGGCGCAGCGCCGTCGGCGCCATCCTGCGCCTCGGAGCGCCCGGAAATGAGGCATACCAGAATGACGACGGCGGCCAGGACAGCGGAGTGTCCCGGCCACGCAGTCCGTCTCATGGTGTCGCTTCTACTCGCTTCGGTCCCACGCTCTCTCGTAGTTCTTCCGGGGTATCTACACGATTCCCAGGAGGAATACCATTACGAAGAGGGCAACCGTCTCGATGATACCCAACACCATGATGTACTGACCGAAGCCCTTGCCGGTCTCGGTCAACGCATCCGACGCAACGGCGCCCGCACGACCCTGAAAGGCGGCGGAAAACGCCATGGCGGTACCGCCGAGGATACCCGCAGCGAGTATCTTCATGGGGTCCGCGTCGGAGGTGTTCAGGGAGTTCATCAGAATGAAACCGTAGATGGTCTGCGTCAACGGCGCACCTACAAAGGCGACCAGCAGAAACGGCGCCGGCTTGTTCTGGGCAAAGGCCTTCTTCCAGGCACCCACTGCAGACATTCCGGCGCTTCCCGCGCCAATCGCCGAGCCGACCGCCGCCAACGCCAATGCGGCGCCAACGCCTATAAGACCGTAGTTCATTCCCTATCTCCTTTCTGTCGAGTCATTGGTCCAATCATTCTATGACGTCGTCGGAGCTTCCCGCTTACGGAAGGGGTTGTAGTCTATTCCGGACCACTCCATTCCGAGATGCCGCGAGAACTCCAGCATGTTCAGACGAATTCCGTGTACCACGACGGAGAGGGCGCCCATCACCAGATTGAGGGTATGCCCCACAAAGAGGATGAAGATGGCAGCCACCACTCCGATCACGCCGTCCCCGGCGCCCTGCGCCATGGTATTGAAAGCCTTCGCGATCTCCACCGTGGCCAGACCGACGGCGAAGAGGCGGATGTAGGATATGATGTCGGAGAAGGCACTGATGCTGTCCAGAGCCTTCGAGAAGAGATTGATGGGGTTGAGCCCCCGTCCGAGTCCGGCGAAGAAGCCGGATCCTTCCTGCTGCTCACCGAAGAGAATGACCATGCCGAAACCCGCCGCGATCATGTACAGGGAGTACTGCGGAAGGGGATCGGCGAGTACCACGGTGAGCACCAGCCAGTACGCGCCGAGCACGAGAACCAGCCAGCCGAGGTCGCCGAAGGCGCGCACCGCCGGACGCTCCCGGAGCCCCTTGATGAAGAGCCACAAGTGCGCAATGGAGAGGTGCACGGTTCCCAGGACGAAACAGATGAACTGAATGGTCTCCCGACTCCGCGGGTTGAAGCTCGATATTGCCGGGATTTCGAGAGCGCGGAAGAAGGGGAGATTCCCAATGGGCTCGTATCCGAACCAGGTTCCGGTGACGGCGCCCCAGGCCACGGTGGCGAGGGACATGACCGTCAGGAGCACCGGCCCCTTCCCGACGGACCCGCTCTTCACCTTTCCGCGAATCAACGCGAAGAGCGACAGGCCCAGGATGATGACTCCGTAGCCGCCGTCTCCAATGATCATGGCGAAGAAGATCGACAGGAAGATGAGGAACCAGAAGCTGATGTCCAGCTCCTTGTATCCCGGTGTCGTTCCCAGGAGGCCGAAAACCGGCTTGATGATACTGATCGGCCGGGGGTTCTTCACCTTGGTCGGGACGTAGTCATCCGGACCGGGATCCTGCAGCAGCAGTCCCCAGCCGTTACCCTTTGCCGCCTCCCGTAGATCCTCCACTCCACTCACCGGAACGAAACCCGTGAGAAAGGCCAGAGACTCTTCGGTGTCCATGCCGTCACGGACCCGGGCGAAGTCGATCTCATCATCCATGGGCAGGAGGGCGCCCTCAAGAGCGGGCCGTTTCTTCGACAGCTCCTTCAACTCGCCGTCCAACCGCTCGATCTCGCGATCCGCCTGGGCCACGAGCTCCCGCACCTCGCCGAGAGAGCGCTCCGGGAGGCTCCGCGGGGTGAAGTTGTGGGCGCGCTCCACTTCCTCGTTGTCGTCGGTATCCACCAGGATCTGGACGAAGAAGACCAGCGTGGCACCCTCGTGGAGAACGAATGCGTGCTCCGGCTTTGCTGCGCGGAAGTCCTGTCTGGAAACGGCGTAGAGCTGCACATCGATGCCGCGGTTGCGCAGGTCCTGGACCGCCGCAGGGTCGAAGTCGCCCCAGGGCTCCAGGTTGAGTGCCTCCCGCTCGAGGGCGTCCCGGCGCTCCCGGGCCGCGCGCAGCTCTTCGGCCTTCTCCAGGGCGTTCTCTGCAATGGAGACCGCCTGGTCGAGAGACATCTGCCCGTCGGCATCGCCCTCCTGGGGCTCAGACAGGGTGGAGAGGGCGCGCTCGATCGTCGATCGGCGCTCCTTGAGACTCGACAGGTCGTCGCTCAGCACCTCTTCGACCTGCACGTGGAGGACCCCGACGTCCCGGAGCTGATCCACGGACTCCTGCCGGTGGGCGTCCAGCACGACGACCGAAGCCTTCTTCATCTGCTCGATCATGCGGCTACGCCCTCCTCTCCACTTTGCGCTTCGCGAACTTGCCGCGAACGACCTGTGCGGTCTGCTGATCTCCCAGGTAGATCTGGATCCGTCGGATGTTCTCTTGCGTCTCGGGGATCATGACTTTCTCGAAGAGGTTGACCCGCTGGCTGGTGATTCGGAGCTCCTCGGCAATGCGTTCCCGCTGTTCCTTGAGCACGCGAATCTCCGCATCCAGCCCGATGATCTCCTTCATCTTGGCAATGCCGCTGTCGATCCACACGGGCGTGTCGTAGAGGTTCCAGTGAATGTCTTCAAAGTCGATGTTTTCGAAGACCGGTATGTCGATTCCGGCAATGTTACCGTCGGATGTGACCAGCTCACGAATCTTCACCAGCTCTTCCAGGTCGACAGGTTCGCCGAACACGGCGATCCACGCCTGCATTGCCTCGTAGGACTCCTGTCGAGCCTGCTCCTTCTCGCGCTCCTCGCGCTCGACCTTGCGGAGCACCATCTGGAGCTGTTGCTTCTTGAGCTGCAAGGTCGGCAGATAACGCTTGAACCGTGAGAGGCGATCCTTCTGCTGCTTGAGCTCGTTCTTCGTGAGCTTGACCTTAGCCATGGCTTAGCCCAACTGCTCCTTGTTCGGCCAGTACTCCTTCATGAGCTCCGTTCGCAGACCCGTTTCCTGCGGCTCGAAGCACTGCGCGAGTATGCTCCATCCGCGATCGAGGGCCTCCTCGAGGGGTATGTTCACCTCCAGGTTCATCATGCCCTGCTCGAAGAGCTCACCGTACTTCAGAAGCTTGTCGTCCCACTCGGACATGCGGAAGCCCATGGAGCGCTTCTCCAGAGACTCCTTGTAGGAGGCGTAGAGGTTGATCATGCCGTCCATAAGGGAGCGATGGTCCGACCGGGTATCCTTGTTGACGAACTGCTTGAGGCGAGAGAGCGAACCGAAGGGCTCGATCCGGCCGTTTCGCAGGTAGTACTGACCCTCGGTGATGTACCCTGTGTTGTCCGGGACCGGATGGGTAACATCGTCGCCGGGCATGGTTGTTGCGGCGAGAACCGTGATGGAGCCGGCACCTTCGAAGTCGACCGCCTTCTCGTACCGTGAAGCGAGCTGACTGTAGAGGTCGCCGGGATAGCCGCGGTTCGAGGGAACCTGCTCCTGGGTGATCGCGATCTCCTTCAGGCTGTCGGCAAAGTTGGTCATGTCCGTCAGGAGGACCAGGACGCGACGCCCGTCCAGAGCGAAGCGTTCGGCAACAGCGAGAGAGACATCCGGCACCAGAAGACTCTCGACGACCGGGTCCGCGGCGGTGTGGACGAAGAAGATCGTCCGGGAGAGGGCGCCGCCCTGCTCCAGGGTGTCCCGGAAGTAGAGGTAGTCGTCATGCTTGAGACCAATGCCGCCCAGGATGATCAGGTCGACCTCCGCCTGCATGGCGATCCGCGCCAGGAGCGGGTTGTAGGGCTCACCGGAGACCGAGAAGATCGGCAGCTTCTGAGACTCCACGAGAGAGTTGAAGACATCGATCATGGGAATGTTCGTCCGGATCATGTTCCGCGGGATGATTCGCCGGGCCGGGTTGACCGAGGGCGTCTCCGTCTCGATGAGGTTCTCCTCGAGACGCGGTCCGTTGTCCCGGGGCTCCCCCTTCCCGTCGAAGATGCGTCCCAACAGGTTATCCGAGAAGGATACCTGCATGGGGTGTCCCAGGAACACGACTTCGTCGCCGGTGGAGATGCCGCGCCCGCCGGTGAAGACCTGCAGGGAGACCTGATCCCCTTTGAGGCGAATGACCTCCGCAAGGGACTCGCCGTGGCGCGCCTTCACCAGTGCCAGGTGGCCGTACCGGACATCCTGGGCGGTGACGGTGATTACGTTTCCTTCAATGGAGTCGATCTTGCTATAGACCTTGCGCATTGCTCATCCTTCTTCCGACGTAGCTTCCTCGTAGAGGTGTTCCGCTGTGTGCATCAGTCCGGTGCGCTTCTCGTTCACGGCAGCGGTGATCTTCTGCTCGAGATCCTTGAACTCTTCCGACTGCCACTCGGCACCGTTGTAGTCGAGGAAACGCTGTCTCAGATTGGCAAAGTAGTTTCGCGCCTCACCCTTGTCCTTGAACTCCAGCTCCGACGTAAGGAGGTGGAGAAGGACATCGAAGACGTGGCGCTGTCGATCCACCCCGACGGCGGCGTCGACGGGATCGAAGGCGTTCTGCTGGAGATAGACGGAGTCGAGAAACTCCGACTTGAGATGGACGATGTAGTCGTCGAGGCTCGTTCCCTCTTCGCCGACGACCTTCATCATCTGTCCTACCTCGTTGCCCTGGAAGAGAATGCTCCGGGCAAATTGAACCCTGGCGCTCTCGACGACGCCGTCGTACCGGGTCCAGCTGTCGAGGGGGTCGATGCTTGGGTACTTCCGCGCCTCTGAGCGCGCCCGGGACAGACCGTGGAAGGCGCCGACAACCTTGAGGGTCGATTGGGTCACCGGCTCCTCGAAGTTACCGCCGGCAGGACTGACCGTACCGCCGATCGTGACCGAGCCGTAGGATCCATCCCGGAGCTGCACGTAGCCGGCGCGCTCGTAGAACGCCGCGATGACCGACTCGAGGTAGGCCGGAAAGGCCTCTTCCCCGGGAATCTCCTCGAGGCGCCCCGACATCTCCCGCATGGCTTGAGCCCACCGCGAGGTGGAGTCCGCAAGGAGCAGGACGTTAAGGCCCATCTGCCGGTAGTACTCGGCAATCGTCACGCCGGTGTATACGGAGGCTTCCCGCGCCGCAACCGGCATTGAGCTCGTATTCACGACAATGACTGTTCGTTCCATCAAGGTGCGGCCGGTTCGCGGGTCGATCAGCTCCGGGAACTCCCGCAGCGTTTCGACGACCTCGCCGGCGCGCTCTCCGCACGCCGTTATGATGACGATGTCGACGTCGGCGTTACGGCTGGTGATCTGCTGCAGGACCGTTTTTCCCGCACCGAAAGGGCCGGGAATACAGTAGGTGCCGCCGCGCGCGACCGGCAGGAAGGTGTCGATGATACGCACCTTCGTGACCATGGGCTCCGACGGGCGCAGGCGCTCCTGGTAGTTGCTGATTGCGCGTTTGACCGGCCACTGGAAGGACATGGTTACCGGAATGGTATTACCCCGCTCGTCCTCGACCTCGGCGATCTTCTCGTTGACGGCGTACTCGCCCTTCTCGGCAACCCACTTCACCGTGTATGTGGCGAGGAAATTGAAGGGAACCATGACGCGGTGCTCGAAGATGCCTTCCGGTACCGTTCCGAGCGTGTCTGCCGCCTGGACGGAATCTCCCGGCTGCGCCTTCGGGGTGAACTCCCACTTCTTCTCCTGATCGAGAGCGTTGAGATAGAGGCCTCTTTCGAGAAAGAAGCCACTCTGCTCGGCGAGCTCCGGAAGCGGGTTCTGCAACCCGTCGTACACCTGGCCCAGCAGACCGGGGCCCAGATCTACCGCCAACAGCTCCTTGGAGAATTTCACGGAATCCCCGACGCCGATTCCTTCGGTGATCTCGTACACCTGAAGCTCGGCCTGGCTTCCACGGATTCGAATCACCTCGGACTTCAGCTCGCGATCACCGGTGACGACGTAGGCGACTTCGTTCAGGGCGACGTCGCCTTCGACGTCCACGGTTACCATGTTCCCATTTACGCCTATGACTTTGCCTGTGGTATCTGCCATTCACGGTACTCCAGTCGGATTATGCGGATGCTCCGTAGTAGTTGTCCTGAACCGTCCTGTAGGTCTGATCGAAGGTCTCGGTGCCGAGCTCTTTCCGGAATTGCGACCTCCGGCCCAGGATCTTGAGTTTCAGATAGTAGATGACAAGGGTATCGAGATC
This sequence comes from uncultured Spirochaetaceae bacterium, assembly GCA_964654185.1. Classification (GTDB taxonomy): domain Bacteria; phylum Spirochaetota; class Spirochaetia; order DSM-27196; family PWMO01; genus CAYFQV01. Next base: position 1,708 of record CAZZIE010000024.1, on the reverse strand, counting down.
GAAGAAGTGGCCGACCGACACCTCGTCGAGGAGCTGCCACCGGTACTGCAGCAGCCGCTCCTCCTGGCGAAGCGGAGACTCCTGGCTGTAGGCCTCCCGCACCGCTCCGATAACCGCCGGATCGTCACCAAGGTCGCGTCCGTCCGGGGTAAGCCGAAGATTCTCCTCGGCATCGCGATTCAACGCCGCGGCCCGAACACGAACGAGCGCGTTGCGCAGCGCGACTTCCTGCCGATACCACCAGCTCTGCACGTCGGTACGGGGCTGGTACGTACCGGGATCGATCTCGAGCTCGGTATTGATGAGTCGGCGGTAGTCGTTCAGGGACATTCGGGCGGCACACGCCTCGAGGAAGTCACCCTCGGAGGGGTACTTCTCCGCGTCGAACGACAACATGGGTAGTGTCGACACCAGATAGTAGTATTGAGCCACCGAATCTTCCTCTCCGCGCGGGTTATTCTTTCGCCGCGTTGCGGATGATCTCGCTCAGCTGGGGATTCAGGTATTCGGCAAGAACCGCCGCAATGCCGTCGCTCGAGAAGTCGTAGTAGACCGATCCCTCACGCTCGGCAATGTGAAAGCCGGCATCCAGATCGTCCTGGGGACGAATGGTGATCCCGGAGCGCAGGTCTTCCTTGAGCCTGGTTTCGAGAGCCGCCTTCACGCCGTCGAGTTGTTCCTTCGGAAGGAGCACGGTGAGATCGTCGCTCCGCGTCTCGCCCCACTGCTCGATCAGCTTGACGATCGCCTGGGCAACGACGTCTTCGGAATAGCTTGCGGCCACTTCCCGCTTCACAACCGCATCGAAGATCGCGGTGATACGGGAGTGGAGGCTCAGGATGAGATCCCGTCCCGACTGCCTGATCGCCTCTTTGCCGTTCTGCTCCAGGCGCGCCGCCTCATTCCTGGCGTCGTCAACGATCTTCTTGGCCTTCTGCTCGGCGTCACGGACGATGTCCTTTGCCCGCTCCTCGGCCTGACTCACGATCTCGGAGGATTGCTTCTCCGCGGAGGCTACACCCTCCTGCTTGATCGTCTCGATAATCTCTTTCAGTTGAGCATCCATTCCAACGCACCTTAATTGACGAATCTATTCTGTCAGGAATCGCACGTTTTTTAGCGACTGTCCGAGTGTACTGAAGGAGGCCGGATAAATCAACCGGACGGCGCGCCAAAGGTCGGACCGGAATGCGGCCACGGGCGTTTCCATGCCGCCCCGCCGGCGACCGGCGGCGAGCTACCCCCTCACGTCGTTCCAAGGCTCAGGTCGCCGTGGATCTTGAAGGTATTGCGATCCTTCGAGACGTGAAGCTCCCGGTCGGGGAACTCCTCCTGGAGGTACTCTTCGACTCTGGCAATCGCGTCCTCCTCGATTCGCCGGCGCACATCCGAGGGGATGTGGGCAAGGGTCACCATGTCGACGTCCACCACGTAACCGCGGCCGATCTCGGATCCGTACCCGGCGGTAAAGGAGGCCCCGACGTTGAACAGCCCGTCCTGCGCCTTGTTGGAGGTAACCCCGCGATGGGGCCTGGAGGGGTGCAGCGGGTACTCCCCCCCGTACTTCTCCTCGAGGTAATCATCTACGCGGTCAAAAACGTGCTTCAGCCGCTTGTTGAACTCACTTACCTGCGGATGTGACATAACGGTAACCTCGTGGTCGCCTCGCCGCGACTGCGCCGCCGAACCGCGCCCCCGCTACCAATCC
>CAZZIE010000023.1:0-40607 GCA_964654185.1 uncultured Spirochaetaceae bacterium | reverse complement strand
GGACGGAACCGCGCGATCGTGTTGATTTCCGACGGCGAATCCCTGAGCGGTTCGGCCTTCCGGGCCGGGGAGGAGATCGGGGAGGAAGGTATTCCGGTCTTCACGGTGGTGGCCGGTACCGAGGAGGGAGCCACCGTTACGCTTGCCTCCGGCGATCTCCTCACGGACAGCCGGGGCGAGCCGGTCATCACGGCGGCGCGGCCCGACCTCCTCCGGGAGCTGTCAAGCGAGACGAAGGGGCGCAGCTACTCCATGACCGAGGCGGATGTCTTTTCCGGTCTGATCCGCGGCCTCTCGGAATTCCGGGCGCGCCGCGAGTCGGAGGGGTTCCGTCTCGTTGCGGTGGAGCGCTATCAGGGCTTTCTCCTCGTTGCCCTGGCGTTCCTTGCACTTCACATTGCCGTACGGGTGGTGAGATGGCGACAGGTATTCTGAAGCGCCCGGGGCGGCGCGTGTCCGCTCTCTCGATCCTCGGCGCGGCCGCGCTTCTCTTCGCCGGCTGTGACATCTCCACGCCGCATCTCTCGGTGCTTCGGGGCAATCACGCCTTCGACCAGGGAAACTACCAGGCCGCGACGGTGCACTATCTCCAGCACTGGGAGAATCCCACCTACGACCCATGGATTGCCTACAACCTGGGCAACGTCTACCACTTCCTCGGTGAGTTCGATGCTGCCGTAGAGATGTGGAATGCCGCCGGCACGGGAGAGGACGAGGCGCTCGCCTTTGCGGTGGCCTTCAACAAAGGGGTCATGGCGTACGAGCTCGGCCAGTACAACCAGGCGTACAATCTCTTCCGGGACGCCCTCGTCATCAACAGTGGGAGCGTCGCCGCGAAGCGCAATCTCGAACTCGCCCTTCGGAAGATCGAGGCGGGCGAAGGAGTGGGGGAGCGCGAACCATCGGCGGAGGACCAGTCCGGCCGACAGGAGCTCTCCAGTGATGCGGTGCGAATTCTCGAATACGTTCGTCGCAAGGAGGGGGCGCAATGGATTGCTCCGGAACAGACGCAGCAACCGTCCGCCGGACCGGACTGGTAGCCCGAACCCTCCTGAAGGTGCTGCTCATTCTGCTGAGCGCGGTGCCGATAGCTACGGCCCAGGAAGGCGAGGAGTCCGCCCGGCTTATCCGGTCCTCCATTGAGGCGGAGAACCTCGCACCGGGTTCAACGGCGCGGTTCGTCATGACCGTCGCGGTGCCGGCCGAGGTCGAGGCTGAGGGAGTGCGTGACCAGGTCGAGATCACGCTTCCGACGCTGCCCGGGCGCATCGACTTCGTCCCCGACGAGGAAGTGCGGCGGGTTCGGAGAGAGAGCGGCGGCGGCAACCGCAGTGTCATTGAGATCGAGATACCCCTGACGCTGCGATCAGCGGGCCGCGCCGTAATTCCGCCGGCTCGACTGGATGCCCCCTGGGGGAGCTTCCGGACCGCGACGCATCTGCTTGAGATACCGTTCAGCACCGGCGACGCGCGCGTTCCCTTCGATGCATCCTGGACTACTCCCGGGGAAACGGTCTACGTCGGTCAGACTATCCCCCTCTATCTGGAACTGTTCAACATCACCGAGTTCGTGCTCCCGGAGAACGTGGAGGTTGCGGCGCCTTCAGGTGCGCTCCTGGAGGAGGTGCGCGGTCTCGGCGCGGTGGAAACACGGACGGTGGAGAGTACTGCCCTGTACCGGTACCCCGCGGCGACCTACCTCTTCACCCCGACTCTGAGCGGGGAGGTGGAGATCCCGTCCGGGGTTGTAGCGGCGCAGGGACTGCAACGGTCGGTCGACCCGGTGACGCTGTCGGTCTCGCCCCTGCCGGCGGAGGTCGCGGAGACCGGTGCCGTGGGGACCTTTCGGATGAGTGCCTCCCTCGACCCCATGGAGTTGCCGGTGGGTGAGTCCGCCACGCTGACGGTGCGAGTGGAAGGTACCGGTAACCTGCTGTTTCTGCAGTTTCCGGCCGTAACCGGGGAGGGGCTGGTGATCACCGAGACGGGCACATCCACGGAAGTTACGCCGACGGAGAGCGGGTATCGCGGTACCCGCATTGCCCGGTACCGTGTGACGCCTCGGGAAAGCGGAGCTCGGGAGCTCACCGTCGCGGCCTTCCCGTATCTCGAACCCGAAAGCGGGCGGGTCCTCCGGACGCCGGAGGAGACCTTTCTCCTGAACAGCCTCGCCGTTTCCGGAGACGCTTCCGCCGACGGCGTGGACGCGTCTCCACTGCAACTCCTATCGGGGGAGGAGGTCCAGCGGATGCAGCCTCCGGATCTCTTCAAGCGGCTCTGGCTCTACGTGATTGCCCTGCCGCCCGTTCTTGCGATCGTCGTGCTCGGGATCCTCCGTCGGCGCGTGCCGAAGGTCGCCGCCCTGTTGGGTGGAAGCGTTCTTCTGCTGATTGCCGCGGCCGTGCCGGTGCCGATGGACCTTCTGGAGGCCGGGGCGCGAGCCTTCGAGAATGGAGACTACCCCGCCGCGCGCGGCCACTTCATGAACGCCGTCGAGGAGCGACCGGAAAACGCCGGTATTCACTACAATCTCGCCATTGCCGGCGCCCGGGCGGGGCGAACGGGTGAAGCGGTGTTCCATCTCAGGGAGAGCGTACGCCTTGCGCCTCAGTTCCACCGGGGGTGGGACGCCCTGCGGACGGTGGAGCGTCGCGCCGGGTTGGAACGCCAGGTAGAGCCCATGCGCTTTCCGCATCCCGACTACTTTGCCGTGACCCTGGTGGCGCTGGTGTACGCAGCAGCAGCTCTGACCGTCATCCTCTGGCGCACTCGGCGCGGCGTGGCGACGATCGGTCTGGCCCTGACGCTGGGAATCATGGTGCTCATCGGGGGCGCCTTCGGGTACAGCCTCTACACGCGTGGCCGCAACGTCGCGGTCATCTCAGCTACCCAGGCACCGATCATAAAGATCCCTGACGATCGTGCGCAGCCGTGGTTATCTTTGCCCGCCGGCACCGCAGTCACACCGGTGGCACGGTACCAGGACTACGTGCTGATTCGGACCGGCTACGGCGTCGAGGGGTGGACACGCGTTCCGGACATCATTGCGCGCACGCTACCGGAGGGACCTTCGTGAGTGCATCCGATTTCGGAGACATCCTGAAGCAGTGGGACCAGGCGCAGAAGAAACGAGCAGGCCGTAAGCATCGTACCCACAAGGCTCTCGAAACCTTTCTGGAGCAGCATCCTCCGCCCGCAGACATGGACAAGGACGAGGACCAGAGGGATTCAGGGGAAAGAGCTGAGATCGATGCTACCGGTGGGCGCGCCCCGGTTGCGCCGAAACGCCTGCCGATCCAGGACACCCTCGACCTTCACGGCCTCACCCGCGCTGAAGCCGAGAAGCGGACGGACGGGTTCGTCCGCCAGGCGGCTCGCCGGGGGCTGCGGAAGGTGCTCGTGATCTACGGAAAGGGGCTCCACTCACGCGAGGGAGCCGTGCTTCGGCGGGCAATCCACCGACTACTCCAGGACCATCCCCTCACCGGCGCAATGGGAACGCCGGAGCGACGAGACGGTGGAACCGGAGCTGTCTGGGTGGTGATTCGTCAGCGTTCGCGGTAGACAATGCGTCCGCGTGTGAGATCGTAAGGTGAGAGGGCGACCTTTACCTTGTCGCCGGGGACAATGCGAATGTAGTACTTCCGCATCTTGCCCGAGAGGTGGGCAAGAATGAGGTGGCCGTTCTTGAGCTCGACCCGGAACATGGTATTGGGAAGGGACTCCTTCACAATACCTTCCACTTCAATTGCATCTTCTTTTGGCACGCGTCCTCCTGATTGCGGGGATTTTAGGCCCGTCTCCATGAGCGGCATTGAGCACAGCCGCTCCTGCGGTGGGCAGGATAACAATAGGTTTACCGTCCCCGCTGTGTCAAGCGCAGTGCAGTGTCCGAGGATTCCACATCCCGGCGAGCCGCCGTCATCCCGGCTGCCGGTTCAGCCCGGCCGTCGGCCTTCTGCCGCCCCCTTTTTGGCCGCGACTTATTGACTTTTGGATGGCTTTTACCCATATTTCATGGCCACTTAGCTGAGCCGAATCGGACTGTGTTTCTGATTGAGCAGGGGTTCAGTCGCGTCAAGGAGCCACTCATGGACAAGAGATTCATGGAGCGCATGCGTAAAAAGCTGCTTGCCATGAAGGAAGACATACTGCAAAACCTCATGGCTGAGGACTCCGATTTTCGCGAGCTCGTTGAGTCGGACAACTCGAAAGATCTGGTCGACATTGCCAGCAGCGACATCGACAAGAAGACTCTGGACGCTCTCGGCGCGCAGGAGATGAAGAGACTGCGCCTCATCGAGTCGGCACTGGCGCGCATCGACAACGGTCGCTACGGCTACTGCCTCAAGACAGGTAAACCCATTCCGAAGGAGCGACTGGAAGCAATCCCGTACGCTCTGTACTGCGTCGAATACCAGACCGAGCTGGAGCGCAGGAACCGCTAATACTCCCTTCGGTCCCTCCGATAATCAAGATGGAGGGATCGAAGAAATGAGTGCAAGCGTATCATCCACAAGCATTCAATTCGCCCGCCCGCTGTCCATCAACGCGGTTCTCAGGCAGCGAAACGCTCTCGGCGGCGTCCGCGTTCCGGTGAATCCGAGCCTCGGCTATATCCGGTTCAAGCACGTTCGCGGCATACCTGCCCGGAACCAACCGGGTCTCAGTCTGGATAAGTTGAAGATGCTCGACAATCTGCTGGATCGCCTCTCCCAGGATCCCCGCTTTACCCGTCCCACCGAGCAGCGTCCGATGGATCAGCAGATCATGGAACTGGCACGGCAACTGCATGACAAGGCGGTACACACCAGACCCCAGGGTTACGCCCCGGTCTCCCCGGGTGACGGCGGTCTTCTCTTCAGCGTACTCGTCTGAGACCTGTTTCCTGAAAACGGACTATCTGAAGCCCAACTGACTATCTGAAGCCTGGATGAGATGAGGCCTAGATGATGCCTTCTTCCCGGAGCGCAATGTTGTTGCGCTTCTCTCGCTCCATCGTGGAGTAGGGGCCATGGCCGGGGTAGAGTCGGGTGCTGTCGGGGAGCTCGAAGAGCTTCTTTGTAATGCTTTCGATCAAGGCGTCGTGGTCGCTGTCCTTGCCCTCGGTTGGACCGACCGCCTTGAACAGCAGTGTGTCCCCCGAGAAGAGCGCTTCGTCCTGCTCGCTGTAGAGAGATATGCTTCCCGGCGTATGTCCGGGCGTGTGGATGACCGTCAGATCGGTTTCAAGAATTCTCGAGCCCTCTTCCAGATAGAAGTCCGGCGGCGGCAGCGCGACGTAGAGCCGCTCGAACAGCTCAAGACCCTCCGGGCCAATGGACTCGAACATCTCCTTGTGCCGCTCGAAGGAATCCGGAGAGAGCAGCTCGGCATCCTTCTTGTGAATGGCAATCTGGATGTCGTGGTCGTAGTACTCTCGAATGCCCAGGGCCGCCGCAGTGTGGTCCAGGTGACCGTGGGTGAGCAGCACCGCCTGGGGCACCATGTTGAGGGCGGTCAGGCGCCGGTAGATCGTCTGTGCCTCGTCGCCGGGATCGATCAGAATGCACTCCTTTCGACCGGTGGAAACAACATAGGTGTTGGTGTGCAGTGCTCCGACGACGATACGTTCTACCATGATGTGAGAAGGGTATCGTATCTGGGCTCCTTCAACAAGTGTGCGGTAGAATGATGTCGGCATGCAGTTCATTCTAGTGTTCGCGGTGGCCCTCCTCTTCTACCTGTTCATCCCCGGCGTCGGTGCGGTCCTGGCGCGTCATCGATGGCGCGTCTTCAGGCGGCGGATCACTACTGCATCTACCTATGCGACGGCCGGCTACCCGGAAGTCCTTATCGGCAGTCGCGCCCGCCGGGAGCGCTTCATAGGGTGGTACCGTTTCTTCGGCGGATTGGAGTCCATTCAGGGAGACGGTCTTGCCTGGCTTACGGACGGACGCGCGAGCGTTGCGGTGGAGCTTGCGGACGCTCCGGTCTACATGGTGCCCGGCGGACCCGTCGATGCCGCGGCCGGGCGCGAACGCCTCTCTCTGCACGCTGATCAGGGAGAGGTGCCGACGGCGACAACCTGGAAGAAAGTCGGGTCCCTGCCGGAGGGCACGCGCATGTTCGTTGCGGGAAGCCTCTACGGGGAGCAGGGACGCGCCGTGTTCAAGGGAACGAACGGTTCCAGGCCCTTCGTGATCTTGTACGACGGGCCCGACGAGACACTGGTCTTTCGCTCCATCCGGGATGGTCGGCAGCAGAATGAGTACTGGAACAGCGTGACTCCCATTTCGCTGGCGGCGGGGAGTCTCTCTCTGTTCATTCTGGCGTACCTGTACATCGGTGCGCCGCTCACCCGGATTGCCGGGCTTCTTTCGGCATCACTCGGGTTGTTACCAATCTCGATCCTCGTTCCACCGGGGGTGATTCTCTTCTTCGTGTACCGTCGACTCTGGCGGGTAGGACGTGGATTACGGGCGGAGCGGGACCTTCTGCGTCTGCCGTTGCGGTACGGTCCACCCGGCTTCACCGAGGCGGTGCTGCCCGATGGCGAGCGGTACGTCCGCCGCGAGTACCCGGCCACCCAGGTCGCCTCCGAGTCGACGCTCCTGTGGCGCCATCCATCGGTGGCGACGGACGGCGCCGAGCGGGCAATCGTATTCGGAACGGCAAAGGAGGGGGTGGTCGGCGAGGCGACGCAGTTGCCCGCGCCGCCACAGGACCCAATGGCCGAGCGGGTCGCCCTTCCCGGAGATCCGGAATTTCTCTCGGAGGCGAGCCAGCGCCGCGCCCGCATCATGGAGTTGTCCGCGGGGGCATGCATCCTGGCGGCGCTGGTGGCGAACCTCTATCTGCTGATTCTCGTGGTGAGCCTGCTGATCCGATAGCGGGCGGGCGCTCTCCGCGCCCGCCCGGTGAGGTCAGTCCTTCTTGCGGGCGTAGTTCACGTTGAGCTTGCGGCCGCGGTACTCCTTGCCGTTCAGCTCGGAAATGGCGCTCTCCGCCTTGTCGTCGGCAACTTCGACGAAGGAGTAGTTGTCGAGGATCTTGATCTGGCCGATGTCGGATCCGGTGATGCCGTCGACGTTGGAGAAGAGCTGGATCAGGTCGCGCGGGAAGACCTTGCGGTTCTTGCCCACCCCGACGAACATCGTCTTGTAGCCTTCCTTGGCTTCGCCGGCGCCGCCGCTACCGGCACCGCCGCCACTTGAGCGGCGACTTCCGGATTTACCGCCGGAGCGCGAGGGTCTGCCCCCACCCTCCTTGTCGCGTAACTGCTTCAGGAGATACGCGGCAAAATAGCCGCGGCGAAACATGGGAACGTGCTTCTTGATGACCTTGCGGTACGCATCCATCTCGTCGGGATCCTCTTCATCGTGGATCTCCGCAAGAAGGGACTTGATCCAGTCCTTCAGGTCATCATCTGAAAAGAGGTGCTTGTAGTCTTGATCGTACACGGGGGCACTCTCCTGTGGTGTGGAATGCTCCTTGCTCTCCCCGTTTCGTGATTGCTCGCCCAGTTCTGTGAGATCAACAATGGCCGGACGTCGGATCAACTCCATGACGGCGTCCGCCTGGTCACCTGGCTCCGAGACGAACACGACCGATTGCGGCGTTGCGGCAACCTTGGAAAAGATGTATTCGAGGTCGGCGTTGAAGTGACCCGCCTCGTCTTCATCCGGCTCATCCACAACGCAGAGCCGCACGCGGGACAGATCGAGACTGTCCCGCCGAATATGGTCGATGATTCGCTGTGTGGTGCCGATTACAAGGTCCGGGTTCTCGGCGATCCGCTCCGCCTCCTTTCGCGGAGTCTCACCGGCGCCCAGTGATACGACACGGGTCCGATCGGAACGCGGTCCGCGCTTCTCCATGAGGTCCTGAGCGCGGGAAGCCACGCTCCTGACGGTGTCTGCGCTTCCGGTCATGACAACGGCTTGGACATTCGGCTCGGGCTTGCGAATGGTCACGAAGGGGGGCAGGAGGAGATGCTCATACCGAGCATCGACGGATCCGGTGTACACGACCACATCCCGACCGCGGGCCACCTGTCTGACAATGGCACCCTGCGAGGGGGAGAGGAGTTTTCGGATCCGTTTTCGGGAGGCCTTATGAAGATTCTCCAGGCCATCAATGGTGTGATGCTGTAAGGCCACGCTTCCTTCCCAGTAAGCTCTGCGATTAATGCTTACATTATAGAACGCTATCGCTCGGCTAACCCTTTGTCAAGAAAGCGCCGATGCGTTCTAGTTGGAGTGTACTAGTTTCTGCAGTAGGTTGAACACAATGAATCGAGCCCTGTTTTCAAAGATGTCGATGCTCACGGCCATCCTGGCCGTGATTGCCGGTTTCGCCTGGACGCAGTCCGGCCAGGCCGGGGAGGGTGAGCTCTTCCAGTTCCGGTATCGGGAGGGAGAGCAGTATCGTATACTTTCCCAGGTTGACCAGGTCGTCAGCGTCAACGGCATGTACTCCCACCGCGCGGACATCCTCAACCGAATCTCCGTTTCGGTGAAGGAGGTCTCCGAAGGCCGCGGCTTTCACAGCGTCCTCTACCAGCACTCGAGCGAGCGTTCCACCTCCACCGGGGTCTACGAGTACGGGGAGGACTACTCCAGTGACTACTGGCGGGACGCCCGGGGCCGCTACGACATCTCCCCGGAAGAGATCGTGCCGGTCGTGATCGATGTGCCGGTCTTTCCCGGTGAGCCCCTTTCCGTCGGCGATACCTGGGTGCACGAAGGCGAGGAGATTCACGATCTCTTTCCACAGTTCGGCGACGCCGGCATCGTGACCTTTCCCATTCCGGTCACCTATGAGTATCTGGGCGAGCGAACCTATGAGGAGGCCGAGTACCCCGCCTTTTCCATCGAATACAATGTCTTCTACCGGCCGGAAGCGCGCCCGGATGCGCCTCTCTACGCCACCCTCATTACCGGCATGTCCGATCAGATCATGTACTGGGACCGCGACTTCGGCCGGCCCCACGCATATGAGGAGGACTACTACTTCATGTTCCAGTTCTCCGACGGCCGGAGCATGACCTTCGAGGGGAGTGCCGAGGCGGAGGTCGTAGAGTCGACGCCTCTGGACCGGGACAAGGTTGCCGACCAGATTCAGAAAGACCTCGAGGAGCTCGATGTTCCCGACACCGACGTCCGCGCCGACGACCGGGGCGTGACAATCACCCTGCAGAACATCCAGTTCCCCCCGGACTCCGCCTTCCTGCGCGATTCTGAGAAGGACAAGCTCGACCGGATCGGCCAGATCCTGCGGCAGTACCCGGAGCGGGACATCCTCATCACGGGGCACACAGCCCTCGCCGGAACCGCCGAGGGGCGGCTGCAGCTCTCGGAGCAGCGCGCCGCCGCGGTCGGCCAGTACCTTCTGGAAACCGGCGTCCGGGACCCGTCGCGCCTCCTCTACCGCGGCGTCGGCGCACGGGAGCCCATTGCCGACAACGCCACTGAGGAAGGCATGCGCCGGAACCGCCGCGTGGAGATCACCATTCTTGAGAACTGACGGAAGCCGCGCGGCGCGCATTGCGGCGGTAGCTCTGCTCTCGGCGGCGGCCGGCCTCCTTGTCGCCTGCAACGGCACACTCTTCGTCCAGAACCAGGCCTACGCGCCCTACGCGGCGCCGCCGGGATACACGCCGGACGACACCTACTACGACCTGCAGTGGCACTATGAGCTGATTGATGTCCCGGCTGCGTGGGCGATCATGCGGGAGGCGGGCAGCCCCGGCGGCGCGGCGCGGACGCCGCAGACGGTACGGGTCGCGGTGATCGATACGGGTGTGCGCGCTCATCAAGACTTGAACGAAGCTAGACTTGTTGACGGCTTCGACTTCTTCAGTCTCGATGACGGCGCCTATGACAACGACGCCACAGATGAGGGCCCTTACGGTCTGACAGGATTTCACGGCACACACGTCACGGGTACCCTCGCAGCTACTACGGGAAATCGAAATTCCGTCGCAGGACTCGGGTCTATTCCCGGCGCCACGCAAACTGACATCATGCCCTTGCGTGCAATCGGGGTTCACTACAACTGTGTCAACCCACCTTGTGTCGAAGGCAGCACGTTCGACATTGCCCAAGCAATCCTGTACGCAGTTGGAGAAGAGAACGCCGGCGCGGTCGTTCCCGCTTCTCCGGCGAGGGTTATCAATCTCAGCCTTGGGGGTGGCCAAGGTATAGATCGCGTCTTATACGATGCAATCGAAGGTGCGGTGTCCTCAGGCGCAACCGTTATTGCGGCAGCTGGAAATACCGAATCCGGCACCAATGCCGAGGCTCTAGGTGTTTTTGCACCGGCATCGTACGACAATACACTCGCCATAGCTGCAATTGGTCCGACGGGGGAGCGAGCGTTCTACTCCAACATCGGAGCAAGTCTTGATTTCGCAGCGCCGGGTGGCTCGATTGGCGCCGACAGCAACGGAGACGGCTACCCCGAAGGCGGGATATGGAGCACGGTTGAATATCCATGCACCGACCCCAGACACCTTTTTCCGGAGCTGCCTCCGGAATGCTCAGACTTGAGTGGTTCGAGCCCAGTCGGGCCCGAGCAAGGCACCTCCATGGCCACCCCGCATGTTGCGGGGGTGGTGGCGTTGTTGTACAGCTATGCGCCGGAGCTGACGCAGGATGTGGTGTATGACATCCTGCTGGCAAGCGTGGATGATGTGGGCGATCCCGGGCACGATGAGTTTTACGGGCACGGGATCGTCAACGCCCGGGCGGCGCTGGAGTATCTGATTCGCGCGACGGACGACTACGGAATCGCGCCCATCGGTGGGGACGACACCGAAGGCGGCGACGGAGGGAGCGCCGGGACGGCGAGGGCGGGGTCGGGGCCCATGGGGCGGCCGATCCTGCAGCGGGAGGGAGCCTTCCTCCCGGCAGCTGCGGCGAACGTAGGCATCGACTATGATGCAGGAAGTGTGGTCCTCGCGTTGTGGGAGGAGAACCTGGCTCCCGGCGAGGTGGCGGCCGCGCGGTCGAGAATCCTGGACGCGATCGAGGGCGTGACGGAGATTGACGGTGAGGACTCGCAGCGGCTGCGGGCGCGTCTGGTGGCCGGCGTCGATCCGGAGGAGGTGATCCGTGATCTGGCGGCGCACCCGGAGGTTCGGTACGCTCAGCCGAACTACCTCTACACAGTGCCCGCGGGCCTCGCGCCGCCGGCGGCGTACCCCGCCGGACGGTAGCGGGGGCGGCTGCACCCCTTTACCCGGGCCGTGAATCTGCACTACACTCTACCCACACATTTTAATTACTTACGGAAAGAAATAAAAAGGACGGACCATGGCAACCGGAGAGCACAGTGACAACCTGGCAGCGCGGCGAGTAGGACTCCTCTTCCTGGGGAGGAAGCGGCCCGGCTTCGACCCGGACTGGGGCGCGGAGATCAAGAAGCGCCTCCGGGCGTACGCGGGGGAGGCGCCTTTCGAGGTGACCATTCCGTCCGACAACATTGCCGACGACGCCGGTCTGCGGGCGGCTCTGGCAGAGTGCGAGGCGGCCGGCGTCGACACGGTGGTGGTGACCCAGCCGACCATCAGTGACGGTCGCCTGGCGCCGGTGCTGGCGCAGGTGTGGAACCGCCCCCTCGTTTTCTGGGCGACGCCGGAGAAGCAGGAGGGCGCCATGATCAGTGCGAACTCTCTGGTCGGCACCCACGTGATGGCCGCCACCCTCCGCCATCTGAACCGTCCCTTCGAGTTCGTCTACGGCGATCCCGCCGACTCCGCCGTGCGCGACCGCCTGGAAGAGGCGGTGCGCCTGACCATCGCCGCGACGGATCTGCGCCGCGGCAAGGCCACCCTTGTCGGCTACCACGCCCCGGGCTTCGTCGATTTCCACGCTGACCCCATCGATCTCAATGACGAGCTGGGGATCCAGCTCTATCACGAGAGCGTCCAGGAGTTTCTCGGCAGGGTAGAGAATCAGGACGATGATGCTGTCGCTGCCGAGCTAGCTGCCTTCGAGTCCCTCGGTTTGCCCTACCGGGATGCCGACGAGTCCGTCCTTCCCCTGCAGGCGCGGTACTACCTGGCCATGCAGGAGTATCTCACCGTTGAGGGTTCCTCGGCCCTCGCCTTCCGGGACTGGCCGGACCTTCCTACGGTCATGAAGCAGTGGCCCTACCTGGCCCTGGCTCGGCACGTCTCCGAGGGCAAAGCGATCGCCATGGAGGGGGACGTCGATGGCGCGCTGTGCAGCTTGCTCGCCGAGGATCTGGGGCTCGGCCCGGTCTACCTCTCGGACTGGCTCGAGCACGATGCGAGTCACATTTCCATCTGGCATACCGGGGCGGCGCCCTTCCAGTTCTGCGAGCCTGTGGGGACGGAGCTCGGCCCGCACGTGGGGGTGCAGTTCAATAACCGGCTCCCCGCGGTGGTGGAGGCCACCATCAAGGCGGACATACCGATCACCATCTTCCGTATGTGGCGCACCGACGGCTTCTACCGCATGACCGCCCTGGAGGGCCGCACCGTCACCCCGAAGCGCCACATCATGGCCACCAACGGCCTGGCGGAAGTCACCGAAGTGAACGTCAACGAGTGGTTTGAGGACATGCTCCACGAAGGAATGCCGCACCATGTGTGCGTCGTGCAGGGACACCATCGCGGGATGCTGCAGAAGCTGGCGCGGCAGCTGCAGATCGGCTGGCAGTAGCAGGTCCGACTGCGACGAGGACCTGCTACATGGATCTTTCGCTTATTCTGATCACCGCGGGTCTCTACTTCATTGGGGGATTCGTCCAGGGACTGACCGGCTTCGCCTACGGATTGATCGTGGTTCCGGCACTGGCACTGTTCTACCCGACTCCCGAGGCGGTGGGGTTGGCCATTCTCCCCGGCGGCGCGGTGGTGCTGTACAACTTCTTTCTCCATCGCCACGGCATTGAGTACCGTCGGATTCTTCGTTTCGGCCTGGCGGGCACCGTCGTCCTGCCCCTCGGCGCGGTCTTCCTCTACTCGCTGCCTCAGGAAGTGATCACCGGCGTGCTCGGCGGGGTGGTGGTCCTCTTGATCATCTGGAACATCACCATGGTTGAGCACTCCCGGAAGGCCCTGGCAAGGCCCGGCGTCGGCTACATCTTTACGGCGATTGCGGGATTACTCGGAGGCGCCTTTGCGACGCCGGGACCGGGCATGGTCGCCTATCTGTACGCATCCGACCCGGACCGTATGCGCGCCAAGTCCAATGTGCAGTTCTACTTTGTTGTTCTCAGCGTGGGCATTCTGGCGACGCACATCGTGGCCGGGAGCGTCAACGCCTCCGTTGCGGTGCGGTCGGCCCCCTTCATTCCGGTTGTACTGGCGGCGGTCTTCCTGGGCGCCCGCCTTTCCGGAAAGGTCGACGCCGGGCGCTTCAAGACGGTCACCGACGTCGCGCTGATCCTGGTGGGCTTGTATCTGTTGGCCGGTGCGGTGGTGCCGGGGTTGTAGCGTCAGCACGCCCGGCGCCGCCGGGGCGGCGCCGGCGCCACGCAGAGTCAGGTATCCACCCCGCCCAGCGAGACGTGCTTCGTTTCCATGAAGGCTTCCATGCCCTCCTGGCCGAGCTCGCGGCCCAGGCCGCTCTCCTTGAAGCCGCCGAAGGGGGCGTTGCTGGTGGAGGGGACGGCGTCGTTCCAGCCGACCGTGCCGGCCTCCAGGGCCTCGGCGACGCGGAAGCCGCGGTTGATGTCCTGGGTGTAGAAGTAGGCGGCCAGACCGTAGCGGGTGTTGTTGGCCTGTCGGATCGCCTCTTCTTCGGTGTCGAAGGCGACGACCGGTGCGATCGGGGCGAAGGTCTCCTCGCGCATGCACGCCGCAGTCTCCGGAACGTCGGCAATGACGGTGGGTTCGAGGAAGTTGCCCTTTGCGCCTTCGACGACCTTCCCCCCGGCAATGATGCGGCCGCCCGACTCCTTCGCATTGTCGATGTGGGCGAGGGCGGTCTTCAGGCCCTCCTCGTCGACAATGGCGCCGATCTCCACGCCGTCGTCCAGGCCGTAGCCGACCTTCATCTTCGAGGCCTTCTCGCCGAAGCGTTTGAGGAACTCCTCGTAGATTGAGCGCTGCACGTAGATGCGGTTTGCCGCAATGCAGGACTGCCCGGTGTTGCGGAACTTGGTGATGAGGGCGCCTTCGACGGCGGTGTCCAGGTCTGCGTCCTCGAAGACGACGACCGGTGCGTGGCCGCCGAGCTCCAGAGAGAGCTTGGTGACGGTTCGCGCCGACTGTTCGAGGAGCTTCTTCCCCACTTCCGTCGATCCAGTGAAGGAGATCTTCCGGAGGTTCGGGTGGTCCATGAACTCACCGACGATCTTGCTTGCCGGCCCGGCAATGAGCTGGAAGACTCCTTTCGGAATGCCGACTTCGTCGAAGCACTCCGCCAGGGCGATGTTGCACAGCGGCGTCTGCGTTGCCGGGCGGAGGATCGCCGTGCATCCTGCCGCCAGGGCGGGGGCAATCTTCCGGACGGAGAGGACAAGGGGGAAGTTCCACGGGGAGATGCACGCAACCGGGCCTACCGGCTGCTTCATCACCAGGTGGCGCTTGCCGTCGGCCTGGTGCGGGACAATGCGGCCGTAGCCGCGACGCGCCTCCTCGGCGAACCAGCGCAGGTGGTCGATTGCGACGTTCACCTCACCGATGCCCTGGCCGAGGGGCTTGCCGTTCTCCCGGACGACCGTCCGGCCGATCTCGTCCTTCCGGCGCTCCAGGCACTCGGCCACCGCCAGGAGGTAGTCTCCCCGTTTCATGCCGGTGAGCGTGCGCCAGGAGGCGAAGGCCTCCCAGGCATCCTCCA
This sequence comes from uncultured Spirochaetaceae bacterium, assembly GCA_964654185.1. GTDB lineage: Bacteria > Spirochaetota > Spirochaetia > DSM-27196 > PWMO01 > CAYFQV01. The sequence goes on along the minus strand of CAZZIE010000023.1, from coordinate 25,812 downwards.
CAGCTTTCTTTGCCAACTCCGGCCCTGCCGCCGAAACCCGCGCGATTTCTTCACGATTGCCCGGGTCGACGACGGTGAAGTAGTCACCCGTATCGACCCATTCGCCGTTGAGATAGAGCTTCTTCGTGTCCATGACGTCTCCCTTACTTCGGCACCTTCTTGTAGTCCTCCAGGAACATCTCGATCCCCTGATCGGTGAGCGGATGGTCGTAGAGTTTGCTCATGACGTCGAAGTTCATGGTGCACACCTCGGCGCCGATCAGCGCTGCCTGCATGACGTGCAGCGGGTGCCGCACCGCCGCGACGATGATCTCCGTCTCATAACCGTAGTTCTCATAGATCTGGTGGATCTGGTCGACCAGCTCCATGCCGTTGTGACCAATGTAGTCCAGGCGACCAACGAAGGGGCTGATGTAGGAGGCGCCCGCCTTGGCCGCCATCAGCGCCTGGATCGGTTGGAAGTTGACCGTCACGTTGGTACGGATTCCTTCGGCGGCCAGGCGCTTCACCGCGACAAGGCCCTCCTTCATGACGGGAACCTTCACGACGACGTTGTCGCCGATCTTCGCGAGGTCGCGCCCCTCCTTCACTATCGTGTCGGCGTCGAGGCCGATCGTCTCCAGGCTGACATCACCGTCGACGAGTTTCACGATCTCCGGATAGAGATCGGAGACGGTCCGCCCGGTCTTCGAAACGTGCGTCGGATTGGTGGTCACGCCGTCGAGAATGCCCCAGCGTGCCGCCTCCTTGATCTCTTCTACCATGGCCGTGTCGAGAAAGAACTTCATGCCCTGTACTCCTTACGTGGAAAGGTCTCGCGTGCCGGTGTCCACCGGCAATCGGTGTCGGCGTATCATCGGTGATGACGATAGCCGGGGTGCCAGGCGTGGTGTCGGGGTGCCCCCTGTTCCCGCTGGTAACCGCGGCGCCGGAGTTACCCGGAGTCTGCCCTTGACAATTCCTCCGAACACCGCTACACCTTTATTAGTTTCTTATTGTAAGAAACAAAAACACAGTGGTCAATAATCACGGAGGATGGCAACAGCTATGAAGCACGGTGCACTCATGCACGAGGCCGACGATGACGTGGCCGTCGTGGTGCAAGACGTTGCAGCGGGGACCTCGGTGACGGCGGTGACGCTGGAGGGCAAGGAGATTGCCACCGTTACGGCCGGCGAGGAGATTCCCCTTGGGCATAAGATCGCCCTGCGCGACATTGATGAAGGCAAGGACGTAATCAAGTACGGACGGAGCATTGGACGGGCGACTACAAAGATCACCACGGGCGACCACGTCCATACCCAGAACGTGAAGAGTGTGAGGTGGGCGTAATGGAACTGACTGGATACCGACGCGAGAACGGACGAGTAGGGGTGCGCAACTACGTTGCGGTCATCCCCGTGGACGATATCTCGAACGCCGCCGCCGAAGGCGTCTCCTATCTCATTCGCGACGTCATGGCGCTGCCCCATCCATACGGGCGCCTGCAGTTCGGAGAGGACCTTGAGCTCACGTTCCGGACGCTCATCGGCACGGGGCGCAACCCGAACATTGCTGCGGCGATTGTCATCGGCATTGAGCCCAACTGGACCAAGCGTGTGGCCGACGGCATTGCCGCGACGGGCAAGCCGGTTGAGGCCTTCAGTATTGAACGCGCCGGCGACCTCAAGACGATCTACGAGGCGGCTCAGAAGGCGCGCCAGCTCACGCAGTGGGCGAGCGAGTGCAAGCGGGAGCCCATCTCCCTGAAGGACATGTGGGTGAGCGCCAAGTGCGGCGAGTCCGATACCACCCTGGGCCTCGCCTCCAATCCGGCGATCGGCCGCACCTTTGAGCGGATGCTCGCCGAGGGCTCCACCGCCTTCTTCGGTGAGACCAGTGAGGTGACCGGCGCCGAGGATAAGATCGCGGACAAGTGCGTCAGTGAAGAGGTGAAGGCCGACTTCATGAAGACCTTCCAGGACTACCAGGACTTCATCAAGGGAACCGGCGCTGACCTTCTGGGCTCTCAGCCGACGGAAGGAAACATCCGCGGCGGCCTCTCGACGATTGAAGAGAAGGCGCTGGGCAACGTCGAGAAGGTCGGCAACAACAAGGTCACCTCGGTTCTGGAACCTGCTGAAGAGCCGGCAAAGCCCGGCGGACTCCACTTCATGGACAGCTCCAGTGCCGCAGCCGAGCAGGTTACTCTGTGCGCCGCCGGCGGCTCGGTTCTCCACTTCTTCACGACCGGGCAGGGGAACATCATCGGCAACCCAATCATTCCCGTCATGAAGATCTCGGCGAACCCCCTCACCGTGGAGACCATGAGTGAGCATGTAGACGTCGACTTGACCGGCATGCTGCGTCTGGAGATGAACCTCGATCAGGCTGCCGACGCCGTGATGGACGTCATGTACCGGACCATCAACGGCCGGCTTACCTCGGCCGAAGCGCTTCGTCACAACGAGTTCGTTCTGACGAAGCTGTACCGAAGCGCCTAGAACGCTGCGCGGGGTTCGCACCGGCCGCTGCGCGGCATGACATGGAGGAGCGCCCCTGGAGGGGAGAAGGATGTGGACGCGTTGAGATTCGAGCTACCCTATGGACGCGACACGGTAGCCTTTGAGCTGCCCGCCTCCTTCCGCGCCTTCGAGGTTGCTCCGGCGCCGCGGAAGGCCGCGGCGGATCCGCGGGCCCGCGTGGCCGAGGCGCTGGACACCCTGGTAGGCTGTATCACCTGGGAAGACTTCGCCGACCTCAAGAGTGTCGCCGTTGCCGTCAACGACAAGACGCGCCCCGTTCCCCACGACGTGCTCCTGCCGCCGCTGCTCGAAAAGCTCCACGCCGTCGGTTTCGCCGCGGAACACATCACCTTTCTCATTGCAACCGGCACCCATGCCCCCATGGAATCCGGAGAGTTCCCGGGTATCCTCCCCGCGGAGGTGCTTGAGCGCTACCGCGTGGAAAGCCACGACGCCTACGACAGCGCCAACCTGGAACGGGTCGGCACAACCTCCCTGGGAACGCCGGTCTGGATGAACCGCCACTTTCTCGAAGCGGACCTGCGCATTGTCGTGGGCAACATTGAGCCCCACCAGTTCATGGGATACTCCGGCGGGGTGAAGAGCGCCGTCATCGGTCTGGCCGGATTCGAGACCGTCGACTACAACCACGCCTTCATGAGTCACGAGTCGGCACGCCTGGGCAATCTGGAGGGCAACCCCACCAGAGACGACGTCGAAGAGATGGGGACGATGGTGAGGGTCGACCTGGCCCTCAACGCCGTTCTCAATCGGCACAAGGAGCTCGTCGACGCCGTCGCGGGCCGCCCCGGTGAAGTCATGCGCGCCGGCGTTGAGATTGCCCGAAGCATCTTCGAGGTCGATGTGCCCCGTTCCGCCGATGCGGTCATCGTGTCCCCCGGCGGGCACCCGAAAGACATCAACCTCTATCAGGCCCAGAAGGCACTGGCGCACGCCGGCCTCATTGCCGGGAAGGGTGCGCCCATTGTGCTGCTCGCGGCGTGTCCCGACGGAACCGGAAGCGAGAAGTACGAGAACTGGGTCCGGGAGTGCACCTCGAACGAGGAGGTTCTGGAGCGCTTCGCCCGGGAGGGCTTCCGGGTCGGTCCGCACAAGGCCTTCCAGATCGCCCGGGACGCCGCGGGGCGCCGGGTGATGCTGGTCTCCACCATGGAGCCTGCGCGCGTGCGCCGACTCCTGCTGGAACCGATGACATCCGCCCAGGAGGCGGTCGACGCGATGGCGGCTTCGTTGCCGGCGAATGCCGAGGTGGCGGTCATGCCGATTGCCAACGCCACGGTGCCGCGGATTCGCAGCGCGGCACCACCGGGAAGCTCGCACGAAGCGCCGGGGGGCGGGCAGACACCCCGGGAGGAGGGGAAGCGCTGATGGAAGCGAAGCCCCTGCGCAGCGCGGACATTCGCGCCCGCAACGAGAAGCTGGTGTTGAGTCTGATTCGACGGCAGCGTGGAATCTCTCAGTCCCAGGTTGCGCAGCTCACGGGGTTGAAGCCGCCGACGGTGTTCCGCATCTTTCAGGTTCTCGAGGAGCAGGGCTTCATCAGCAACTGCGTGGAGGACCCGGAGAAGCAGCCGGAGAAACAACCGGAGCGGCAACCGCCGGCGCAATCGGATTGGCAATCGGATAGGCAATCGGCGGTGCCGTCGGACACACAGGCCCGGGCCGAGACCGAACGGCCGGATGGCGAACGGCCTGAGACCGAACGGCCAGGGAGCGAGCGGAAGGGGCGGCGACCCGCATATTACTGCGTGAATCCCCACGCCCTCTATGTCGTCGGTGTCGATTTCTGGGCGCGCTCGGCGTCGGCGGTCGTTGTCGACTTTGCCGGGACGCCGGTCTACCGGGACGTCCTCGACCTCAACGGACTCACGGGGGTCGAGGAGATCCTGGAACGCCTCGAGGCGCTCATCACGGAGGCGATCGATCAGGCAGGCATCGACCGGGAACGCCTTCTCGGGATCGGCGTCGGCGCGCCGGGAATGGTGGACATTGAGACCGGCGTCGTCCTGCGCTACCCGCGGATCGAGGGGATGGACGGTTTTCCCCTGCGGGAGCGTCTGGAAGAGGCCTTCGGCGTTCCGGTGCACCTTCACAACAACGCGGCGGTCATTGCGCTGTCGGAATACCGATACGGGTCGGTCCGGGGACGGAGGTCGGTCCTCACCCTGGTGCTCCGCGCCGGTGTCGGCGGCGCCTTCATACAGAACGGCTCACTCTTCGTGAACCATCACCGCACCGCCCTCGAGGTGGGGCATGTCGTGGTGGATCCGGCGGGGCCCGAGTGCCGGTGCGGACGTCGGGGGTGCCTGGAGACCTATCTCAGCGAGGAGGTCCTCCGACGGCAGGCCGATGTTTCCACCGTGGACGAGCTCTTCGCCCGGCTTGCAGCGGGTGATCGAGAGGTGGTACGCCACCTCGACGACGCGAAGGAGCGTCTGATCACCGCGGTCTACAGCCTGTTGAACACGCTCAATCCGGAGGCGATTCTTATTGTGACGCGGTCGCAGGTTCTCTCGGAGGAGCTCTGTGACGCCCTCCGCGACAGCATCGCCTCCGTGCAGCCCTTCGCGGCGGCTGCCGAGCGGGATATCGTGCCGCACGAGTACGATCCGGTCATTGCCGGACAGGGTGCGGCGGACCTGGTTTTCGATGGCTTTTTCTCCACCGTTGGTGGATAGAAACACGCGTTGGTAACGCGGTTCCATATGGACGTGTTGAGCGCAGCCGAAGTTTGACAGCCCATATGAACCGTGCTTAACTGACGCAAACACGACCACAAAAAGGAGTGTGTCATGAACAAGCGGTTTCTAACTGTAGGAGCGGCGCTGCTGGTGCTGCTCATGGTTAGCGCAGGCTCCGCCTTTGCCACCGGACAGGGTGAGCAGGAAGGCGGCGAGGTAGTGCTCGAGTTCCCGACGTTCTGGGTCGGCCAGGACGCCAAGGCCGAGATCGTTGCAACGCTGGTTGAGGAATTCAACGCCGAGTACGAAGGCGAGTACCAGGTCGAGATCGAGGCGAACCCGGACACGGACGGGTACCGTGACAAAATCAACGCATCATTCGCGGCGGGGCAGGTTCCCGATATCTTCGTCTTCAATCCCGACCCCACGACCTTCCAGTACTACGAAGGCGACCTCCTCTTCGACTTCACCGAAGAGCTTCAGGGCGACTGGGGGGACAACTTTGTCTCCGGTACCATTGAAGGCGCAACCCGCAACGGTGCGGCCAAGTCCGTCCCCTACGAGGTCGGCGTTACTCCGATCTGGTACAACCAGGATCTGCTCGCAGAAGCGGGCTGGGACGAGTTCCCGACGACCATCGAGGATTTCTGGCAGATGGCCGACGACCTGAAGGAGATGGGCATTGCCCCGACCTCCCAGATGACCGGCGGCTCCAACGCCTGGACCTCCATGCTCTGGTACTCCCACATCCTGGCCAGCATCGGCGGCCCCGATGTGTGGTCGCGCCCGCTCTCGCATCCGCAGTACGTAGAGGCTGCCGAGATCATGCAGCGCATGTTCCAGGAGTACACTACCAGTGACGCCGTCGGCGCAGGTCCCGGCGAGTCCAGCGGTCACTACATGTCCGAGCGCACGGCGATCTTCATCAACGGTCCCTGGTTCATCGGAAACATCTCCGAGCAGGCGCCCGAGGTGAAGGAGGCGACCCGGCTCGCTCCGGCACCGCAGGTCGGCGACTACCACGGCCACCAGATCTCCTTCCCGCTCTCCAACCTGGCTGCCGCGAACACCGACGACCCGCGCAAGCGTGAGGCGGTCCTGGCCTTCATGAAGTTCATGACCGATCCGGAGAACGTGAAGCGCATCTCCCTGGACGCCGGCTCCATGTTCGCGATCAAGTACAGCCTCGCCGACGAGAATGTCGATCCGCTGCAGGCGCGCTTCATTGACGCCTTCAGCAACGCCGAGTTCACCGTCGACCATTTTCAGGCGAACTATCCTGTCGACCTCGTCGCCGAGCTCGGTCAGGGCTTCGGCGCCATGGCGCTCGACCGACAGACTCCGGAAGAGTTCGTCGAGAACCTGCAGCAGTTCACTAACTAGCGCAGACCGAGTGCACGGCAGCGTCTCTGAGGCGTTGTCATCGGCCGGGGAGCCGCGAGGCTCCCCGGCCCTATGATTCCTTGAACGGGAGGACGCCGTGGCGGGCACGGGTAAAGGGATTACGAGTTTCAAACTGAACTGGAAGGGCATCATTCTGTTTCTGCTGCCCATCCTGACCCTCTACGGGATGTTCTTCATCTATCCGCTCATCTACGTATTCTCGATAAGCTTCACCCAGTGGAACGGCATCGGATCGCCGGAGTTCGTGGGTCTTCAGCACTACCTCCGGAACTTCCGGAGTGAGAGCTTTCAGCTCTCCCTGCGGAACAACTTCATCTGGGCCTTCTCGCTGGGGTTCATTCAGATCTTCCTGGCGGCAACCGTCGCAATGATACTGGCGCGCAAACCGAGGGCGTGGCGGGTGCTGCGCACCGTCTACTTTCTGCCCAATGTCATTTCGAAGGTTGCAATCGCCATGCTGTGGTTGGCTCTGTACAATGCCGAGTTCGGCGCCATCAACGCCTTTCTGGAAGCGGTCGGGTTGGAGGAGTGGACGCGCAACTGGCTCGGGGAAGTCGGTACCGCTCTGCCGGCGGTGATCCTGCAGGAGCTGCTCTACATCGGCTACTTCATGATCATTATTCTGGCCGGCACCATGTCGGTTCCGGAGTCCTTCTACGAATCCGCGGAGATGGACGGCGCGAATGTGTGGCAGCAGGAGCGCTTCATCACCATTCCCATGATCCGCGGCGTTCTGGTGACCGCCATGACTCTCGCCATCGCCTTCGGTTTGCGTCACTTCGAGGCGACCTTCCTCATGACGCGGGGAGGTCCGGCGAACACGACCTCGGTCATGGCGCTGCTCCTCTACCGGAAGCTCAGCGCCCTCGAGTACGGCATAGCCAACTCGATCGGCGCGACGCTGATTGCGGTGGGCGCCGTGATAATCGTCTTTGTCCGGCGATTCATTGGTCGGCGCGACGCCGTCGCGGAATCCATGCAGTAGGGGGGCGGTTGTGGCACGAACCAAAGAAGCACGACGACTGACGGCAACCGATTACCTCGCAAAGATCGCCAAGTGGGCGGTACTGATCTTTTTTCTCTTCTCCACCTTCGTACCCCTGGTGTGGCTGCTGGTGGGCTCACTGAAGACCAACCTGGAGCTTCAGACCGAGCCCTTCAGCCTGCCGGATGCACCGCAGTTCTCCAACTACGTCGAGGCGGTGCAGATCTCCGGGTTGCACCGGCTGTTCGTTAACTCGCTCTTCGTCTCCGGGGCGTCGACGGTGGTGAACCTTATTGTCGTATCCATGGCGGCCTACGTCTTCTCGCGGTTCATCTTCAAGTTTCAGAATGCAATCCTCAATCTCATACTGGCGGGGGTGCTCGTGCCCATTGTGGCACTCATGGTTCCCTACTTCCGTCTCATCACGAGCATCGGGGTCTACGATACGTTGTGGGCTTTGGTGATTACCTACTCGGGGATCAACATCCCCATCTCACTCTTCCTGGTTCACGGGTTCATGAAGACCATCCCCAAAGAGCTGGAGGAGGCGAGCATCATTGACGGCTGCGGTTTCTACCAGCGGTACGCCCGGATCGTGCTTCCCCTGTCCAAGCTGGGGCTGGTTACGGCGGGAACCTTCGCCTTCCTCTTCTCCTGGAACGAGTTCATCTACGCATTGCTCCTGACCGCCTCGGAGAAGTCGCGGACGCTCCAGCTCGGAATCCGGTTCTTCACCAGCCAGTTTCGAACCGACTACACCTCAATGTATGCAGCCATCATCATCGCCATAATTCCCATGATCGTTGTCTACATTGTGCTGCATGAACGGATCATCAAGGGTCTCACCGCCGGGGCCGTGAAGGGATAGTTACGAAGGGTTCACGCATGCGCGAGGGGACGTACGAACGCGACATCTACTCCAGCACTCATGACTTTCCGCTGCCGGTAGAGGTGGTCGACAGTGAGGTCGATCTGTACTACCGGATTGCCCTCTCCATGTACCTGGAGATCGAGGCGGCGAACGCTGCGGCGGCGCGGCGCGACTGCGTGTTCATTGTGCCGGTGGGCCCGGTCTTTCAGTACCGGCGCTTCGTCTGGCTGGTGAAGCAGCGCCCTATCGATCTCTCCCGGCTCCACCTCTTCTTCATGGACGAGTATCTGGATGAGCAGGGCGGCCTGATCCCCGAGGACAGCCCCCTCTCCTTTCGCGGGTTTATTCGGCGCGAGCTCCTCGAGCCGTTGGGCTCCGCCGGCGGATTCTCCGGGGAGCGCGTGTACTTCCCGGATCCGCAGAACCCCGACGAGTACGACCGGCGCCTCGCGGAGCTCGGCGGCGCAGATGTGTGCTACGCCGGCGTGGGGATCAACGGCCATCTGGCCTTCAACGAGCCGGAAGGGGCGCTTTCGGCGGAGGACTTCCTGAAGCTCGGAACGCGGGTCCTTCCCTTGAGCAGGGAAACCATCACCATCAACTCCAACACCGCCCTGCGCGGCGCCTTCGAGCAGGTCCCGGCCCGGGCAATTACCGTCGGCTTTCGGCAGATCATGGAGGCGCGGAAGCTGCGCATCTATCTGAACCGGCCGTGGCAGGGGGCGGTCGTGCGCAAGCTCCTGTTCGGTGACATCTCACCGAGCTTTCCCGCTTCATTCGCCCGTCAGCATCCGGATGCTGCCCTCACCATGACTCCGGAGGTGGCCGAGCGGCCGTCCTTCGCACTGAAGTAGCATGCTGTCATTGAGACCACTCGCGGATTCCCACGTTCACTTCTCCGATCACCGGCAGATCCGATCCTTCGCCGGGTATATCCACACCTTCAACCTGGAGGCCGTCGGGGTTGTTTCGCTCCCGGACTTCCACCGGATGAACTTCAATCCGGAGGCGATCTACGCCAAGATGGCGGCGCCCGCCATTGTGGAAGAGCTCATTGAGGGGGATGAGGACGATCCCTTCAGCGATGTGGCGCCGGAGGTGAGCGTCTTCGCTTTCGGGGGGCTCGACTATAGTGGGCTCGTCCACGAAGTCGCCGACGCCGAGGTGGACTTTGCCGCACAGCTTCGCGAGCTCCATGCGATCGGGTTCGACGGCATCAAGATGTGGGCGGGGAAACCGCACTTCCAGGCGCGCACCGGCCTCGCTCTCGACAGCGCCTCCTACGCACCGCTCTTTCACGAGGCGGGGCGGCTGGGCATGCCGGTGCTCATCCACGTAGCGGATCCCCCGCTCTTCTGGCAGGGCCGGAGCGGCGGAATCAACGCCGAGCTCGGCATCCGCTACGACGCGCCGGGCGTGCCCTCCTTCAGGGAGCTCCAGCGGCAGACCGAGGCGATCTGCGATGTGCACCCCGATACGACCTTCATCTTTCCTCATCTTCTCTTTCGCGCGGGCGATCTGCCGTCCTTCTACACCTTCATGCACCGCCACCCGAACGTCGTCCTGGATCTCGCTCCGGGCCTCTACTTCTACGCCGAGCTGTTCCGGCAGTACGAGGACGCCCGCGCCTTCTTCTACACCTTCCGGAACCGCATTCTCTTCGGGAGCGACGGCTTCTGGTTTCCGGAGCATGTAACCAATTTTCCGCGGCGAAGCCCCGAGGAAAACGCAGATGCAACCAGGCGCCTCCTGCGCTTTCTCACCTCCGACGCCGTCTTCGACAACCCCTTCGAGCCGACCCGGGCGACGATCCCCACGGTTACGGGCCTGCGCCTTCCCGAGGAGGTTCTGGATGCCGTCTTCTACGACGCCTTCGAGGACCTCATGAGCCCGACGAGCCGGCCCGTCGATGCACAGCGACTGGACGCCTATCTGGCGCGCTTCGAGGAGCGACTCCGCGCAATCGGCGCACCGGACCAGGACGTCCAGGGGGTGTCGGAGATCCGTAGTGAGTGCGCACGCCTGGCGACGGGGGGCGCCTCGTGAAGAACGCTGCAGTGGTTGGACTCGGAATCGGGCTGGCGCACTGTGCGGGATATCTGCGGTCGGAGGATGCGCGGCTCTACGCCGTCTGCGACGTGCAACCCGAACGTCTCACCGGCCCCCAGGGCACCTTCGACCAGGGCAGCATGCTCGTTCTGAAGACGCTCTTCTCGGAGCAGGAGCTCGCAGCCTCCTGGGAGGAGCTCGGCGTCCGCACCTATGCATCCCTCGACGAAGTGCTTGCCGACCCGGAGATCGATATGGTGAGTCTCTGCACCCCGGACTATCAGCACGCCGGGCAGGCGGTGCAGGTCCTCGAGGCGGGAAAGCATCTGCTCCTCGAGAAGCCCGTGGCGCTGACGGCGGCGGACGCCGCCCGCGTGGTGGATGCGGGTCGCGAGGCGGAGAAGCGCGGTATCCGCTCCGCCGTGGGGTACGAGTTCCGGACCAACCCGGCGGTTACGGCGGTGCGCGAGCTGGTGCCGGCGTTCACCGGGGAGGTGCGCGCATTCTCCCTCTACCACTTCCGGTCGCCCTTCAAGCGTGACAAGTGGAACCAGTGGATCCAGCGGGAGGAGCTCTCGGGCGGTCTCATTGTCGAAGAGACCTCCCACTGGGTGGACCTGGCGCGGTTCATACCCGGACTCGAGATTGCCGACGTCGGGTGCGTTACCGTCGATGACATCCATGACGACTTCGACTACGAAGATGTCGCCTTCATCAACGGCCGCTACCGGAACGGCGGTATCCTGCAGCTCTCCCACGCGCTGACCGGCTTCGACTTCAACCTGACCATCCAGGTTCACGGCGCCGAGGGCACGGTGTGGTGCGGCCTGAAGGACGCGCCCTACACGAGCCTGGACTACGGGCAGACCCACCACCTGGGTCTGGTGGCGTGGGGCACCTCGGCAGACTCTGCTGAAGATGCCCACGTACGGACCTTCGGCCCCGAGGTGACCGAGCCGGAGAACATTCGCGCCTTCACCGAGGAGTTTGCCCGGGCGGTTGCGAATGACCGGGCGGTGCCGTGCCCCCTCGAGGAGGCACGGCGCGCCCTCGAGATCTCCCTTGCCGCCCGCGAGTCGGCGCGCGACTCGTCGGCACGCCACGACGCCCGCCCGCGAGTCGGCCCGCCGGAGGAGAACACAACGTGAAACATGAAACGAACCCCACAGTACTGGAGACGCAGGAGGCGAGTGCCCCGGGCCTGTCGGTGAAGCGCGACGGACGCACCCTGGAGGTGTGGTTCCGCGGCCGCGCGATCCTCCGGCATACGCCGGCGGCGCCGCTTCTCGTTGCCGGTCACGGCGAGGGCGTCTACCACATGGTGCGCGGCCACTTCACCGTCCACGACAGCAACCTGGTCCGGTATGACGCCGGGGAATGCACCCTCCACGACGAATCCGCCGGCAGAGTAGTGCTCTCGGTTGCCGGCGCCGGCACCGTGACGGCAACGGCGGAAGATCAAACCGTCACCGTCACGATCACCGACGTGCCGGAGGGGACGAACCGCACCTGGCTCTCCGTCGTCACCGGTCCGGCGAAGGGCATCTACGGCTGCGGCGAGCAATACACCTTCCTCAACATGAAGGGCCGCAAGGTCCCCATCTGGGTGCAGGAGCAGGGCATCGGCCGCGCCTACGACCTCATTACCGTGCTGGCAAACCTCCGCGCCGGCGCCGGCGGCCACTGGTACAACACCTACTATCCGCAGCCCACCTTCGTGACCTCGGCCAATCTGGCGTGCATCTGCCATACCTCGGCCTACGCGGAGTTCAACTTCCGTCCCGCCGACCGGGCGGAGCTCCACTTCTGGGAGGTCCCTGAGTCAGTCAAGATTTATGTCGATGATGATGATCCTCGCGACACGGTAGGCTTCATCTCTCATGAGCTCGGCCGCGCTCCGGCGCTGCCGGAGTGGATCCACGACGGCATGATCCTGGGAGTGCAGGGCGGCACCGAGGCCGTGGCACGGAAGTACCGGGACGCCCGGGACGCCGGTGTCAAGGTTACCGCCCTCTGGGCGCAGGACTGGGAGGGCAAGCGGGAAACCTCCTTCGGTCGCCAGCTCATGTGGGACTGGAAGTACGATGAGACGCTCTACCCGGATCTGCCGGCAACCATTGCGGGGTACAACGCCGAGGGGGTGCGGGTTCTCGGATACATCAACCCCTACCTTGCCCTGGAGGGCGACCTCTACCGGGAGGCAGCCGAAAAGGGCTACTGCGTCAAACGGCCGAGCGGAGAGGACTACTACATCCCGATCACGACCTTCTCCGTGGCAATCGTCGACCTGACCAACCCGGAGGCGTACGAGTGGATCAAGTCGGTCATCAAGGAGAACATGATCGGGATCGGGCTTTCCGGGTGGATGGCGGACTTCGGGGAGTACCTTCCCACGGACTGCGTGTTGCACTCCGGAGAGAACCCCGAGACGGCGCACAACCGCTGGCCGACCATGTGGGCCAAGGCCAACTACGAGGCGATCGATGAGGCGGGCAGGCTCGGAGAGATCCTCTTCTTCATGCGCGCCGGCTACACCGGTTCGTCGAAGTACGCCACCGCCTACTGGGCCGGGGACCAGTTGGTGAACTGGAGCTTCAGCGACGGCCTGGCAACGGTCGTTCCCGCAGCCATCTCTCTGGGCATGAGCGGCGTCGGTTTCACCCATTCGGACATTGGAGGGTATACCTCCCTGGGCTGGGTGAAGCGCGGCAGGCGGCTCTTCGCCCGGTGGGCGGAGCTCTCCGCTCTCGGTCCGATCATGCGCAGTCATGAGGGGAACCGCCCGGACGCGAACTGGCAGTTCAACAGCAGTGCCGACACCCTCCGCCATCTTGCGCGGATGACCGCTCTCTATGTCGGCCTCAAGCCCTACCATCGGCACCTCGTGAAGGAGTACGTCGAACAGGGGCTGCCGGCAATCCGCCACCCCTACGTGCACTACCCGCATGATCGCCGCTCCCAGTGGATGAAGTATCAGTTCATGTACGGGGCGGATCTCATGGTTGCGCCGGTCCGGCGACCCTTCCGCCACGCCATCTCGGTCTACCTCCCGGAGGATGAGTGGATCCACCTCTGGACGGGCAAGCGCTACCGGGGAGGGTGGCACCGCATTGCCGCGCCGGTGGGACGGCCGGCGGTGTACTACCGCAAAGACAGCGACTTCGCCGATCTCTTCGCCGGCCTTCCGGCCTACGTGGAGGAGGAGACGGCCGGAAAGGAGACCTCCAGGTGAGCTCAACAGGCAACGGCACCCAGGGCGGCGCAACGCCGGGCACCGCAGGGAAGGCCGCCCGCGTGACGGGCCGCGGCGCAGAGGCCGGCGGCGGCAAGGCCGCTCAGGAGCGGCGCGTCGGGCCCTTGAATCTCATGGCCTACGGAATCGGCGACCTCTACGGCGGCGGTTCCTTCCTCCTCATCGGCATGCTCTTCCTCTTCTTCCTCACCGAAGTGGTGGGCATGTCTCCGGCCCTGGCGGGAGTCGTCTTCGCCATCGGCAAGGTGTGGGACGCCGTGACGGACCCGCTGATGGGCTACATCTCGGACCGGACGAAGAGCCGCTTCGGCAGGCGCCGGGTCTACTTCCTGATCGGGATCATCCCCATCATTGTGAGCTTCGCCGCCCTCTGGATGCCCATTCCCCGGGGCAGTCAGGCAGGCCTGTTCATCTACTACAGCCTCGCCTACATGCTTTTCAGCACCGTCTTCACCATGGTCATGGTGCCGTACTCCGCCCTCAACGCGGAGATGTCCCGGGATTACGCGGTGCGCACCCGGCTCTCCGGCACGCGCATCATCTTCTCCCAGGTGTCGGCCCTTCTGGCGGGAACTATTCCTACCCTCATCATCAACGCCGTCGGCGGCGATCAGTCAATCGGCTATCTGGTCATGGGCATTGCCTTCGCGGTCCTCTACGGCGTGGTGTGGCTGCCGGTCTTCTTCGGCACCTGGGAGCTCCCGCAGGAGTCGACCCGGGCCGGCACCACCGGCGCGTCGGGTCCTCTCGATGTCTTCCGGCAGTTCGGCCGCATCTTCACCAATCGCTCCTTCCGGATCCACGTGGCCATGTACATCTTCTCGTACACCGCGGTGGACGTCCTCATGGCGCTCTTCGCCTACTACATCACCTACTACATCGGGCGGCAGAACCTGTACTCCGTCGCCATGGGCTCACTCCTGCTGACGCAGATCATCATGCTCCCGGTCTACGTGGCCATCTCCAACCGCTGGGGCAAGGGGCGCGCCTACGTGATCGGCCTCTCCATCTGGGTAATCGGGCTCCTGGCGAGTCTGAGCCTGAGTGGCGACTCCTCAGTGATCGCCATTGCCGCTGTCTGCGTCGTGATCGGCGCGGGAGTGTCCGCGGGAATCATGGTGCCCTGGGCCATTCTCCCTTCAGTCATTGATGTCGATGAGTACATCTACGGTATGCGCCGTGCCGGGGTCTATTCCGGCGCCATGACGCTCATTCGCAAGGCCGTGCAGGGTCTTCTGGCGCTCCCGCTCATCGGGGTTGTTCTCGAGGTCATTGGTTTCGCCCCCGGGGCGGATGTTCCCCAGGCGGCCTTGACGGGTCTGCGGATATTCTTTGTGATTGGACCATCGGTCCTCATTCTCATCGGAATCCTCGTGGGCCTGCGCTTTCCGATCACCCCGCAGCGTCACTCGATTCTGCGGGACGAGCTCGAGCGGCGCCGCCAGGGGGGCTCGCCGGAGGACATGACTCCGGAGACGCAGCAGGTGTGCCTGCTCCTCAGCGGCTCTGAGCGGGGCTCGGAATCGCACATCCTGCCGGACGGCGGCGGCTCCGGGGCGGAGTCGGGCGGCGGGGCCGACGGCGGCTCCGGGGCGGGCTCCGGTGCCGGGTCCGCCGGCGGTGCGGAGTCCGGGACCGAATCAACGGAAGGAAGGTCTGATGAGCGTTGATGCAGACGTCATAATCGTTGGAGCCGGGGTGACCGGCGCCGCAATTGCGCGCACCCTCTCGGCGTACCAGCTGGATGTTGCTCTGGTGGAACGGGAGGCGGATGTCTCCTTCGGCACCTCCAAGGCGAACTCCGGCATCATTCATGGTGGTTTCCACCATCCCGGGAAGTACCTCAAGACGCGCCTGGAAGTGCAGGGGAACGTCATGTTCGACCGGCTTCAGCGGGAGCTGGACTTCCCGTTCAGCCGCTGCGGTATTCTGGTTGTCGCCCTGAAGGACGAAGAGATGAAGTACATCAACCATCTCTACGAACAGGGCGTCACCAACGGCGCAATCGGGATCGAGATGTGCTCCCGGGATCGCATGCTCCAGCTCGAGCCCAAGCTCAATGCCGATGTCGTCGGCGGCCTCTACGCTCCCGGCGGCGGCATCATTGAGCCCTATCGCTTTGTATTCGCCCTGGTGGAGAACGCTCAGAAGAACGGGCTGCAACTCTTCACCGACTTCAAAGTCGATCGGGCAGGGTTCGCCGACGGGGTGCACACGGTGCACGCCGCCGACGGCAGATCGATCCGGGGTCGCTACGTGGTCAACGCCGCGGGCCTCTACGCGGACGAGATCTCCCGGATCTTCGGCGGCGAGGAGTTCCGTATCAAGCCGCGAAAGGGCGAGTACTACCTCCTGGACCGGCAGACCCAGGCGGCCCCGCAGCGGGTACTCTTCCCGGTACCGACGAAGGTGTCCAAGGGTATGCTGGTCATTCCCACAGTGGAGGGGACCGTGTTGATCGGCCCCACCGCGGATGACATTGACGACAAAGAGGACACGGCGACCAACGCCGAGGCGCTCGACCGCATCTTCGACTCCGCCCGGAAGATGGTGCCGGTGGTCTCCCAGAACGACGCCATTACCTCCTTCGCCGGCCTGCGTCCCGCCCTTGCCGACGGCGACTTCTACATTGCGGTTTCCGAGAAGGCTCCGCAGTTCATTCAAGTTGCCGGCATCCAGTCGCCGGGGCTCACCGCCTCACCGGCAATCGCGGAATACGTGAAGGACCTTCTCAAACAGGCGGGGTGCTCCCTGACGGAGAAGACCACCTTCGATCCCTACGTCGACCGGGTGGCGCGGATCCGCGAGGCGAGCTCCTACGAGGCGGACCAGCTCGTGGCGAAGGATCCAGCCTACGGGGAGATCGTCTGCCGCTGCGAGGAGGTCTCCGAGGCGGAGATCGTCGGGGCCATTCAACGGGGACATACGACCCTGGACGGCATCAAGTTCTTCACCCGCGCCAGGGCGGGACGGTGCCAGGGCGGCTTCTGCACCTACAAGATCCTGAAGATCCTCATGCGTGAGACCGGCATGTCCGCAGAGGAAATCACCAAGCGCGGCGGCGAGAGCAAGCTCCTGGTGGGACGACTATGACCGAACTGGAATACGACGTACTGGTAATCGGAGGGGGCGCCGCCGGAATGGCCGCCGCCATGGAGGTACACCGTCGGGGCTTCACGCCGGTGATTGTGGAGCGTGAGGGTCGCCTCGGCGGCATTCTCCTGCAGTGCATCCATAACGGCTTCGGACTCCAGGAGTTCAAGAAGGAGTTCACCGGCCCGGAGTACGCCGAGGAGTTCATCGATCAGGTGCATGAGGCCGGGATCGATGTCTTCCTGAGCACCACGGTGATCGAGCTCACCGACAACGGCGACCACAAGGAGGCGGCGTGCTTCTCCTCTCTCAACGGAGTGGTCAGAATCACCGCCCGGGCGGTCATCCTGGCCATGGGGTGCCGGGAGCGCAACCGCGGAAACATCCGGATTCCCGGAACCCGACCCGCCGGGGTCTACACCGCAGGGCTGGCGCAGCGATTGGTCAACATTGAGGGGTACATCCCCGGGAAAGACGTGGTGGTGATCGGGTCGGGCGATATTGGCCTGATCATGGCGCGGCGAATGACCTGGGTCGGGGCGAAGGTCCATGCCGTGGTAGAGATCCAGCCCTATCCATCCGGCCTGACCAGAAACATCGTCCAGTGTCTCAATGACTTTCAGATCCCCCTCTATCTGAGTCATGTCGTTTCCGAGATCCACGGGCGGGACCGCGTCGAAGGCGTGCAGGTGACACCGCTGGAAAACGGAATACCCGATACCGACCAGTCCTTCGAGGTCGCCTGTGACACGGTGCTCCTGTCGGTGGGACTCATTCCGGAGAATGAGCTTTCCAAGTCCGCCGGCGTCGAGCTGAATGCGCAGACAGGCGGACCGCTGGTGGACTCCACCATGATGACGAGCGTCAACGGCATCTTTTCCTGCGGAAACGTGCTTCACGTCCACGACCTGGTCGATTACGTCTCCGAGGAGTCGCGGCGCACCGGCGGACACGCGGCGGACTACCTCCTGCAGAAGCGGCCGAAGCGGCAGGTGCAGATTCGCGCCGGCGCCAACATCAAGTACGTGAATCCGGCGCAGTTCGATCCCGCGGCGCCGGAGAAACTCTACATGCGCAGCCTCGTGGTGAAGAACAACGCAAAGGTGAACATCTCCATTGACAACGTGCCGGTGCGCTCCATCAAGAAGAACCACGTGCAACCCTCGGAGATGATCAGCGTCAAGCTGCGGGAGAAGGACCTGGAGAAGGTGCGGTTCACCGCCAACTCCGTCATGGAGGTGAGCGTCCAATGAGCGAGCTGACCAAGGTGCGGGAAATGGTGTGCATCAGCTGTCCCATCGGCTGCGAGCTCACCCTCTACACGGACGAGAACGACGACCTGGTGGTCAAGGGCAACCGCTGCCCCCGCGGCAAGGAGTACGCTCGGGAGGAGTTCTTCGCGCCGAAGCGCGTAGTGACTGCGACGGCCCGCACGACCTCGAAGGACTTTCCCCGGGTTCCGGTCCGGACCGACGCGCCCCTGCCGAAGGAGCACATCGATGATCTCCTGCAGCGGGTGTACGAGCTGGATGTGCCGGTGCCGATCCGGCGCGGCCAGGTGATCCTGGAAGACTTCGCCGACACCGGCGTGAGCCTGGTGGCGAGCCTCAGCGTGCACGACGGCGGAGCCCCAGGGCGGGCTCCCGCCGGCGCGGGCTCCGGCGCGGTGGGCGCCGCCGAGGCCGATACGGATGCCGATGCGGAGAACGAGGAGGCCGACGATGAGTGACGACAAGGCGTACGTACTTAGCTTCGATCAGGGCACCACAAGCTCTCGGGCCATTCTCTTCGATCACGGCGGGAGCATTGTCGGGACGGCGCAGCAGGAGTTCACCCAGTTCTATCCCAGGCCGGGATGGGTCGAGCACGACCCCATGGAGATCTGGGGCACCCAGAGCGGCGTGGCGCGGCAGGTACTCGAGCGCAGCGGCATCCGGCCGGAACAGATCGCGGCAATCGGGATTACGAACCAGCGGGAGACGACCATTGTCTGGGACCGCGAGACGGGCAAGCCCATCCACAACGCAATCGTGTGGCAGGACCGTCGCACCGCCGGCATATGCGATCAGCTTACCCGGGACGGCTGGACCGAGTACATCCGGGAGAACACCGGACTCGTGATAGACGCCTACTTCTCCGGTACCAAGGTGAAGTGGCTCCTGGACAACGTCGAAGGCGCCCGGGAGCGGGCGGAGCAGGGGAAGCTTCTCTTCGGCACCGTCGATTCCTGGCTGCTCTGGAACCTCACCCGCGGTGAGGTTCACGTGACCGACTACTCGAACGCCTCGCGCACTCTCATGTTCAACATTAAGACGCTCGAGTGGGACGATAAGCTCCTTCAGGCCCTCGGCGTGCCCCGGAGCATGTTGCCGGAGGTCCGTCCTTCCAGCGCGGTTTACGGCTACACCCACGAGAAGACCTTCGGCGGGGCACGGATCCCTCTGGCCGGCATTGCCGGCGACCAGCAGGCCGCACTCTTCGGCCAGGCGTGCTTCGACCACGGCATGGCGAAGAACACCTACGGAACCGGCAGCTTCGTCCTCATGAACACCGGATCCGAGCGGATTCCCTCGAAGACCGGTCTCCTCACCACCATGGCCTGGGGCATCGGTGACAGGGTCGAATACGCCCTTGAGGGAGCGATCTTCGTCACCGGTGCGGCAATCCAGTGGCTCCGGGACGAGCTCCACCTCATCACGGACGCCGCCGACACGGAGTACTTCGCCGGGAAGGTCGAGGATACCAACGGGGTCTACATGGTTCCCGCCTTCGCCGGTCTCGGCGCGCCCTACTGGGACATGTACGCCCGGGGTGCCATAGTCGGCCTGACTCGCGGAGCCAACAAGAATCACATCATTCGGGCCACCCTGGAGTCCCTGGCGTACCAGACCCGGGACGTGCTGGAGTGCATGGAGCAGGACTCAGGCATCGAAACCAAAGAGCTCAAGGTCGATGGTGGCGCCAGCGCCAACGGCTTCCTCATGCAATTCCAGGCGGACATCCTGGGCGTGCCGGTACTCCGCCCGACCATTATCGAAACTACCGCCCGCGGCTCCGCCTACCTGGCGGGCCTCGCCGTGGAGTTCTGGCAGGACAAGAAGGACATTCTGGCCAACTACGAGGTGGATCGTCGCTTTGAGCCCACCTTCGATGCGGATCGCCGGAACGCTCTCTACCGGGGGTGGCAGCGCGCCGTGGAGAAGGCAAAGGCCTGGGAAGCACCAGCAACGTACTAGGAACTCTGTTGATGGATTCGGCATAGGGACCGCAGCGGCAAGGAGTTGCGGCGATCCGAGCGTGCACGGCGTCGCTGCACCCGCCCCGGGAGGATATCTCCCGGTGTCGACAGGAGCTGGCTACCCGGCCATCAACACGCTTCTGAGTACGTAGTTGCTTTGCGGCCCTGGCAAGGTGCCGCCGTGAATTTGACGTTCCCTGGGGGCCTTCCTATCCTTAGATCATACGCGCGGTATTTTAGACTGAATCATCCAGAATGCCGGCGCGGAAGGAGACCAATCATGAACGCAAAGATGTCCCTGCGGCTGGTTCTTGCCGCGGCGTTGTTTCTTGTCGTCGGACTGGCGGCATTTGCAGCTGGAGAGCAGGAGCAGGCGATGGACGAGACGAAGGGGCCCGTTGTGGTCGCTTCGAAGATCGACACCGAAGGTGCGCTTCTCGGGAACATGATCGTTCAAGTCCTGCGCGCGAACGGTTTCGAAGTCGTGGATAACACCGAATTCGGTACCACTGATGTCATTCGAAAGGCGATCATCAGCGGTGAGATCGACATCTATCCCGAGTACACCGGAAACGGCGCCTTCTTCTATCCCGACAGCCCGAGGGACGTCTGGAAGAACTCCGAGCAGGGCTATCAGACCGTCAAGGAGCTGGACATGGAAGAGAACGGTCTCGTCTGGCTACGTCCGGCCCCGGCCAACAATACCTGGGCAATAGCCGTGCGCCGGGATCTGGCGGAAGAGGAGAACCTCAACACGCTGGGGGACATGGCCGAGTACATCCGCGAGGGCGGTGAGTTCAAATTGGCGGCCAGCGAGGAGTTCGTGAGTCGCGAAGACGTGCTTCCTGCCTTTGAAGAGACCTATGACTTTGATCTGGACGACTCCCAGTTACTGACGTTCTCCGGCGGCAACACCGCGACCACGACTCAGGCTGCGGCGCGTCAGACCGACGGGGTCAATGCGGCAATGGCCTACGGCACGGATGGTCAGTTGCCCGCTCTGGGGCTGAAGGTCATGCGCGACTCCGAGGGAGTGATGCCGGTTTACGAGCCTGCCCCGCTGGTTCGCGGCGAGATCATGGATCAGTATCCGGAGATTGCGGATCTGCTGAACCCGGTCTTCCAGTCGCTTGACCTCGAGCGTCTGCAGACCCTCAACTCCCAGATTGCAGTCGAAGGTCGAGATGCATCCCAGGTGGCCCGAGAGTACCTCGAGAATGCCGGGTTTCTGGATCAGAACTAGATCTGACGACGGTTAACCTTGAATCTGCGCAGTCAGTCATTTGAGCGGGTCACACTCCTCGGTGCAATCATCGGGAGTGTGTCCTTTTTTTTGCCGTTCGTTGTCGTCAAAGAGAACCGCGTTGTCGAGGGTGTGTCCCATTTTATCTGGGAGCTCCCGGCGCCGATTCTGGTCGGGTTGTTGGCGGCGGCGCTCCTCCTCAGTCTGCTCCTGTCCCGGCTGGGTGAGAGCCTCCGGATCAGGTACGCCAAGGTCGGCGGGGGACTGGTGATCTTCGCGGCCGCTCTGCTCCTCCTCTCTACCAGCGGAGTCATCCTGGAGCGGGAGGGTTTCGAGTTCGGCCGGATCACGCCGTCGGTGGGCTTCTGGCTCCTCATGTTGAGCAGCTTCGTCCTGATCGACGGGTCGCTGCGGAACGCCCCGGCATCCCGGACGGCGCGAACCATTATCTCCCTCACTCCTTTCGCAATTCTGGCTGCGCTGCTCCTCCTCGGCAGCCTGGACGACCTCGCCATACTCAAAGAGTTCTACAATCGGCGGGAGCGGTTCGTCCGGGAGTTCTTCAACCACATATACTTGAGCGGCACCGCCGTATCCCTTGCCGTCATCATCGGCGTGCCTCTCGGGCTTCTCGCCTGGAAGCGCAGTCGCCTGGAAAAGCCCATCTTCGTGGTGGTGAACGGGATTCAGACCATCCCGAGCCTGGCACTCTTCGGCCTGATGATCGCACCGCTGGCGTACCTCTCCCAGCGCTTCCCCGTCCTGCGCCAGATGGGTATCCAGGGGATCGGAAACGCGCCCGCTCTTATCGCGTTGACCCTCTATGCGCTGCTGCCGATCGTCCGGAACGCCTACACGAGCCTTGCGGTGATTCCCAACGCCGTCGTTGATGCGGGCAGCGGCGTGGGAATGAACCGGCGTCAGCTGCTGCGTTTCGTGGAGTTTCCGCTTTCGATTCCGATTGTCCTTTCGGGCATTCGGACCTCCGCCGTGCAGGCGGTAGGCAACACCGCCGTCGCGGCACTCATCGGGGCCGGAGGCCTGGGCCGCTTCGTCTTCCAGGGTCTCGGCCAGGCGGCTCCCGACCTCATTGTCATGGGAGTGTTGCCCATCATCTTCATGGCGGTAGCACTTGACCGTCTCCTCGGTGTTATCATCGACCGGGTTTCGCCCCGGGGATCGAAGAGGGAGTTGGCATGATCGAGTTTCGTTCGGTGACCAAGAAGTACGGCGACTTCACCGCCGTCTCGGACATCAGCTTCGCCGTCGAGGCGGGTGAGGTGTGCGTTCTCATTGGCCCTTCGGGCTGCGGAAAGACAACAACCCTGCGCATGACCAACCGCATGCTGGAGCCGACTGCCGGAGATATCCTTATTGGCGGCAGCAGTGTCCGGGAGGCCTCCGTTGAGTCCCTGCGCCGCGGCATCGGGTACGTCATTCAGAGCGTCGGCCTCTTCCCGCACATGTCCGTGCGCGACAACATCGGTATTGTGCCGCGCCTCCTAGGCTGGTCGAAGGAGGAGCGATACACCCGCGCGGATGAGCTCCTGGACATGATCGGCCTCGATCCGGCACAGTATCGCCTGAAGTACCCCTCCGAGCTGTCGGGCGGCGAGGCGCAGCGGATCGGTGTTGCCCGTGCCCTTGCGGCCAATCCGCCGACCATGCTCATGGACGAGCCCTTTGGGGCGGTTGACCCCCTAAACCGCGAGGTGCTCCAGAGCGAGTTCATCAATCTCCAGCGCAAGCTCCGTAAGACGGTCATCTTCGTCACCCACGATCTCGACGAGGCGATCCGCCTCGGCGACCGAATCGTCATCATGCGTGACGGGGAAATCGTGCAACACGACACGCCGGAGCACATCCTCGCCCATCCCGCCAACCAGTTCGTCCGGGACTTCGTCGGCAACGACCGCGCCCTGAAGCGCCTCTCCTGCTTTCCCGTCCAGGACCACGTCCGCGACGCGGTTCTCATGAAGCGCGGGGACGTCGCCGGGGCCTCGCGGAGCGCGTTCACGAGCGGTGTCGGACTGGTCTGGATTCATGACGATGATGGGCGCCTGGTCGGAATGCTCGACGAACGAAAGCTCAATGGTGAGCGGGACCTCGATCCGGAGCGGATCACCGCGGTCAAGCCCGGCGACGTCGGTGTCCGCAGCTTCGCGGATCTCCGGGAGGCGCTCTCCCGCATTCTCGGACAGGGGTTGAAGGCGGTTCCTGTTCTGGATGAGGAGGATCGAATTCTCGGGGAAGTCCGTCTCATGGACATTGAGAAGCTGAACCAGGAGGGACTGGACTAATGCGGAAGTCGCCGGGCCGGCACCTTCTCAGCCTGGTTCCACTTCTGGTGATCATTGGGCTCTTCGCCGCGATCGTGGCGAATGATGAGCTCCTCGAAGGCCTTCTCAAGACCGTGTTCCCGGATGCCCAGCAGCATCTCTATCCCCGGGCGAGCCTCGGCACGCTCCTGCGGGAACACCTGATCCTGGTGCTGGTTTCCAGCGCCGCGGCGAGCTTCATCGGTGTTGCGCTGGGGGTCTTCGTCACCCATCCGATCGGCCGTGACTTCCTCTCGGTCGTCCAGGATATCAGCTCCCTGGCGCAGACCTTTCCGCCGGTGGCGGTCCTCGCCCTGGCGGTGCCCGCTCTGGGATTCGGATTCCAGCCGACCGTCGTGGCCCTCTTCATCTACAGCATTCTGCCGGTACTCAATAACACCATTTCCGGCATGGAGGCTATCCCGTCCGATCTCACCGAGGCATCCCGGGGCATCGGTATGACGAAGATGCAGGTGCTCTTCCTGTCGGAGTTGCCCCTGGCCGCCCGGGTGATTGCCGCAGGGGTGCGAACATCGGTAGTTATTAACATTGGGACGGCAACGGTAGGAGCCGTCGTAGGGGCCGGCGGCCTGGGCGTGATCATCATTGCCGGACTGGTTCGGGACAATACCGCCTTCGTGTTTTCCGGAGCGATCACGGCAGCGCTCCTGGCCCTGGTTGTCGATTGGACATTGAGCCGGATCGAGAGCGTATTCTACGCTCCCCGGGCGCGGGAGACGAGGTAGCACCATGCGGATCGAGCAGCGGGAGATCACTCTGGGCGCGTATGCCCGGGGGGTTCACATCGTAACCAGAGAGATCGAGGAGGCTCTGCCTGAGCTCAGGGAGCTCTCGAAGGGGGTGGCACACGTCCACATTCTCCACACCTCCGCCTCATTGGCCCTGAACGAGAATGCCGATCCCGACGTGCGGCGCGACCTCAGCGCCATTCTCGATCACCTCGTGCCCGAGAACGAGCCCTACTACGTCCATACGATCGAAGGGCCCGACGACATGCCTGCCCACGCGAAGTCGGTCCTCACCGGCGCCTCGGTAACCGTGCCGGTCGCGGGGGGCAGGTTCCGCCTCGGTACCTGGCAGGGGATCTATCTTCTGGAGCACCGTTCGGGCCGCCGCCGTCGCACGATCATCGTGACTCTGATCGGCGAGTAGGGGGCCACGGGAAGCGCCGCGCCGACAGCGCCGCGCCGATAGCGCCGCGCCGATAGCGCCGCCCGGCGACGCGAACCGGCCGTCCGTGGTAAAGTGCGATATGGATTTCACGCAAACAGCTTTTGATGTAGCCAGGGCGATGAAGGAGAAGGCCTACGCGCCGTATTCGAAGTTCCATGTCGGCGCCGCCGTGAAGGCCGCCGGGGATGCAACCATCTATGGTGGCTGCAACATTGAGAATGCAAGCTTTGGAGCGGGGGTATGCGGCGAGCGTGTTGCGATTTTCAACGCCGTGGCGGCGCGAGGCAAGGCAGATCTGGAGTTCATGGTACTGGTGACTGATGCGAAGCCGGCGGCGGTCCCCTGCGCCATCTGCCTCCAGGTTCTCGCGGAGTTCTGTCCGCCTGAGTTCAAGATCCACCTTGCGACCATGGACGGCATTGAGCGGACCGTTGAGCTTCGGGACCTCCTTCCCGAACCCTTCACCTTATGACGACATTCTCGGTATGAGTTCCGTTCGTCCCGAAGGTCGGCTTCTCCACGCACTGCGGGTCACTGCCACCCTGCCGATCCTCCTCTACCGATACCTGATCTCACCGCTGCTTCCGCAGACGTGCATCTACCATCCGTCCTGCTCGTCCTACGCGCAGCACGCCATCTTGAAGCACGGGCTTCTCCGCGGGCTGGCTCTGGGCATCTCCCGGATCTTCCGCTGCTCGAGTCTGTTTACCGGCGGCTACGATCCCGTCCCGGAGCACTTCTCCTTCGACGTCATCAGGACGGGATACCGGGAGCACAGTCGTCGCAAGCGCTCCGGCGCGGCGGAACCGGACGCCGCGGCCGACCGCGATGGTGCGGCCGACCGCGACCGCGACGCTGCGCAGACGCCGGGGCCGGACGCTCGATCCGGCGGGTAGCGCCATGACGCCGCGGGAACGTGCCCTTCTTGTTCACGAGCGCCTGGCCGCAATCTACTCGG
>CAZZIE010000022.1:0-40813 GCA_964654185.1 uncultured Spirochaetaceae bacterium | reverse complement strand
GCCGGGGGCGGCGTCCCCGGGCACGGCGCCCCCGTGGGCGGCGTCCCCGTTGCCGGGACCGTGGCGGCCGCCGTCCCGGTGGCCGTCACCGGTTGACTGAACGCCGGATGGGCCAACGGCTACCAACTCGTCGGTCGCTGCGGACGGCTCCGCGGCCGCGGTCGGCTCAGGAGGCGCCGTCGACTCCGTCGCCGCGGCCCGCTCCGCCGCCGCAGGTCGCTCCTTGTCCTCACCGGTCTGGTCCACTGCTGCCGACAACGGCGCCCCGACCGCCGGGGAGTAGACGTTGATCTCGCCGCCGTAGGCCTCCACGATGCGGCGCACCAGGGGCATGCCGAAGCCGGTGCCGGCTTCACCGTTGGTGCCTTCGCGGCGGGTCGCGGTGTTTTCCGAGAAGACTTTGGATCGCAGCTCCTCGGGCATGCCGACGCCGGTATCGCTGACGCGCAGGCGCACGGTGGGGCCGTCGACCGTGACCTCTACATAGACTCGGCACCCCTGGTAGGAGAACTTCACCGCGTTGGAGAGCAGGTTGCCCAGGACCGTCGTGCGGAGGGTGGCGGCGTCGGCCAGGACGGTGCACTCCTCCGGGACCAGGTTGACCAGGCCGATTCCCTTCTCTCGAAAGCGATGCTCGAGGAGGCGGTGCGCGGCGGCCACCGCATCCCGGAGCGGCACGCTCCGGACGTGCAGGTCCATCTTGCCGGTCTCCAGGGCCTGGAGCTGCCGGACGTTGTCGATCAGCTCGAGGGCGGCGTCAATACTCTCGCCCATGTCGTCGCGGTACTCGTCCAGGCTTTCGTCGGTCCCCTGCGAGAGCTCCAGAAGGGACTGAATGGCGCTCAGGGGATTGCGGAGGTCGTGGCTGAGCACGTGAATAAGGTCGCGGCGCCGCTCGCTCACTTCCTCGGCGCGTCGCTTCTCCTCTTCCAGCTCCCGGGTGCGCTGCTGCACCGCGGACTCGAGACGGCGATTCATGGCGCGCAGTTCCTCGTTGAGGGAGTGGATCTCCGCATCGCGCTCCCGGAGCGTCTTGAAGGCGCGGTTGAAGGCACGGGAAACCGCGGTGAACTCATCCCCGGCGATCAGGGGTGTCCGGGTCTCGTAGTCACCGGCCTCCAGGCGCTCTGCCGCCTGGAGCAACAGGTCCGAGGAGGTGCGCAGAGACCGGGCAAAGGCCAGAAGGACGGCAATGCTCACGTAGACGCTGTAGACGATGCCGGGCAGCGTGACAAAGACGTCCGCATCCATGTCGGCAAGGAGGAGCACGACAATGAACACGAAGGGCAGAACCCCCGTCGCCAGGACCACCGCCGCCACCTTGGCGATGACCGGAACGGTCTGGGGCGTCCAGGTCTCCTCCTCGCGGGCGGGAATGCCGATTCGGAAGCGCCGCGCCGTGTAGTCCAGGACAAAGTAGGTGTAGATGGCCAGGTTGACGATGTTCCCCAGGAGAATGCCCGTTGCGGCGGGCCAGAACGCCGTTGCGCCGACGGCGAAGGTGGCCTCCCCAATGACGGCAAGGAGCAGGACCACCGCACCCATTGCCCCGGCGGCAATCGCTCCGTGGACGGGCAGGCGAAAGGAGCACCGGTAGGCGCGCTCCCACTCCTGCCGGCTCACGGCGCGGCGGATGCACCGGGTCAGAATGGGGGCCGCAACCAGGGCGCCGAGCAGGTAGATCCCGGCAGTCGCAACGCCGCCGCGCGTCATGACGGCGCCGACGCCGCTTCCCTGCACCGCCGCGAGCGAGAGGAAGTAGAGGATCTGTGGAACGAGGAGCGAGAGGAACACCCAGAAGACGCGGCCGTAGGCCCGTACCGCTCCCCTCACCACGGACTGCCGATCATTCATTTCCGGACAATCCTACCGGGACGTCACGGCGCTTTCAATAATCCGTTCCGGTAGTTTCCGGGCCGGTAGTTTCCGGGCCGGTAGTTTCCGGGCCGGCAGGCTCCGGGAATCCGGTTCGGCGGCCCCTCACTCGAGGGGCTCCACCTCGCCGGGCTGGAGTGTGCCTGCGCTGATTCGGAACGACCGAGTGACCGGCGACTCCGGTGTCTCGAGCTCCAGAATGGTGGCGGCGGGTTCTCCGGGCTGAGCAGGCGGCGCCTCGGCGTCCGTGGCTGCGGCCGCTCCGCCCGGAGCCACGAAGTAGATTCGCGCGCCTTCGGAGTCCTCCACGTGCAGGTCGAAGGTCCCGCCGGCGGGGAGCCGAAAAAGGTAGCTCGATTGCACCCGCCGGAAGGTCACCTCACGAATGCCGCGCCGCGTCACCGGGTCGTGGTAGCCCGTCGTATCGCCCTCCGCATTCTCCACAAAGGCGGCATCCGCACTCTCCACGATCAGCGCCGCCTCTCCGGCGTCACGAAGCTCGCCGAGGCGGTGCGCCGCAAGATCCCGGAGCAGCTGCGGATCGTGATCGTACTCCCGCTGCACATCCGCAACGTAGATGAGGTCCGGCGTGCGGCTGCGCTCATCACTGCGGTTCCACCACTCGACCCGCTCCCCCTCGTGCCCGGGGGCGACCTGCAGTCTGAGCATGTCGGCGTTTTCACTGTGCATGTTCTCGGACTGCTCGTCCTTCCAGTTGTTTGCAGAAATGAGGTCGATGGTACCGGTCCTGTCGCGGCGCACGACGCCGTACACCAGCATGGCGTGGTGGAGGTCGTCGGCAATGAGGCCCAGCACCGCGGGCTCCCCCGCCGAAATGCGGCGGTGAACCTCCTCCGCGACGGCGCGGAGCGCCGCGGGATCGGGCTCTTCCGGCGGGTGCCGCGGCACCTCCCCGGCAACGAAGTGGTCGAAGACCATGTCCATCTGAAGGTAGTTCATTTCCCGCTGAAGGACGCGGTTCCGGGCGCGCACCTCATAGATGGTGTCGTAGTAACTCGGCAGCAGGTCCGGCCGGCGGTAGTACCGGAGCTGGCTTCCCGCAAAGGCGTAGCAGCGCCCGGCGTTCTTACCGAAGAGCTCGTTCATGTAGTCGGTCAGGACCGCGCGGTCGAGGTCCGAGATCTCGCCGAAGCGGTCGGCGAGCCACGCCGAGAGCATGACCGAGTACGGATCCAGCCGCTTCCGGTAATCCGGGTTGTTCCCGAAGCGGAAGTTGTCCCGTCCCCACTCGAAATCG
Organism: uncultured Spirochaetaceae bacterium; assembly: GCA_964654185.1. Lineage (GTDB taxonomy): Bacteria > Spirochaetota > Spirochaetia > DSM-27196 > PWMO01 > CAYFQV01. The sequence goes on along the minus strand of CAZZIE010000022.1, from coordinate 37,680 downwards.
ACGAAGGCGACCTCGAAGGTCGCGCGCTCCTCCCAGGAATCACCGGCAAAGGTCACGGTCAGGTCGTGCACCCCGGGCTCGCGAAAGGGAGAGAACGGAATGGTGAGCGGAAGGGCGTCGGCGGAGTCCGTCGGCATCGGCACAGTGAATTGAAGGGTGCTGGCGGCGCTTTGGACCGTAACCCGGCTGAGAGGTGCGACGCTTTCGGTGACGGTGAGCTCGAGAAGGAGAGGCGCGCCGCTGTAGCTGTGCAGGTCAAAGTCAACGACGAGGGATCCGGCGGAAGCAGAACCGTCGCGCCCGGTGTCGTCCGGTCGCGCCGGGGAGGCGTTCAGGGCCAGGCACGCGGCCACGAGGGTGGTAAGCACAGCGAATCGCAGCGTCACATCTCTACCCTATCTCAGGGAATCATACCTCACCGGGAGGCGCCTTGTCCTGAAGCCGGCGTCGAGGCCACGCAGGAGCGGCGGCCGGCGCCGATGGTCAACGCCGCCGTCTGCGACGGTGACAAACCCTCCCCTCTATGCGTTAGACTGCCGACTATTACGTAAGAAGTGTCGCGGAAGGAGAGGGCATGATTGCGCGGAACGTACGGATGCTCCCGTATCATATTTACCCGCCCATGGAGTGGTCAATACTGGAGTCGGAGTTCTCATCTCGCTGGATGGGCAACGCCGAGACGATCTTTGCCCTTGCCAACGGCTTCCTGGGAACCCGCGGCACCTTCGAGGAGGGCCGCCCCAGTGTCCAGGCGGGCACCTTCTGCAACGGCTTTCATGAGACCTGGCCGATCGTTCACGCCGAAGAGGCCTACGGCTTCGCACAGACGGGGCAGACGATCGTCAACGTCCCGGACTGCACAATCCTGAAGCTCTACGTGGACGACGAACCGCTCTTTCTGCCCACGGCGCGTCTGACCGAGTACCGTCGGGAGCTCGACTTCCGGAGCGGGGTGCTCCATCGGCAGATGAACTGGTCCTCCCCGGCGGGAAAGCAGGTCCAGATCAGCTCCCGGCGAATCATCTCCTTCGACCAGCGCCACCTCGGCGCCATTCAGTACGAGCTCACCCTCGACTCGGATGCGCCCGTTGTGATTTCCAGCCAGATGCTCAACCGCCAGGACAGCCTGCCCACGGACGAGCCCAAAAACGGGAACGGAAACGGCAAGGAGCAGGACGACCCGCGGCGGTCACGGGGCTTCGGGTTCCGCGTTCTCAACGCGCAGAACCACTTTGAGGAGGAGCACTGCGTCATTACCGGCTACCGGACGACGAACTCCCGGATGACCCTGGGCGTAGGGATGGACCACGTCGTCATTACGGACAATCCCTGGCAGTCGAGTCGCTCCTGGGGCCCGGATCTCGGCAAGGTGGTCTTCACGATCGATGCGCGCGCCGGCGTTCCCATCCGGATTACGAAGTTCTTTACCTATCACATGTCCCGGTCGGTTCCACCGGTGGAGCTGATTGATCGCTCCCAGCGCACGCTCCAGCGCGCTTTGCGCGACGGCTACGAGGCACTCGAGCACAGCCAGCGCGCCTACCTGGAGGAGTTCTGGCGCCGGGCGGACGTCGTCGTCGATACGGACACCCGGGTGCAACAGGCCATTCGGTGGAACATCTTCCAGCTCTGTCAGGCGGCGGCGCGCGCCGAGACCGCCGGCATTCCCGCCAAGGGTCTCACCGGTCAGGGATATGAGGGGCACTACTTCTGGGATGCCGAAATCTACGTCGCCCCCTTTCTCAGCTACACCAACTCGCGGATTGCCCGGAATCTTCTGCGGTATCGCCACACCAAGCTGGAGTTTGCCCGAAATCGCGCAACCGAGCTCTCGGAGAGAGGCGCGCTCTTCCCGTGGCGCACCATCAACGGTGAGGAGGCGAGCTCCTACTACGCCGCCGGCACGGCGCAGTACCACATTGACGCGGACGTTGCGTATGCCATTCGGCGCTACGTCGACATCCGGGACGATCCGCAGTTTCTCGCGGAGTACGGCGCGGAGATCCTGGTGGAGACCGCTCGCATGTGGGTGGGCCTCGGCTTCTTCAGTCCCGACGACGGCACCTTCCACATTCACGGCGTGACCGGCCCGGATGAGTACACCACCGTGGTCAACGACAACACCTTTACCAACCTCATGGCGCGGGCCAATCTGCGCTACGCCGCGGAGGTGGTGGCCTGGCTCCGCAGCCACGACCGCGAAGCCTATACGCGGCTGGTCCACGAGACCGAGCTCAACGCGGATGAAGAGGTCGATCTCTGGTCGCGCGCCGCGGACCACATGTTCGTCCCCTACGACGAAGACCGGGAGATTCACCCGCAGGACGCAAACTTCCTTGCAAAGGAGAAGTGGGACTTCGAGAACACGCCGGCGGATCACTACCCGCTCCTGCTCCACTACCATCCCCTCGTCATCTACCGGCACCAGGTCATCAAACAGGCCGACATTGTGCTGGCGATGGTCCTTCTCGGTAACGAGTTCTCCCTGGACGAGAAGCGCCGCAACTTCGACTACTACGACCCCATCACAACGGGCGACTCATCTCTCTCCGCGTGCGTGCAGTCCATCCTGGCCGCGGAGATCGGCTACGAGGAGAAGGCATACGAGTACTTTCGCTACGGCCTTCTGATGGACCTGGCCGATGTTGCCGGCAACACCGTCGACGGCGCCCACATCGCCTCGGCGGGTGGCGTCTGGATGTCCCTGATCTACGGCTTCGGCGGCATGACCGACTTCGACGGCAAGCTCACCTTCGACCCCCGCCTTCCCAGGCGCTGGGGCCGCCTGCGCTTCTCCATCCGCTTCCACAACCGGCAGATTGCCGTCGACATCAATCACGACGAAATGCGCTTCGAAAACACCGACGGCGAGCCCCTCACCATCACGGTCCGCGGCAAGGAGATCGAGCTCACTGAGGGGCGGCCGGTGCGGCTTCCCAACGAGGCGCGGAACCTGGAGAGCAACTGAGTCCCGGCGGACCGATCGCCGCGCCCGCGGCCTGCCGCTTGTCCCCCCGGCCGTTCGCTCGCCCCGCACTCTCTGCCGTCCCCGTAGTCTTCGATCCTCCCTGTATCAGACCTCCCCACATGGATTAGAACTGCCCCGAGAAAAGTCTTGACTCCTGACTGATCTGCCTTAGAATTGAGAACTAACAGTAAGTTAGTACGTACCGGCGCAGCGCGTTCGGGACGCTAGACGTCCATGACGACCTGCGGGTGCGACGACAACAAAAGGGGGTTTGTATGAAATCAGCGGCACGTTTGCTCGTGGCAATGATTCTGTTGGTCGGTCTTGTCTTCTCGGTATTCGCCGCAGGCGAAGGAGAAGCGGAGATGGACCTTGTCGATGTAACCTGGGTCAGTCCCCGTGGGACCCTGGAGGTCATGGACGACTACAACATGTGGGTCGCCATAGAAATGGGTTACTTCGAGGAGATGGGGATTAGCGTCGACATGCAACCCGGGCCCATGGAGGCGCAGACGCCGGAAAAGATGGTAGCCCAGGGCCTAGCGGATGTCTCCTACCCTTCGCCGGGCGTACTGACCGCCGCGGTTGATCAGGGCGTCGGAGTGATCATGGCCTTCGAGATGATCGGCGGACAGGTTTTCGACTTTGCCGTCGCAGCCGACAGTGACATCACCGACGTGCAGCAGATTGAGGGCAAAACCATCGCGATCGCCTTCGCCGGCTGGGACGTCATTGTTGCGCCCATTCTGTACGAGTTGGGCATCGACCCGGACAGTGTCGAGTACCAGGCTGTCGGGGCACAGTGGGGCCAGGCCGTCGATCAGGGGCGCGCAGACGTTGCCCTGACGTGGAAGGGGCTCCGCGCACAGTGGGACGCAATCGGTCTGGACCTTCGGTACTTCATTGGCGACGAGTTCTCCGGGCTACCGAGTAACGGCTACGCGGTCCGAAAGGCCGACCTCGAGGACCCCGAACGCAGGGAGCTGCTGACCAAGGTGCTCCGCGGTGCGGCCATGGGGATGCACTTTGCCCGACACAACCCGCGCGCTGCCGCGCAGATCACGTACGATCGATTCGCGGCTGTCCGCGAGCAGATGGCTCCGGAGCTTGCCCTCGAGTCCATGTGGCAGCTCCACGACGGCTACGTCTGGAGCAAGGACAACCTGGGCATGTACGGACAGCTGCCCACCGACCGCTGGGAAAGGTACGTCGATGTTATCGCGGAACTGGGACAAACAACCAAGCGACTCGAGCTCGAGGAAGTGATGACGAACGAGCTGATCGAAGCCGCAAATGACTTCGACCACGATCGGGTCGCTGAAGACGCGAGGAACTTCGAGTTGAACGATACCTGGAGTGCCGTCGACGTCGACCTGACGCGCTGGTAGGTCATCCAGAAAACGGCATCCGAGACGACCGACCGTCCTCGATGCTGTAGATCGTGCGGGGCTGGAAGGAAGCAACGGTCTTCCGCCCAGCCTCGCCGTACTCAAATGCCAACCAACAGGGGAACTCCACGGACATGGAAACTCATATAGACGTGCGAAACGTAACCAAGGTCTACCACGGGCATAGAGGAGATGTGGAGGCTATTCGCGATTTTTCAATGCAAGTCCACGAGGGCGACTTCATCGCAATCGTCGGGCCGAGCGGGTGCGGCAAGACCACCCTTCTGTGGGGCCTGACCGGCCTCCACCACTTCACCGGCGGTACCGCCAGGATCCTTGGCGACGAGGTGGACAAGCCTCGTGAAGACGTCGGAATCATCTTTCAGCAGGCCAACCTGCTTCCCTGGCGCACGCTCGAGAAGAACATCTACTTCCCAATTGAGATCATGGGAAGAAACCTGAACGACTATCGCACGCGGGTGGGCGAGCTGCTCCAGATCGTCGGCCTGGATGGATTCGAAGATAACATGCCGAACGAGCTGTCGGGAGGCATGCAACAGCGCGCCTCCATCGTGCGGGCGCTCTCGTACGATCCGAAGGTCCTCCTCATGGATGAGCCCTTCGGCGCGCTGGACGCATATACCCGTGACGAGATGGATGCGCTGCTCCTGGAAATCTGGAACCGAACGAAGAAGACGATCGTCTTCGTTACGCACCGGATTGAGGAGGCCGTGTACCTCGCAGACCGGGTCTTCGTCATGACGCCACGCCCTGCGGTGAACTCCGAGACCTTCGACATCGACCTGCCTCGACCACGGCCCGAAGGCATCATGATGAAGCAGGAGTACTTCGAGATCGTCGCCAGGATCAAGCAACGGATCTCGGACGATGTCCACAAACAGAAGGAACTAGGTGAGTACGAAAGTGAACATTACAGCACACAGGTGTAGCGGGGAGGCATGGTAATGGCGGAGTACGACAAGCTGCTCGAAGAGCATGTACCGGAGTTCGAAAACAAGTCCGAGGAACAGGGAGCCGGCGGCGGTGGATTCGGTGGTGTGTCCAGAGTCATAGCCACCGCCCACACCCACGGGTTGAAGCAGGCAGCGGGAGTTATTGCTGTTGCCATTGTGGTGATCGGTGCGGCCGAGCTACTCGTCAGGGTACTGGAGGTCCCATCCTACATATTCCCGGCACCGTCCGCGGTGGTCGTGGCGCTGGTGAACTCCATCGAAACGATATTCCCGCACTTCCTCTATACCCTCGGCGAGCTGGCCGCAGGCTACGTGATCGGAGCGACGATCGGGCTGGTCCTTGCAGCAGTGCTGACGCAGTTCCCCTACTTCGAGACGATCATCACGCCCTACGTCATCCTGCTGATAACGACACCCAGTATTGCACTGGTACCCCTGCTGATGATGCGCCTCGGCTTCACCGTATGGCCGCGGATCATTGCCGTGTCACTCGCCGCAGGTCCAATGGTCATGATAAACGCCATGACGGGCTTCAGGCGGACCGACATGCCCAAGATCGCCCTGGCGCGGTCCTACGGGGCGTCGACCTTCCAGATCTTTGCGAAGGTCCGCTTCCCGCTGGCCCTTCCCATGGTGAACGTCGGCCTTCTGGTTGGCGGCATTTTCGGTCTGATCACGGCGGTCGGCGCCGACATGGTCGGTGGCAACATGGGCCTCGGGACACGACTCAGCTACTACTCGTCCCTGGGACGAATGGCCGAGTTCTTCGGGGTCATACTGCTCATAGCGCTCATTGGTATCTCGATTTGGCTCGGCGTTAGTCAGATAAACAAGCGCTGGGCCAGTTGGACGGCGTAGGCGCACCTCGGGAGTTGCTCGAGGTGCGGTGGAACGGGGCCGGCCGCAACGGCACGGGCCGCAACGGCACGGGCCGAAGCGGCACGGGCCCACGATGGAGATGGAGCTGGAAGAATGGAACTTGTATTTGACCACATTGGTGTAATCACGACGGAGAAGAAGGCCGACGAGGACTGGGTCGAGTCTACGCGGGTATGGGTGACAAATCCGAAGGATCATCCCTTTCACGTTGAGTGGCTCAGATACGAGCCCGACAGCCCCGTTACCGGACCCGTCCGGGACATGCCCCACGTTGCATATCGCGTGAAGAGCCTGGAGGAAGCGTCCAAGGGCATGAAGGTGCTTCTGGAACCCTTTGAAGTCGGCGGCTTTCTCCGGGTCGGCTTCTATGAGCACTCAGACGGATCGGTCGTCGAGTTCATGGAGTATCTCGGCGATGAGAACGAGTGGTTTGGAAAGAAAAGCGAGTAGGCGAAGTATCCGCTCTCGCTTCCGCGCAAGGTCTCAGTAGAAGGAGGTCTACATGGAGCCTTTGAAAGTTGGCATTGTTGGGCTTGGTTGGGTGTCGACCAGTCATGCGCTGACGTTCCGGGAGAACCCGGGAACGGAAATCGTAGCGGTGTGCTCCCGCCGGAAGTGGGACCCGAAGGAACTGGCCGCCATCTATGGAGATAAGGCAAAGCTCTACAACGACTACAACGAGTTCCTCAATCATCCCGATCTGGACGTCGTGGATATCTGCACGCCCCACCACCTGCATCCGGAACAGGCAATCGCCGCGGCCAAAAAGGGCAAACACCTCATGATTGAGAAGCCCCTGGCCCTCGATTGGGACACGCTCAAGGAGATGAAGAAGGCGATCGAGGATGCGAAGGTCAAGAGTGCCGTCTACTTCGAGCTCAGGTTCATTCCGCACATGGCGCTCGTGCAGAGCATCCTGGGACAGAACCTGATCGGGCCGGTACACCACATTGAGGTCGACTACTACCACGGCATAGGTCCCTGGTACGGCCAGTGGGAGTGGCACCGGACCAAAGAGTATGGACGAAGCGCTCTGCTCACCGCGGGGATTCACTCGCTCGACGCGCTCCTCTACTTCAAGGGAGTGGACGGCAGGAAGCTTTCCGTCGAAGAGGTGTACGCCTACTCCACAAAGACCAAGTCGGAAGTGCTCAAGGGCTACGAATACGATTCAACGTCCGCGGCTATTCTGCAGTTTTCTGACGGAACCGTTGGGAAATGTGTATCCTGCGTGGATGCACGACAGCCATACCTGTTCAACATTCACATCATTGGCAGCGACGGAACTATCTGGAACGACAAGTTCTGGACCACGAAGCTCGAAGGCGTCAAGGCCGACGAATGGATTGAGCTGCCGACGACGCAGGCCGAGTCCGGGGACGTCCTCGCCCACCCCTACGGTCCGCAGGTTCAGGACTTCGTCGACCGTGTCTCGAAGGGAGAGGACTCAGCGGTCAACTTCGAGGAGGGTTTCAAGACGCATCACGTTGCCTTCGCGATCGAGAAGTCCCTCGAGGAGAAGCGTCCCATCAAACTTTCAGAACTGAAGTGACGCAACCATGTGGCCGGCCTCCGGCCGGCCACATGCCCATCAAGCACGAACCGCATTGTGAGCGGCGCCACGAATCGAGCGCATTGGATGAGAGCAACACACGTAGCACGAACAGCAGACGCGAATCTTCAGAACAGCATCAACATCTCGATCATCTTCAACTACCTGAGAGAGCGCGGGCCGTCCTACCGCGCCCAGATTGCAAAGGCGCTCAACATCAGCTTGCCCGCAGTGTCACGGGCCATCGAAAACCTCATCGATCACGGCTATGTCGTTGCGGATGAGCAGGTCAAGACGCCGAGTGGCAAGAAGGTCGCTGCCGTCAGGATCAACATACAGAAGGGAGCGGTCCTCGGTGTTGACCTGCTCAGCGAACGTGTGCGGATGGCCCTGTTCGATTTCAGCAGCACCGTCAGAGGCAGCTACGCGGGGAGACGCCTCGCCGAGAGTGATAACCTGGTCGACGATCTTGCAGGCGAGATAGAGCAGTTTCTCGCAGATCTGCACCGGACCAACACGGACCGTCCTATACCTCCCCTCAAGGCGCTGACGGTGGGCGTGCCGGCGGTGATCGACGTTGCCACCCAACGCCCCATGAATGCGTACCTCTACGAGAACCTCGAGGGTCTCGACCTCAAAGCTGAGCTGTCGCGCAGACTCGGTATCGAGGTTTTTCTGGAGAACATCGTGAAACTGGCGGCCCTCGGAGAACACCGGTACGGAAAGGGCAAGCACTACAAGGATCTGGTCTTCATCCAGGTCGGAAACGGCGTCGGCGCCGGTATCATCATGGACAACGAGCTCCTCCGCGGTGCCGGCGGCGCAGCAGGCGAGATCGGATTCACGGTAACCAATGAGGAATCCCTCGGGTACCGGCACGATCACAAGGGGTATCTGGAGCAGTTTGCGTCCACCCAGGGAATTCGCGAAATGGCACAACGCGCCCTCGAACAGGGTGAGCAGACGCGCATGCGGGACATGGCCGGAGGCGATCCGGCGCAGCTGACGATCCAGGACGTGTTCGCTGCGGCTGCCGACGGTGATGCAACCGCGTGCACCGTGCTGGATGCCGCCGTATCGAAGCTCACCATTGCGGCGCTCAACCTTTCGATCGTCCTCAATCCGGAGCTCATCGTCTTCGGCGGAGATATCAGCTCGTGTCCCGGTGTGGAGGAGCTGCTGATACAGCCGATCGGCGCAGCGATTGACCGCCTCGTCCCCTTCGCCAGACCGGAGATCAGTGTCTCCACGCTTGGGGAAGATGCCGGGGTGTACGGCGCCTCGCTCATGGCAGTCGAGTCGCTTCTCGTCGGGAGGTACCCGTACCGCATAGCGGGAGGGGTGTGATTCCCATGATCCACATCAGGTGGCAGCACACAAAGGCAGGAACCAGATGACAAAGAGACCACTGAGCCGGGTCGCTCCGGAGTGGTGGGACTACACCACCCTTGACCCTGAACTTCTCGCGGACGCGGCAAGACTCACCGCCGCGGATATTGAAGGCCTGTCCCGGAAGGGCTTTCGCGTCAAGATGTACGACACCCTCGACGAGTTCTTCCTTGCCGAGGCACTGGAGTACGTCAACGCCTGGCAACAGTCCACGGCGGATAATCCGAAAGGCATCTGCGGCCCGATCGGGCCGACGGAGCAACTTCCTCTGGTCGCCCGAATCGTGAACGATCTGGAGATCGATGTCCGGGACGGACACTTCTGGGCAATGGACGAGTGGTTCGAGAACGGCAAGGAGGTGCCCCGGTCGCACCCGTTGAGCTTTGCAAGAGCGGATCTCGAGCTGTGCTTCGATCGCATTGATCCGAAGCTGCGGATGCCGGACGAGCACCTCCACTTTCTCACGGCCGGCAACGTTGCCGATTACACGGCGTCGTACGACCAGGCTGAATGCCTCGTCATGCAGGGTGGTCAGGGTGAAGTGAAGCACTGGGCCTTCAACGATCCTCTGGCGCGAACGGGCGAATACACCGACGCCCCGCCTCCGCCTGAAGAGTATCGGAAGCTCTCCGCACGGGTCGTGGATCTCCACCCCCTCACGATCAACCAGAACGCCCGAACCTCCGGAAAGGGCCAGCTCCATGCGGTACCTACCAGGGCGATAACCGTTGGTCCCGTGGAGACCTGGAAGTCCGCTCGCGTTTCGATCTGGCACCCCGGGGTACACGACAACGTGTTCGGGATTCGTCTGACTGCCCTCATGATCTCCAAAGGAATCGCGGATTCGTCGGTGCCCATGTCGCTTCTCGCCGACCATCCGAACGTCGTCTTTCACTACTACCGACCGGGCATCGGTACCTGCGAAGCGGAGATGCATTAACCCATGAACGTCCTCGCAATGCACAGCCATCCGGATGACATTGAGTTCGTCATGGCGGGGACGCTGTTCCTGCTCAAACGCGCAGGCTGCGACATTCACTACGCGAACCTGGCAAACGGCTCCCTCGGGTCGACCGAGCACTCCCGGGAAGAGATCATCGACATCCGTGCCGGGGAGTCCCGGAAGGCGGCGGAGTATATCGGGGCGACATGGTACCCGAGCCTCTTCGACGACATGGAGGTCATCTACAGTATCGAGAATGTCGCGCGGGTCGCCTCGATTGTCCGCAAGGCGCGACCGCACATCATGCTCGTCGCCTCACCGCAGGACTATATGGAAGATCACATGCAGGCGTGTCGCCTTGCCGTCAGCGCGGCCTTTGTACGGGGCATGCCGAACTACCGCACTATCCCGCCGACGGAGCCCTGCCTGGACGACGTCGTCCTCTACCACGCCATGCCTCACGGGGTAACCGGTCCCCTCGGGGAGACGATCATCCCCGACTTCTACGTGGATGTCGGTGAAGTCATAGATGAGAAGGAGGACATGCTCGCGTGTCACGAGAGCCAGAAGAGCTGGCTCGATACGACGCAGGGCATGGACTCCTATCTCCAGACCATGCGGGATCTGGCCCGACGGGTCGGCTCCATGTCCGGCGCTTCCGAATACGCGGAAGGATGGCGTCGGCACTCGCTCCTCGGCTATTCGACAGTAGAGCAAGATCCTCTGCGCAGGCTCTTGCAGAATCACATACACGACTCATAAGGAGGCAGGTATGGACCGCATACGCTGTGGTGTAATTGGAATCGGCTGGTTCGGTGAGTATCACGTAGACACACTCACGGAGCTTCCGCTGGCGGAGATGGCCGCGGTTTGCACACGAACTGAGAGTCGCCTGAAGGAGATCGGGGATCAGTACTCCGTGCCGAAGAGGTACACCGACTACCACGAGCTCCTCGCGGACAAGGACATCGACATGGTCTCGGTGGTCACCCACGTGTCGGACCACGTCCAGATCACCATTGATGCGCTGAGGGCGGGCAAGCACGTCTTCGTCGAGAAGCCAATGGCGAACACGGCGGAGGAGTGTGACCAGATCCTCGCCGAGGTTGCGAAGACCGACAAGTGCTTCATGACCGGGCACATCTGCCGGTTCGATACCGCCTACGCCCTTGCCAAGGAAGAAATCGACGCCGGCAACATTGGCCGGGTCGTGAGCCTCCGGGCCAAGCGAAACCTCGCCGGCTTCATAACCGAGACCCAGCTCGAGAAGATCAGCGCCCTCTTCGGCGACGGCATTCACGATCTCGACCTCATGTTCTGGTACACCGGGGCAAAGCCGAAGCGCGTCTACGCCCAGACCCAGAACACCCGGGGCAAGACCTTCGACGATGTGGGTTGGGCCATGTTCGAACTGGATAACGGCGCCACCGCCGTCATCGAGAGCAACTGGAGCCTGCCCAACGATGTTCCCTTTGCAATCGACGCACGCATGGAAGTCATCGGCACGAAGGGATGGCTCATGGTCGACAACTCCGGTGCACACTATCAGGTTCACGGCACGAGCGGCCTCAAGTATCCCCAGGCCACGTACTGGCCGAAGGTGAACGGTCACCGTCGCGGCTACCTCAAAGAGGAGCTCGACTACTTCCTGAAGTGCATTGCCGACGGCCGAAAGCCCACGGTCATCACCCCGCAGGAGTCCCGGGACGTCGTCCACGCCTGCCGGGTTGCAGAGGAGTCCGCCAGACTGAAGAAAGCAGTCGAGTTTTAGCTCCAATGCCCTCTGATCCAGGCAGCGACCCCGCGTCGGAAACCGGGCCGGACGCCGCACCGCAACCGGCGCCCAACTCCCCGCCCGAACCGCCGCTGAGCGAGAGCTTTCACGTGTCAGATGAGAGCGGCGAGTCGACGATCAGCATCTCCCCTGCCCTCGGCTGCAACCTCTACTCCTGGGAGACGGGGGGCAAGGAGGTCTTCTTCACCCCGGAAGGTTTTCTGCAGCAACCGGGATCGGATCCCGCCACAGCTCACCTGGCCGGCGGCAATCCGGTGCTCTTTCCGGCGATCGGGCGCACCTGGGACCTGACTGAAACCCCGCCCGCGCCGGAGATCTACCGTCTGGCCGGCCGGACCGGTCGATTCCGCATGCCCGTGCACGGCCTCGCCGGACTCATGCGGTGGGAACGCATTGAAGGCAGCCCGGAAGCCACAGCGAGCCGCACCACCGCAGACGGCGCCGCCCGCGCCGCGGTCGCCGCCCCCACCGCCGCGAGCCCCACCGCCGCGAGCCCGACCGCCGTGGCAGCGTATCGTGGACGCATCCCCGAAGCGGTGCAGGCCGAGAACTACCCCTTCGACGTGGAGCTTACACTCCAGTACAAGCTCAGCCACGACAGGGTAGAGATCACTGCGACGGCGACGAACCACTCGGCGGCGGCCGCACCGATCGCGTTCGGACTGCACCCGTACTTTCGAGTGTCGGAAAAGCAAGCGGTCGCGGTGGAGCTCCCGTGCACGAGCCGCGTGCACCTCCACGAGGAACTTCTCGTTCCGACCGGCGAGCGCGAATCCCTCGACGATCCCGTTCTGCGCTTCGACGACGACAGCACCTATGACATTGCCTTCGGCGATGTGAACGGTCCCGCCGCGCGCATCCGCAACGTGGCGGACGGGCTGGACATTATCATTAACATTGATCCCGTAGTGGAGATGTTCGTGGTGTACAGCGGGGCTCACACACCATTCGTGTGCGTCGAACCCTGGACCCGCGGACTCGGCGGATACGACTCCCTCCGGGAGAACGCAACGCCGACCAACCCCGCCATCGGCTTCATCGAGGCGGGAGCGAGCAGGAAGCTATCCATTCGTTACTCCGCCGTGCACGCCACCCAACGCAATGGAGGTACCAGATCATGAGAATGGACCCGTTACCCGCGGCTACGTATGCAAAGCGGGCCGAACGACTGCAGGAAGAGATGACGCGAGCCGGCCTCGACGTGATAATCGGCTACAGCAGCGAAAGCGAGTCCGCCACAACGCGATACCTGGCGGGGTTCTGGCCCTTCTTCGACTTTGCGGGAGTAGTGGTGCCGGCCAAAGGGGATCCGGCGCTGGTTACCGGCGGACCGGAATCCTACGAGTTCGCCCGGGCGTTCACGGGCATGCCCGAGATCGTGGTGAACCCCCTCTTCGTCGAGACCTCGTCCCCCGAGTGGGTCCCACAGGTTCACGAGGAAGACTTCAGCACCATAATCCCGCGGGTGTGCGGAAGCACGCCGAAGCGGGTTGGAGTCCTGAACTGGAACATCTTTCCCCATCTGATCATGGAGGATGTGAAGAAGGCCGTGCCCGGGGCGGATATCGTTCCGGCGGACGACCTCCTCCTGCGCGTTCAGGCCATCAAGGACGACGAAGAGATTCCGTACATCCGTGAAGCGTACCGGATTACCGAGGAAGCCATGAAGGCGGCCCTTGAAGCGGCGGACGCCGGCAAGCGTGAGTGGGAGCTCGAAGCCGTGGCCCGCTCAACCATGCTCCGGATGGGGGCGGAAGGCACCTCGTATCCGCCCTGGGTCTGCTCGGGTCCGAACACCACGATGAGCCTGGCCCGGTCGACGAACCGCGCAGTTCAGCGGGATGAGCTCGTGCAGTACACCTTCGGCGCCAAGTACATGGGTTACTGTGGCAACATGTGCCGCGCCTTCGGCATCGGATCCATACCGGAGGGAGCACGGAAGCTCCTCGACGTCGCCCTGGAGGCAATGGAGTACGCCCTCGGAGCAATTCGACCGGGCGTACCCGCCGCGGAGGTGTACCGCGGGTATCACGAGCTCCTGGCGAAGTACGGATACGAGGAGTTCACCCTCTACGGTCCCGCCCACGGTACCGGCACCTCCGAAGTCGAGGGGCTGTGGCTCTCGAAGAGCGCGGACTTCACCATTCAGCCGCGCATGCTTTTCAACATTGACATCTGGTTGTCCGACGGCACGCACGGGCTGCGCCTGGAAGATGGTGTGCTCGTGACCGACGACGGCATCGAAGAGCTCAACAACTACCGGCGGGAGGCGATTATCCTGTGACTCGGCCCGATGTATCGACCCTTCGCGAGGCAATTGCGGAACACCGCGAGGACATTGTCGAGTGGACCAGCCGCTTTGCGAGCTTTGCGAGCGAAAACAGGCCTCCGGGCGGCGCGGAATCCGAAGCGCAAGGGTGGTTCCACGACCACTGTGCGGACGTCGGCCTGGAAGTCGACCGGTTCTCTCCGCTCGCCGTTCCGGATATCCGTCATCACCCGCACTGGCTCTCTTCCCGCGACTATCCGCCCGGGAGAGACAACGTCGTGGCGATCTGGCAGAACGGGTCCAATGCCGGCGCCGCCGGTACCGACGCCGCGCCGCCCACCGCTACCGGCCAGGCTGGACCTGCGCGCGTTACGGGCCCCAGCCTTCTCTTCAGCGGCCACACGGACGTCGCTCCCCGGGAGCCCGGGGAGTGGAATGTCTCCGCTCCCTTCAGTCCGGTGGTACAGGATGGGCGGTTGTATGGCCGCGGCACCGCCGACATGAAGGGCGGCATTGCCGCGGCGTACTGGGCCATTCGCGTCCTGAAGGAGCTCACGGTTGAGCCGGCGGGAACGGTCATCCTTGAGGCAGTCGTCGACGAGGAATTTGCAGGGGGGAACGGCACACTTGCCTCGCGGCTCAGAGGCTACAACGCGGATCTTGCGGTGTACATGGAACCCTCCGGTATGGAGCTCTGCACCGCCGGCCTCGGCGCCTTCCTGGGGGACATGACGATTACCGGTCAGGCGGGCATGCCCTACACCGGCCACGACTTTTCGAACCCGATATTCGGCATGGGCCGGGCCATTCAGCTCTTCGACGAGTGGCTGAAGCAGTGGCGCACCCGAAACTCACACCCCCTCTTCGACCCGGAGACGAAGCCGCTCAACCTGGTCTTGTGGGATCTCACTTCCAACGCGGCGGACACGCCCGCACAGATGGGCACACCGGAGATTGCGAAGGTCTCCTGGATCGTCTGGTGCCACCCCGGCACGGATGAGGCGGACTTCTACCGGGAGTTTCGGCACTTCTGGCAGGAGCACTTCACCCGGGATGAGATGCTCAAGGGATTTCAGTACGAGATCACGCCGACCTATCACTACGTCCAGCCCTGGGAAACGGACCCATCCACCGACATGGTCGGAAAGCTGACAAGGGCCTACGAGACCTACTCGGGAAAGCGACCGGAACCGGCAGGGGCACCCTTCTCGAGTGATCTTGCGGTGTACGGCCTCTACGGCGGCATGCCCTCGGTGATTCTCGGCCCCCGGGGAGACAACCTCCACGGCCCGGACGAGTGGGTGCTGATCGACGACCTCTGCGAGCTTACAGGCATCTTCGCCCAGCTCATCCTGGATCATTGCGTCTCGTGATTGGATGGTGCCGGAATCCTCCGCGCCGGACAGTACCCTCCTGCGCTGTTCCGCTCTTGCACTCTCTCAGGCAGAAGGTGCTACACTGATCATGTGGGCGGGATAGCTACCGGCTTTTCAGGCGAAACTCCGACGCAGGGTCCGCGAGGTCATCGGCAACCTCCCCTCTCTCTCGGCGTTCCCGCCGTTCCCGCGATTGCCGTTCCCGCGATTGCCGTTTCCGCGATTGCCCTTCTCGCCTTCCTGGTCCTTCTCGTCTCCGCCACCCCCGCGATTGCTCAGGCGCCCGACGCCGGCGACACCCTCCGGGGCCGCGTCATCAAGGTCACCGACGGTGACACTCTCGACGTGCAGGGCGCCGATGTGATCGTAACGGTGCGACTTCACGGGGTGGACGCCCCCGAATCCAATCAGCCCTACGGCGACGAGGCCGAAGAGGTGGTGCGCCGCCTCGCCCATGACAAGACTGTGGAGGTAGAAGTGGTCGATGTGGACCGATACGGACGCGCCGTCGGCCGCGTCATCCTCCCCGACGGCGGCGAGCTGAACCGGATCCTCGTTTACAACGGCTACGCCTGGTGGTACGAGCAGTACGCCCGGGGCGACCGCGATCTCGAACGCCTCCAGAACCGGGCGCGCGCGGAGAACCGAGGCCTCTGGCAACAGGATGATCCCGTTCCGCCCTGGGACTGGCGCCGCGGAGTGCGCTCCGACGGTACCGGACGCTCGGGCGGCGGCGACCGCGGCCCCGACGGAGATTCCGACTCCTTCCGCGACCGCGACTGCTCCGACTTCGAGACCCAGGCGGAGGCGCAGCGCTTCTTCGAGGAAGCCGGGCCGGGGGATCCCCACCGTCTGGACGCCGACGGAGACGGTGAAGCCTGCGAGAGCCTTCCGTGATCTCCCCTCCTGTGCGCGACAGTGTCGCATCCGGAAGACGCCTGATGCTTGTCGCCGCGGCGCTGCTCCTGACCGTCGCACAACCCGCCCGGCCGCAGAAGGACATGCGCGGCGACGCAATTGTCCCGAATGCCGATCCCTTCAGTCTCAACGCCTACGACGCGGTTTCGGCCCTGGCGCTCATTGAACGGGCGGGTCTCCTCCAGCTCTGGGACGGGTCCGGGCTACCGGAAACGGTCGCCGTGACGGAGGCGAAGGCCGTATACATCGGCACAGATGAGGAGGCGGTGCCGGCGCAGCGCAACAGATACGACATTGTGGTGAACGGCGAGCCCCTTGACTGGCAGCGCACCTATGTTGAGTACGGCGGCCGCATGGTGAGCTTGCGGCTGCTGTTCACGTACCGGAACCAGCACCCGCCGCCGGGACTGCGCTACATGATTCCGCTGGACCTCTCCGGCGAGTAGGAGCCGCCGCGCCCCTCGACACGGGGCGGCCATTTCGCGTATCTCTAGCGGAACACACTTCACCCGAGGGAACAACAAGAAGGAGCACCAATGGACACTGCACAACGATTTCAGGAACTGGCCCGGAAGGCCCACGTGATTTCGGATCTCGGAAGCGCCTCCTCCCTCATGAGCTGGGATCAGGAGACCATGATGCCGCCGGGCGCGGCGGGCCATCGGGCGGAACAGATGGGTACGCTGGCGCGGCTCGCCCACGAGTACTACATTGATCCAGCCCTGGGCGACCTGCTCCGTGAGCTGGACCAGGCCTTCTCGGAACGCCCGTACGACGATGTAGAGCGATCAATCGTCCGGGTCATGCTGCGGGAGCACACCAACCGCACGCGCATTCCGAGCGATCTGGTGGTGGAGATCGCAGAGCTCTCCGCGAAGGCGCGGGAGACCTGGAAGGAGGCGCGCAGGAAGGCGGACTTCTCCATCTTTACGGAGGATCTGGAGAAGCAGTTCGCCCTGGCGCGGCGGCTCGCGGAAGCCCTGGGCTACGAATCGAATCCCTACGACGCCCTCCTGGACCAGTTCGAAGCGGGCCTCACCTACTCCCTCATCCGGGAGGAGTTCGACCGGGTGAAGCCGCGGCTCGCGGAGCTCATCGGTCGGATCTCCGAGCACGCCGACCGCGTGGATGACCAGGTGCTGCGGCGCAACTATCCCCGGGACGGGCAGGTCGCTCTGGGGCGCCGACTCTCCGAGGAGATGGGCTTCGACTTCCACCGCGGCCGCATTGACCTCTCGACCCACCCCTTCACGAGCGGAAGCTCCGTCGACGACGTCCGCCTGACCACACGGGTCAACGAGAACTACCTGCCCGACTGCGTAATGTCCACCATCCACGAGGCCGGCCACGGCATCCACTTCCAGAACACCGCGGACGAACTGGGACGCTTTCCCTTCCGCTTCGGGCTGGCCGTGGCGGAGTCGCAGTCGCGCTTCTACGAGAACCTCATTGGCCGCACCCGGGAGTTCTGGGAGTACGCCCTGCCGGCGTTCCACGAGCACTTCCCCGACGCCGGCGACGTCACCGCGGATCAACTGTATCGGGCAATCAACAAATCGGAGCCATCCTTCATCCGGGTCGATGCTGACGAGGTGACCTACGGCATGCACATCATGCTTCGCTTCGAGCTGGAGAACAGCGTCGTGAATGGGGAGCTCTCGGTGCGCGATCTTCCGGGAGAGTGGAACGCCCGCATGAAGGAGTACCTGGGCGTTACCCCGCCCGACGACTCCCAGGGGGTCCTCCAGGACATCCACTGGTCTCAGGGCGGCATCGGCTACTTTCCGGACTACCTTCTCGGAAGCATGCTCTCCAGTCAGCTCTGGGACGCGCTGGAAGAGGAGATCCCGACCGCCCACGACAAGATCCGCACGGGCGACTTCGCCCCGCTCACGGGGTGGCTGAAGGAGAACGTCCAGCGCCACGGTGGGGCCTTTACCTTCACGGAGCTCACCGAGCGGGCGACGGGGAAAGCGTTTACGAGTGATCCGTATATGCGGTATCTGGAAGAGAAATACGCCGCGCTCTACGCAACGTACTAAGTACCCTGTTGATCGCTCTCCGGCAACTCACGCCGTGGACAGAACTTGCCCCGTTCCGAGGCACGAAAGGGTTCTCTTGAAGCCTCGGACGGTGCAAGTCAATTCCCTGCATCGCTTTGCCTGGCGCGGCATCAACAGGCTTGTGGGTAGGTTCCAGGTGCCTCTGCGGGCACGCCTCAGGAATTCCGGAGCCGCGCCAGCGCCGCCTCGAGAATCCCATCGATACCGTTGGCAAGATCCGCCTCGGGACTGGCCGCCTCCACCTCCGGTTCCACCCCGTCCTCGACGTTGCGCTGCCTCAGGGACAACGTGCCGTCTGGGTCGAGGGTGTAGAGCCGTGTCGTGGAAACGCGGAGCTCCCAGCCGTTGGTGAGCTCCGTGTTGGCCGGCAGACCGCCGCCACCGCCGGTGCGATCGCCCATGGTCGTGACGTTGTCGAGGCCCTTCACCGCCGCGGCGAAGTAGTTGGTTGCGCTGTAGCCGGAGGCGTTGGTGAGCACGACCACCGGCTTCTCCGTGTAGGTGGGACTCTCCTCCGGCGGTTCGAAGTAGATGGGCCGGAAGTCCGAGAAGTCCTCCCGTCCGGGGCCGGTCTTCACCTTTTCTTCGAGGACTCTCGTCTTCTCGATGACCAGGCGGTTCCCGATGGCGTAGACGTTGGAGATGGAGCCGCCCCCGTTGTTGCGCACATCAATGATCAGACCCTTGTAGTCATCTCCGCTGAACCGATCAATGACGTAGTCCAGATCCTCGGCGCGGACCGGACTGCCGAAGCTGCGATAGTGGATGTAGCCCACGTTTCCGGCAGGATCCTCGAAGTCCATGAGGATGAAGGCGTCGCCGACGTACTGGTGGATGCTACGGTCCCCGACGGCGTCGGTCCCGCCGTTGGTGAAGTAGTAGCGCTCCAGAACGGAGAAATCGTAGTTGGGGTCCGGCTGGAGAAACCACTGCCAGTTCCGGGAGCGGTCGAAGTCGCTTACCAGATTGACATGGCCGTCCCTGAGCTCGAAGAGCATGTCCGCGAGGACTTCGAAGAGCGCTTCGTCGGTCATGTTTGGCTCGATCCGCTGAACGTACTCATCGTACTTTTCGTCCCATGGGACCTCCTTGAACTCGAAGAAGCTGTACTCCTGATCCGCGAAGGTCCAGACCTGGTCGAAGATGCTCTGCGGGGTGTTTTCGGGAACCGGCTCGAAGAGGAGCTCCTCGCAGGAGGTGAAGAGCGCCGCCGCCGAAAGGACGAGCGCGGCCGTGGCGACGGCCGTAAACATCGACCCAGATCTTGTATTTCTTGCATTCTTCATGGTCGTCACCTACATGGTCTTGAGGGCGTAGCCAACCGAGATGGTGTGGTTGCCCAGGGCAAGGTTGTGGCCGGCGTCGGCGTCGGTCATGCCGTAGACATCGTAGAAGTAGTCAAGGCTCAGGCGGTTCTCGCTGCTGTGCTCAAGCAGCCGGCTGATGCCGAGGTTCACCCGGAGGCGGTACAAGCGCCAGGGGGGTGCCCAGATCGACTCGTTGCCGGAGTAGCTCACGTTGTACGCCGGTTCGCGAAGCACCCAGGAGAACACCGGCGTGGTGACCTGGGCGTGCCAGCTCGCGGCGCGGCCGAAGAGGGTGAACTCCTGCTCCCACCGCGCCGTCGGATTCAGCGAGGCAATGAGATCGTAGTTGAGCGAGCTGTTGCCGAGAGAGTCGAGAACGCGCAGGTTGCCGGTGAAGGAGAGGCTGCCGCCCACCGTGAGGGGCAACGAACCGATCCGCCGGAGGTACGCGTAGTCGAAGGTGCCGCGGGGGTTAACGTAGGAAGCCTTCCCGGCGAGGGTCTTCTCCGTGAGGGGATAGGCGAACTGAAAGAAGAAGGTCGAGAGAACCGTCTCCTTCGGCCGGTAGGTGCGGTCCTGTACCACCGCCACGAATCCCGGGGCGCGGTACACGCGTGGTGCCATCCGGGTGTCCTGAATGGCCGCGTAGCCGGCGCCGTTCGCGGAGACCGTGTAGGTGTCGGTCTTCGCAATGCGCTCCTCCCGCCATTCGAGGAAGCGCTGCCACAGACCGGGCTTTTCATCGGCGTTTTCCCCGTCCGATCCCTGCCCGGGTTTCTCGCCGTTCTCCGGGGCTCCGGCGCTTGCGCTGCCGTCGGAACTGCTCTCCTGGGCCGACAGCCCGGCAAGGGGACCGACGCACAGCAAAACCACTGCAAGGGCGAGGCCCGGCAGCATCCATCTGAGTGGTTGTGAGTTCAATGATCCATCCATTCCTGCGTGATGTGCCGCCGCGGCCGAAGCGTCTCCTGGGGGCCACCCCACGCCGAGGTTTTCCCGGAGCCCGCCCACCGTAGCAGCCGAACACACGTTAGAACAGGACGGCCGGGCGTGGCAAGAAGGTGCGGCGAGGGGCCGGCCGCGCCGCTCGGGCGGGAATGGGCGTGCACGGACACGGAGGGCCGGGCGCCCCGATACGGGGTCTCCGCGCCGCAGCCGCCGGCCCCACGCACGCACGGATTTCACAGGGCGGGTTATCCTTTCGTACCTTCAACAGAGAGGAGCGTATGAGCAGCAGCGACCGAAGCACGTTCGAGGACGCCCTGCGCAAGGCCGCGGTTTCCTTCTCTCACGATGAAATTGCCGCCCGCTACGACTACGACGCCCTCCAGACCCGGCGCGACATCCAGGACGAGGAGCTCCTGGAGGGGATCGGACAGCAGGACATCTCCAATATCAAGCAGTTCTTCCAGGAGGTCATGTATCCGCCGGTGGAAGAGCGTGAGCATCGCGATCGCGCCCTGCACACCCTAACCCACATGCTCACCGACCCCGCGAACCTGGTGTCCTTCTTTCCCTCGGTGCCGCGCATTGCCTTCAAGTACGGTTTCCTCTTTCCGGAGGCGATCCGCGCCGGCCGGGACGTTCTGCGGGCGTACCACACCTCCCGGGAGCTGGAAGATGCCCTCGTCGACGAGCTGGAGCGGCGGGTAGACCGGCCGGCGGCCGGCGAAGAGTTAGGCGTCTCCCACGAGGAGGTGCGCCGCGCCTTCGCCGCTCTCTCCCTCGAACCGGCCCGGCGCCTGGTGAGCCAGGTGAAGCGCGTGGTCGAACACGGGAAGCGCCGCCGACTTATGGACGCCACCATTGATATCCTCACCGACCTCAAGAGAAGCTCTCATGACGGCGACGAGGAAGACGCCGTCAACTACGTGCTGGGGGTCATATCCGACGTGCGCGACCTGGCAACCCAGTACGGGGACAACCAGATCGAGCAGCTCATCCGCCTTGCCGAAATCGTGGAGAACGACTACCTCGACGACCTCGTCGATGCGGCGTAGAGCGCGCGCTCGTGAGGGCCGCGATTCGCCGCTCAGTGCCGCGGGCGGACGCCCGGCCCCGCGGTTAGACGCCCGGTGCCGCGGGTGGGCGCCGGGCCCCGTGGTTGGACGCCCGGTGCTGCGGGTGGCCGCCCGGCCCCGCGGTTGGCCGCTCAGTGCCGCGGGTGGTCGCCGGGCCGCGCGGATAACCGCACGAGTGCGGTTGGGCGCTTCGGGCCGCGGCGCCCTACTCCGAGCCGCCCATGACGACGGAGGCCTGGGTGCGCAGGTCCTCGACCTCACGAATCCAGAACTCCCTGGTGCCCCACCAGGGGAAGCGGGTTGCGAAGTCCCGGTCGTTGCGCTGACGCGCCTGCCAGCCCAGGAAGTGCACCATCCGCATGAATCGCAGCGGCTCGATCAACTCCAGCTCCCGGCGATCGAACTGCGCAAAGGTCTCGTACCCGTCGAGGAGCATGGCCAGCTCCCGGCCGCAATCCGCCGCGTAACCCGGTAGGAGGAGCCAGAGATCCTGCACCGCAGGCCCGACCATCATGTCATCAAAGTCGATGATGACGAGCCCCTCGTCCGGCCGCTCCAACAGATTACCCCGGTGGCAATCCCCGTGGATGCGCTGCATCCCGATTCCCTGAAAGAGCGGGTGAATCGCCCGGGCCACTCCGGTGACGATGTCGCGAAGCTCCTCCCGGCTGTCCGGGTGGACCACGCCGGTTTCCAGAAGGGCCTCGAAGAGGGGGAGTGTCCAGGCATCCGGGTCGCACACCTGCCGATGATGCGCCGACCGTCGGGCGCCGGCGCTGTGGCATCGTCCCACAATGCTTCCAAGGCGGTACCACTCCTCGTCGCCTTCCGCGTCGAAGTTGCGGCCGCCGCGCTTCGGAAAGAGGGCGAAGTGGTAGTCCACGGAGCGGTCGGTACCGTCCACCTGAACGGTCTGCAGCGTGTCGCCGTCCGGAGCGGTAATCGGGACGACGACGGGGATCTCGGCGGCGGCGCAATCGGCAATGAACTGGTGCTCTTCCCGGATCGCCTCCTCGCTCCAGCGATCCGGTCGATAGAACTTTGCGACAAAGCCTCCGCCGTCTTCGTCCTGCACGCCGTAGACGCGGTTGATGTAGCTCGGGTAGGGCTGGACCGTGCCGTCGAGGTCAAGGCCGAAGCCCGCCTCCACGGCGTCCAGGGCAACGTGGGGTGAGAGGAGATCGAAGTCGCCGAGGGGGTGCTCCATGTCGCGGCAGTATGCACCATGCGTCCTCACGTGGAAACGGGGTCGCTGCTCCACAGGGGCTTGCGGCGGCCCGGCGGCTAGCGGACAATGAAGGAAGGACTCACTCATGACACGTGTACCCGTTGCCGGCTTTCCGCCGGACTTGCAGTCTCCACCATCCCCGGAAATGGCACCGCAGCCCTTCACGCCTGCAGCCATCCGTGACGCCATGAAGCCGGGATCACGCCGGCGCTTCATCACCAGGGGCACCGCCGGTACGACGACCATCGTCGAGTGGAGCGTCCTGGAAGCGACGGAGGCGCACTGTCGGATCCGATTCACTTTGATCGATGATGATGGCTCGCCCGGCGCGCCGACGGAGAAAGTTGTCGGCTGGGAGGAGCTCCGGGATCACGCGACCTTCCCGGCGGCCCACACCACTGCGGTGGAGGAGGAGGTTGCTGTTCCGGCGGGGCGTTACCTCTGCTGGACCTACACCGTCACCGAACGAAGCGACACGGATACTCTTGTTTCATCGTACTCATTCGCGAAGGAGCTGCCCGGCGCCCCCATCCGGTACGCCAGCGTACGCAACGGCACATCCGAGAGCGTCACGGAGCTCCAATACTGTTCAACGGTGGATCCTCACCACGTACCATCTCTCTGAGCACTGAAGGAGGCGCCTGCCCATGTGGCTTCCAGGCATGTGGTTTCCAAATGTGTGGTTCCCAACCATGCGAATCCCGGCTCCGGGGTTTTCGACTCCGCGGTCACCTGCACACGGGAGACTGCTGTTCCTGATCGTCGGGCTCCTCGTGGCGCCGGCGGTCTTTGCCCTCGGCATTCAGGGGACCGGATCTTCTGATTCCACCGGTACCGACGGGGCTGCCGGATCGGTCGTGGAAGGGGAACGCATTTCCAACCCGCCGGTTACCCTGGTGGCGCTCTATACCAACGGCGTCGGCTACTTCGAGCACGAAACCTTTGTGGATGGCGACGCCTCCATCATGCTGACGGTGCCGACGGAGCAAGTCAGTGACATGCTGAAGAGCCTGGTGGTACAGGATCTCGGCGGGGGCACCGTGGAATCCGTGACCTACGCGTCCCGGGAGCCTCTCGCCCGGGCTCTGGCGGATCTGTCCGTCGACCTGAGCCGCAACACGTCATGGCAGGATCTCATGGCGCAGCTTCGCGGCGCAGAGGTTCAGGTCACCGCGGACCGTCGGGTGGAGGGCCTCATTGTCGGGGTGGAGACGAAACCCGGTACTCAGGAGGTGCCGCAGTCGGCCTATCTCACCCTCATGACCGCTGACGGTCTGACCCGCGTGGACCTGGCATCCGTGCGGACGCTGTCCTTCCGGGATCCGGCACTGGAGTCCGACGTGCGTCAGGCTCTCTCCCTCCTCGACAGCGGCCGCAACCAGGAGACGACCACGGTTTCGGTGAACCTCTCAGGAGAGGCGCGCCGCCGCGTCCGGGTCGGGTATACCAGGGAGGCGCCGATCTGGAAGACCTCCTACCGACTGGTCCTGCAAGATGGGGACCGCGCCGTGCTCCAGGGTTGGGGAATCGTGGAGAACCCGAGCCGCCAGGGCTGGGAGTCTGCACAGGTCTCGCTCCTCTCGGGGAGTCCCGTGGCGTTTTCCATGGCGCTCTCCGAACCGATCTACCTTCGCCGCCCCACCGTGGAGGTTCCGCGGGCAGTTGCGGCGGCGCCGCAGGAGTACGAGAAGAGCATTGCCCCCGCACCCTCGCGCAGCCGCCCATCCGCCGGACGCGCCGCGCCGGCGCCGGAAGCAGCCTTTGAGCTCAGGGCCGACGATGAGTTCGTGCGGGAGGAGCCGCGCGACTTCGCCGGCAGCGTCGAGGCCGGGGCGACCGGCGGGCAGGTTGGAGCGCTCTTCCGCTACGACGTCGCCGAGCCGGTCACCCTGGCCCCGCAGAGCGCGGCGATGCTTCCCATTGTTGTGGAGGAGGTACCCATCCGGGAGGTTACCGTCTACGACGCATCCGTCGACGCGGTTTACCCGTATCGCGGTGTCGAGATGGAAAACACCGCCGCCGTGCACCTCTCTTCAGGGCCCGTGACGGTGGTTCAAGCGGGGACCTTTCTCGGCGACGCACTTATTCCCGCAATCGATCCCGGGTCAAAGCAGCTCCTGAGCTATGCCGTTGATCTTGAAACCGAGGTGTCCCGGGAAATGAGACGCAACCCCGAGCGGATCACTGCGCTCAAGGCGGTGGACGGCGTCCTCACCATCCGCCGGACCCTCCGGCGCGAGACGCACTACCGCATTGCCTTCCGGGGCGACCAGGACCGAACTCTTCTCATTGAGCATCCCCGCACCGCGGAGTGGCGGCTCCTCGATCCGCCGTCCTCTGTGGAGGAGACCCGAAGCAGCTACCGAATTGCGCACCGCCTCGAAGCGCCGGAAGGGGAGGCCTCTCAGACTCAGGTCGTCCTGGCTGAAGAGCGCCCCCTTACCGAGTCCGTGCAACTGCTGCCGGCGTCAATCAGCACCATTGGCGTCTACCTGGAAGGGGCAACCCTCTCGCCGGCACTTCGGCGCGCCCTCACCCGGCTGAGCGAGCTCAAGCGAGAGCTCGAGAGTCTGGAGTCGAAACGCCGGCAGATCGACACCGAGGTGAATGAGATCTACCGGAGTCAACAGCGAATCCGCGAGAACATGGCGCGCCTCGACCGGGACAGCACCCTCTACCGCCGTTACGTCGACACCATGAGCGAGCAGGAGGACAGGCTGGAGACGCTCTCGAGCCAACGGGAGTCGGTGGTCAAGGAGATCGAGGGGCAGCGGCAGCGTATTGCCGACTTCGTGGGAGAGCTGAACATCGAGTAGCCCGGCTCCCTCGGCGCCGGCTCCTGTCCGGAAACACCCGCCGTCAACAGTCTTCTGGAAACCAGGTGTTTGGAATACCGCTTGAAGTTTAGAACGGTGTTCCTTACTATAAGCACAGAACAGCGTTCTGTAATTACAGCGACGCAGGAGGACGCGATGAAACCACGCCTGTTGCTCCACATTGACGGAGCTGCGATTCTGACGGTCAGCATTTTCCTGTACGCACGCGTGGGCGGGCCCTGGTGGCTCTTCCTGGTACTGCTCCTCGCGCCGGACATCTTCATGGTCGGGTACCTGAAAGGGCCGCAGATCGGCGCCCGGGTGTACAATCTGGGACACACCCTTGCAGCGCCCCTCATCATTGGCGCGGCCGGTGTCGCGACGGGGCTCGACCTCCTCGTGATGATCGCGCTGATCTGGGCGGCCCACATTGGGATGGACCACCTGTTCGGCTATGGGCTGAAGTATCCGACGCGGTTCAAGGACACCCACCTGCAACGGATCTAGGGGGTGCAACGGGTATAGGAGCCACCATGCCGTATCGACAGACCGAGCGGAGCCGCCGCCACAACGCCGCGGTGCGGGACCGCATTGTTGCGGCAGCGAGACGGCTCTTTGCCGAAGAGGGCTATAGCGGGACGACCATTCGGCGCGTCGCGGAGAGTGCGGGTACCTCAACCGGTAACGTGTACTTCCACGTCGGAGGGAAGGACGCGCTCCTCGAAGCGGTGGCACGCGCCTTCGTGGGCGAGGCCGCCGTAATCATCGACTCTATTGCAGGAGAGGCTGAGAACCCCGTCGAGAAGATGGCCACCCTCGTCTACTCCGGGGCGCGCGAGTTCTACCGGCGGTCCAATGAGGCGCGGGTGGTCATGAAGAATCTGGACCGCCGCGTGGTCCGCGAGGCGGTGTACACAGTGTTCGTGGAGCGGACCGAGGCCTTCTTCGCCGGCGCGTACGCCGCCGGCGTCCTGGACGGCCTCAGTGGAGACGAGGCACCTGCCGGCGTCGCGGGCCGGGCACCGGAGGATGCGCACGCCATGGCACTCGCGTGGCAGGGGGCGATCTTCTGGGTGCTCGAGGACATCCTGGATCACCGAAGGGAGGGCGACCGGCGCGACGGCGACGCTGCGGCATCCTTCCTGGTGGGATGGAATCTCAGAGCGCTGGGGCTTCCGGACGATCGCGTCGCACCGGCTCTGCGTGCGGCCAGGCGGCGATATCAGGCGAAGCGGCGCTGAAACGCCGCGGATGCGCCCTTCCTGATCACCCGGCCGTGGCCGAAGCACGCGATCTCAAAGGGCTCACCCGCCAGGCGCCGCAGGCTCTCCCGGCCGAGTTCCAGATCCTCAAAGACGGGCGGATAGTCCAGCCGAAAGAAGCGGCTCGCGGCATCCGCAGCAATGAGAACCCCACCATCCTCCGGAAGCAGGAGGGCGATCTGCCCTGCGGCGTGGCCCGGAACGTGAATGACCCGCGCGTCCGCCGCGTCGGGAAGCACCTGTCCGTCGGTAACTTCCTCCTCGACCGGAATTGGATCGATGGTGCGGGGGATACCGCGCATGCCCGCGGACATCAGGCGCGCCCAGAAGCGCGGAGCCGGCTGGAGGTCACGGGCCACGCGGCCCTGTCGGAGCAACTCCGCATCCGCCGGGTGCATGACCGCCGGAGCGCTCAGGTGCTCCCGCAGCTCCGTGACCGATCCGGTGTGATCGTAGTGGAGATGTGTCAGGATAATCCGGCCCACGTCGCCGGGACCGCGCCCGAGCTCTTCGAGGGCGGCGAGAATCGCGGATGCGCTCCCGGGCATGCCCGTATCCACCAGGGTCACATCCCCTTTGCCCAGGATAAGGTAGGCATTGACGAAGCCCATTGCGATGCGGTGGACGCTTGTGCTCACCTGTTCGAGTTTCATCCGATTCACCTCCTGCGGTGCGGCTGCTCCGCCGTTTGGCGGCGGCCGGCTGCGATGTGCCTGCCCGGCGGCACAAGGCGGGCGTTCTCGGGACGGTCCCGTGACGATCCCGGGGCGACCGCCCGCGCCGCGCCGGTCGAACGGCGGCGCTCCGTTTACCCCGCGCCGGGCTACTCCGGGCCGAGCGCGTAGAGCGCCGCTATTGCCCGGGTCATGAGATCGAGATCCGCGACCCCTGCCGTCTCCCGGACGCTGTGCATGGCGAGCATGGGGATCCCTACATCCACGCTGCGCAGATCCGAGCGCGTCTGAATGATCGGCCCGATGGTCGAGCCGCTCCGTGCGTCCGAGCGGTTGGCAAAGACCTGGGACGGCACCTCCGCGGCGCGGCAGGCGCGGCGGAAGTGCGCCGCCGTGTCGGACCGGCTCGTGTAGCTCATTCCGGCGTGCTCTTTGATCACGGGACCGCCGCCGAGTCGGGGAAGATAGGCGGCATCGTACTTGTCGTGGAAGTTCGGATGCCCTGCGTGCGCCCCGTCGTTTGAGAGGAGAAAAGAGCGGGCGCGGAGGCGGAAGGCATCTTCCATGGTGCCGCCGGTGGCGACGACCAGACGATCGAGCAGCCGATCGAGAAAGCCGGACTGAGCGCCGGCATAGGTGCGACTGCCGACCTCCTCGTTGTCGAAGAAGACGGCGATCTGCGTCCACGGCGTCGCCGGAGAGCTCATGAAGGCGTCGAGGGTCGTGGTGCATCCTGCTAGATTGTCGATGTGCCGTGCGGAGTAGAGATCCCCGGAGTCGGCACCTCCCTGCCCCAGTCGTCGCGCCGGGGCCGCATCCGTCAGGTAGAGGTCCATCCCCAGAATCGCATCCGGGGCGACACCGAGCTGCGCTGCAACGGCGGTTCGGAGCACCGAGGAGTCGCCGGCGCCGCCCGCCCCACCCGTGCCGTCGCCGTCCGTTGCGGCTGCTCCGCCGCCCTTCGCGCCGCCGCCGAGGATGCAGCGCAGGTGGTCCTGCTTGTTGTACTGAAAGCCTTCGTTCACCTTGCGGTTCAGGTGGATCGCAACGTTCGGGACTACGGCGGTCAGGTCGGTCAGGCGGACCAGGCGCGTCTCCGTTGCGCCGGCCGCGCCGGGGGTCGCGCGGTCCGCGCTCGGTCCGGGGGCAGTGCCCGCTGCGCCGGCCGCTCTCCCGCTTTCTGCTCGGCTGTTCGCGGCGGAGCTGTCCGCTGCACCGTCGACCTGCACCGTCACAGCCCCGGCGATCTCGAGGTCGCGGTCGAACCAGGTGCCGATAATGGCGCCTCCATACACCTCCGTTGCGACGGTCACCAGACCGTCGACGACGCGCTCCGACTCGGTCTTCAGCTTGAGGGCCGGACTGTCGGTATGGGCGGCGCCGATAACGGCACCGGCATCAGCCGGTGGTGAAGTGCCCATCCGTACCGCGGCAACCGCCCCGAATGTGCGGCGGACGAAATAGGCCTGCCCGGCGGAGAGGTTCCATCGCTCGCCCTCTTGAAGCTCCTCGAAGCCCGCATCTCTGAGACGCCGGACGATTTCCGCCCCGGCGTGGAAGGCCGTCGGTGAGGCGTCGAGGAAGGCCCGCGTGCTCTGCCATCTGTCGCTGTCGTGGGTATGACTCATGGAAGCTCCCTATATGGTTCGGGTCTGGATGAGATAGACGAAGTAGAAGCCGTAGGAGGCGACGAGCATTGCCCCGCCCCACCTCGGTAGACGCCGAAAGATCGCGAGGAGCAGGAAGAGGGCAAGACTCACGCCGACCATGTAGCTGAAGTCGGTGACGAAATTGGTATCTCCGATGTTGATGGTCCGAACGATCGCCGTGGCGCCGAGGACCATGAGCGAGTTGAAGATGTTGCTGCCGATGATGTTCCCCAGGGAGATGTCCATCTCTCCCCGGACGACTGCAACCATCGACGTAATGAGCTCGGGGAGACTCGTCCCCAGGGCAACAATGGTGATCCCGATGAAGCGTTCCGACGCGCCGAAGACGTTCTCGGCGATCCAGGAGGCGCCGTCGACGAGGGTTTGCCCGCCCAGGGCAAGTCCCGCCGCACCGGCAACCACCTTGAGGATCATGATGCCGAGACGGCCCTGAGGCTCCGCCGGCACCTCCTCCAGGTTCACCTCCTCGATCTCGTCGATGCTCCGATTCCGGGCGTACCGGTAGAGGCTGAAGAGATAGACGATGAGGAGCCCCACCATGAGGATGCCTTCCCACCGCAGGATCGCGCCGCCGGAGATGAAATCGTCCGAGGAACGGTAGTTCATGGCCATGAGGGCAAGAACCGCGTAGGTGGAGAGCATGATCGGGGTGTCCACCATGGCGGTCTTCTTCGAGGCCGTCATGGGTCGCACCATCGACGTCAGGCCGAGAATCAACGCAATGTTAATGATGTTGCTTCCGACGACATTGCCGACGGAAACCGACATGAGCCCCTTCCACGCCGAGATCAGGCTCACGAAGAGTTCCGGTGCCGACGTCCCGAAGGCAACGACCGTCAGACCGACCACAATGACGGGAACATTGAACCGCCGCGCCAGGGAAGCCGCACCCGTCACCAGGAAGTGGCCGCCCAGATAGAGAAGGACCAGACCGACGACGATGTACGCTGTATTGAGGAGGAGCACGCCCGTCATGATTGAGCGAATCCTACAGGAAAGGGTGCGCCGTCACAAGCAAAGCTCCCGGGCGACGTCGGGAAAGTCGGTGATGAGAATGTCGACCCCGAGCTCCGCCATGCGACGCATGTCCTCGGCGTCGTTGATGGTCCACGCTCCCACCACCGCACCGGCTGCGTGAGCATGCGTAATCGATTTCCGTGAGATAACTCGAAGGCCGTGGTAGAACTCCGGCACCATGAGGTAGCGGTCGGCCCGCCGCGCCCGCCGCGCCCGACGAAGCGGAGGTACCCCGAGGCCGGCCGCCGCAAGCAGGAGGAGGGTCTCTCCGGGCGTGAACGCCGTGGGCGCCTCCGGCGCCCGCAGCCGATAGGCACGCACCATCTTCGCCGAGAATGATCCGACGATCGTGTGCGCGCGGCGACGGTACTCCGAGAGAAGCTCGTCAACCGCGGTAACGGCCTGCGGCCGGTGATCCTTGATGTCAATGGATACGGCCACCTCGAAGTCTTCATCGAGAAACTCCCGCAGACTCGGCACGGTGACCCCGCGGCCGCGGAAGGGAAAGACCTCTCCATCCCTCGTCCACCGGTACCCCGCATCCAGCCCCCGGACATACTCCCAGGTCTGCTCCACAATAGCCCCGGCGCCGTCGGTCGTACGGTCCAAGGAAGGGTCGTGGCTGATGACGGGAACTCCGTCCCTGGTGAGATGCACATCCAGCTCCAGCCCATCGACCCCCAGGTCCACGGCGTGGCGGAACGCCGCCAGGGTGTTCTCCGGGCGCAACCCTCCGCCACCGCGGTGGGCGAAGATCTGCGGTCTGCTCACGCCAACTCCTTGCCTCGCATACGCCCCTCCGCGCCTCTCACACGCACCTCCGGGCCTCTCATGCCCGCCCCCTTGCGTCTCGTGCAGCGGCCGTTGCCTGCTACGAACATGGCTCGACCGTACCACATCCGGCGGATCTCTTTGTATATTCCCCGAAAACCTGACTCTTCCGAGGAGGTTACTATGCAACCCAGCTCCTGCGGCCGGCAATCGGCCGCCGAGCACCGCCGACGCTCCAACAGCCCATTCCGCCCCCGGCGTACCGCCCGCCCCGCCAGTCCCACCCGTCCCGCTCTAAACGTCCTCACTGCAATCGTTCTCCTTCTTGTCGCGGCCGGCTGCGCCGCGGCGCAGGGTACCGGCGGCGGTGCCGCCGTCGTAGACACCACAAACGACGGGAACACGGCAGTACGGGCCGTACCGGTTGTGGACGGCATGAGTCGCCCCTGGAGCATGGCCTTCCTCCCGGACGGTGACATGCTGGTTACCGAGCGCACCGGACGGCTCCTCCGGATCGACCTGGACAACTCCGCCGAACTCCGGACGGTAACGGGTCTTCCGAGTATTGCCGTATCCGGCCAGGGAGGCCTCCTGGACGTCATCCCGGCGCCGGATTTCGAGGAGAGCCGTGAGATCTTCTTCTCCTACGTCACGCAGCGAAGTGAGGGTCTCGGTACGGCGGTAGCCCGAGCCTCGCTGACCGACACAAGTCTCACCGACCTGGAGACCATCTTCGTCATGGAAGGCGCCGCATCCGGAACGCGCCACTTCGGCTCGCGCCTCGCCTTCCTGCCGGATGACACGCTCCTGGTGACCATTGGGGACCGCGGCTCCCGGGACAACGCCCAGGATCTCGGTCACCACGCCGGATCGACCATCCGGATTGCCCGGGACGGCAATGTCCCGGCGGACAACCCCTTCGTCGACACTTCCGGCGCGCTGCCGGAGATCTACAGCTTCGGCCACCGCAACGCCCAGGGCATGACCATCCACCCGGAGACCGGAGAGGTCTGGCAGCACGAGCACGGACCCCGCGGCGGAGATGAGATCAACATCGTGCGGCCGGGGCGCAATTACGGCTGGCCGGTCATCAGCTACGGCGCCGAATACGGCAGCGGCGAGCCCGTCGGTGAAGGAACCGCCAAACCCGGCATGGAACAGCCCGTTCTGCACTGGACCCCGTCGATTGCGCCGTCGGGCATGACCTTCTACACGGGCCCCCACTTCCCGCAGTGGCAGGGTGACCTCTTCGTCGGCGCCCTGGTGCAGCAACATCTGCGATGGGTTGAGCTCGACGGGACCGAAGTCATCGACCAGGAGATTCTGTTCCGCAACTCCCTCGGCCGCATTCGGGATGTCGTCCAGGGACCCGACGGCTACCTCTATCTCATTGTGGATTCCGGCAATGCTACACTGTACCGTCTGGAGCCGGGGGAGTAAGCTGGAAGCATGCAGGAGCCCTCAGCCGAGCAGATCCGCAGCGCCGCAACCCTCTTCGACCTCGCCCTCACCCCGGAGGAGGCCGAGCTCGCCGCGCAGTTCGTTGCCGACGCCGCCGAAGCCCTCCGCGCCCGTCGCGCCGCCTTCGCCCCGGATGTCTCGGACCGCCCGGCTCTCGAGTACCACCCCTTCCCGCCTCCCGGCGGCATTGCCGCGGATCCCTGGAGCATTGTCCCGGAGCTCACGAAGGAGTCTGAAGACATTGATCCTGTGGACGATGCATACGTCCACCGCTCCCTCTTCGAGCAGCTTCGCCTTCTGCGCACGGGTAAACTGACCCCGTCACGCCTCATCCAGGGTGCCATCCACCGCCTCGAAGCGGTGAATCCCTCGTTGAACGCGGTGGTGACACCCCTCTACGATCAGGCGCGTGCGGCCGCCGCCGCGCTGGAGGCGCAGGGACCGCAGCCCGACGCGGCCATCCTCCGGGGTGTTCCCTACGGCGCGAAGGATCTCTTCGATACCGCCGGCATTCCCACCACCTTCGGTGCGGAACCCTATCGCGGTCGCGTACCCCGCGAAGACGCGACGGTCGTGACGCGAATGCGGAACGCCGGCGCCATCCTCCTGGCCAAGCTCAGCCTCGGCGAGCTCGCAATGGGGGACCAGTGGTACGGCGGGCGCACCAACAATCCCTGGAACACCGGGGCCGGCGCCGGCGGATCGAGCGCGGGCTCCGCGGCCGCCGTGGCCGCCGGGGCGCTTTCCTTCGCCCTGGGAACCGAGACATCCGGGTCGATCATCACCCCGGCAATGCGCTGCGGCGTGGTGGGTCTGCGCCCCACCTTCGGCCGGGTGCCGCGCACCGGCGCCATGCCCCTCTCCTGGAGCTTCGACAAGGTGGGCCCCCTGACCCGGCATCCCCGGGACGCGGCCATCGTACTGTCGGCGCTCGCCGGTCACGATCCGGGGGATCCCGAGAGCACCCCGAACGTGTTTCCCACCGTGGGGGACGTGACCATCCTGACCGGTGCGTCGCCGCATTTTCGCGTCGGCTACATGCCGCGCTGGTTCGAGGCGGAAGCCGGCGAGAGCCAGGGCGCGCCTCAAGGCGACAGCCCCGGCGAGAGCCAGGATGGAACACCGGACGAGAAGCCGAAGGACAGTCCCGAGGGCGCAAGCGCCCTGAAGGGAGACCTTATCGGGTGGATCGGTGCGGATGGGCGCTTCGATCTCGTCGAAGTGACTCTGCCGGACCTGCCCTACAAGAACCTCGCCTACCTCCTCCTGGCGGACGCCGCGGCGGTCTTCGAGGATCTCACCCTCTCGAACCGGGATGATCTCCTCTCCCGGCAGGATGCCGACGGATGGCCGAACTCCTTCAGGGCATCCCACTTCCTCACCGCGGTGGAGTACGTCCAGCTCCAGCGCTTCCGGCGCCGCTGTCTGGCGGTGACGGAGGAGATCTTCTCGGGCGTCGACATGCTCATTGCCCCGGCCTACGCCGACGGCGGGAATCTCCTGGTACTGACGACCGCCACGGGCCATCCCTCGCTGACCGCTCCCATTGGATTCCTGGACGACGGCATGCCTGACTCCATTACGCTCTGGGGCCGCCCCTACGGGGAGGCGGCGCTGGTACGAGCCGCCGAAGTGATCATGGAGTCCTTCAATCTCGGCGGCCGCTTCCCGGAGCTGCCATGACCATGAGAGCTACCGTGAAGACCGGCGCAGCCCTCCCCTTCGCCCTGGCACTGGCCCTGACGGCGACGCTCCTGGCCACGGTAGCTACATCCCTGAATGCACAGCCCGTTGCCGCAACGGGGGCCCCGAAAGTCCTGGTCCTCCACTCGTACAGCAGTGAGAGTCGCTGGACGAGCACCATGGACCGCGCAATTCACGAGACCTTCGCCGCCTCGGAGCTGCGGCCTGCGGTCTTCGTGGAGTACATGGACTCGAAGCGCTACGACTTCTCCCGGATCGCCGCGCCCTTCAGAGCGCTCCTGGAGGCGAAGTACGACATGACGACCTTCTCAGTCGTCATGGTCACCGACGACAACGCCGCCGAGTTTGCCGCACGCAACCGCGCCTCCCTGTTCGGGGACACTCCCATTGTCTTTGCCGGTGCAAACGCCTACACCCCGGAGCTCCGCGAGCGGCTGAAACCCGCAACCGGTGTCGCGGAGGAGCCTGACATTGCGGGGACCATAGACATCGCCCTGGCTCTTCATCCTGAGGCGGATACCCTCGTCGCCGTGAGCGATGTGACCACAACCGGTCGCTTGAACCTGTCGCGCTTCAACCGCGCCGTCGACGCGCTATCCGGCGAGTACGACGTGCGGCGCCTCTCCGAGTTGCCGACGAGGCACCTGCGGGAGCGACTTGCGGCGTTGCCGGAGAAGGCTGTCGTATTCAACCTTTCGCTCTTCCGGACCGCCGACGACCGCCTGTTCGGCGTCGAGGAAGCCTCCGCCTTCCTGAGCGGCGCAACGGACGCGCCGGTCTACACTTCCTGGGACTTCAGCGTGTCCGGCGGAGTCGTCGGTGGACTCACCGTCAGCAGCGCTGAGCAGGGCGCTCAGGCCGCTTCACTGGCGCTCCGCATCCTGGAAGGAACCCCCGCCGCGGCAATACCGGTGGTCGAAGAGAGTCCAAATCGCTACATCTTCGACTACCCGGCGGCGCGGTCCCATGGCGTTCGCCCCGGGCAGCTTCCCGACGGCGCAATCCTTCGGAACGAACCGGAGAGCGTGTGGTATCGGTACGCCCAGTACGTGATCGTCGCGCTGGGGATCATTGTTGCGCTTTCAGGGGTCGTCGTCGCCCTCACGGCGAATATCTTCCTGCGACGACAGGCGGAGCGGCAACTGCGTGAAAGCGAGCAGCGCTATCGTCGCATCTTCCGGAATCTGCAGGACGTCTACCTGGAAGTCGACCCGGCGAGCAACCGGATCGTGGAGATAAGTCCGTCGGTGGCGCGCTTCGGATACGACCCCGCAGAGTTGGTCGGCGCGCCGGCACAGACGATCTTCGCCTCCGAAGAGGAGTGGGCGCAGTTGATCTCAGCGGTTGGAGAGAGCGCCGAAGAACCCGGCGTCGAACGGGAGACACACCTCAGTCCGGGACCACACCGCGCGACCGCAGCGGGCCGCAACAGCGCCGACTGGATTCCCGCCGCAGTGGCCGCGCGGCTCGCTGAAACCGAGGACGAACGGCGCATTATTGCAATGGTCCGGGACGTATCGGAGCAGTGGCGCCGGGCTAATGAGCTGCGCCGGCTCTATCGCGCCGTCGAGGCGGCGGGCCACGCGATCTACATAACCGACATCAACGGCGTCATCCAGTATGTGAACGACGCCTTTGCGGTCATAACGGGGTACACCAGAGAGGAGGCGCTCGGCAACACACCGCGGCTGTTACGCTCCGGCGAGATGTCTCAGGGTTACTACCGCCGTCTGTGGGAGACCATTCGGGCGGGAAGGACATGGAGTGAGGAAATCGTCAACGCCCGCAAGGACGGGTCCCTGTACGTGGCCCTTCAGTCCATCACCCCCGTCGCCGACGAGAGCGGCCGGCAGCGCTGGTACGTTGCGGTGCAGATGGACAAGACCGAGCAAACGGAGATCGAACGCGCCCTTGCAGAGAGCGAACGCTCCTACCGGCTTCTGGCAGAGAATGCCACCGACATGATCAGCCGGCACGACCCGACCGGCGCGTACACCTACGTCTCCCCGGCGTGTCGTCCCCTCCTGGGGTATGAGCCGGGAGAGCTTGTCGGGAGAGATGCCTACGAGCTCTTCCATCCGGAGGACCTCGCTTCGATCGTGACATCGCACGAGTCGATCCGGAGCGGAACGACCGTGAGCTTCGTGACATATCGAATTCGAAAGCGGGATGGCGACTACCTCTGGGTGGAAACCACGAGCAAGACCATCATCGATCCCGATACCGGTGAGCTCACCGAGATCATTGCCGTGACGAGAGACGCCACCCGCCGGATCGAGATGGAGGACAGTCTTCGCCAGGCGAAGCAGCTCGCGGAAGAGGCCAGCGCGGCGAAGAGCGTCTTCCTCGCCAACGTCAGCCATGAGATCCGTACACCCCTCAATGCAATCATCGGCCTGGGAGAGCTCCTGGAGCGGCGCATTTCGGATCCCGCTTCCCGCCGCTACCTCGGGACCATCCGCAACTCCTCCCGCACACTCCTGCAGCTCATCAACGATATCCTGGACCTCTCAAAGGTGGAGGCGCGGCGCCTGGATATCCATCTGGACTACGTCACCCTGGCAAAGCTTTTGGGTGAGATCGAGAGCATGTTCGAGATCCAGGTCGATCGAACCAGTCTCCACTTTGCCGTCGACTACAGCGCCGTGGAGGGGTACGAGGTTCGCACGGATCCCCATCGCCTGCGACAGGTCCTGATCAACCTGGTGGGCAACGCAATCAAGTTCACCCGCCGCGGAGAGGTACGGGTGAGCGCCGCGGTAACGCCTACCGGGACAGAGGCTGCCGACGTTGAGATCCGCGTCTCGGACACGGGAATCGGCATACCGGAAGGAAAACACCAGGAGATCTTCGACGCCTTCGCCCAGGCGGACGCCGGTTCGAGTCGGGAGTTCGGCGGCACCGGCCTCGGCCTGACCATCTCCAAGAGCATTGTTGAGCTCCTCGGCGGGAGCATCCATCTCGAGACGGAGGAAGGTGTCGGCAGCACCTTCACCGTGCGTCTGCCGGACCTCGCCTTCTACCGCCGACCGGTACCACAACCGTCCGCCGGCAGCCGGGAGGGCGCTCGGGAGGGCGCTATCGGCGACTGGGAACGGGAACGGGCGGCGCTGCATGCTGAGCTCGACGAGCTGAACGCCGGGCGCCGACACGAGCTTGTCGAAGAGCTGTCGCGGGATGGATCACCACCCACCGACGCAACTATGCACTGCCCGGCCGCTATACCTCAAGCAAC
>CAZZIE010000021.1:0-40896 GCA_964654185.1 uncultured Spirochaetaceae bacterium | reverse complement strand
TTCCATCCAGTAGTGTTGCGCCTTCTCCTTGGCAATCTGCCAGCGGAGGTCGCCAAGGGCGGCGATAATCGCCTCGTTCAGGTCCTTGGCGAACATCGGGATGGCCAGCCGGCCCCGGCTGGTAGAGCGGTTGTACCGCTCGAACGGCTCCCAGCAGATGCCCTGATCGCCATATGAGGGAATGAGGATCACGTAGGGCACGATCCGATTCGTCTGCCCCTTGTAGGTCCGCAGAAATATCTCCGGATCCAAATACTCCGCCTCGGCGAGGAGCTTGATGACCATCTCCCGGCTGCCGAACTCCCGAAGCGCGCCGCGAAGGTACTGCTTCATGAGAATGGGAAAGTGGTTCCCCTGGCGACCGACACAGAGCTTCGCCATCTGCCGGGTGGTGTTGAGCTCGTTTACGACCGTCTTGCTGTCGACCGCGTACGCCTCCTCCAGTTCGTTCTCCTTCTCCTCGAGCTGATCGAGGTGCTCTTTCGCCGTTTCGAGCTCGGAGATCTGGCGGGCCAGGTCTTTGTTCAGGGTTGTCAGACGGCGGATGCTGTTATTGATGTCCGTCAGGGCGGAACGTTGGGCATCCGAGAAGGGAGCAATAACGTTGTCGAACTCGTCCAGTGTTTCGTGATTGGTCAGGCGGTCGATACCGTCCCGGAGTTGGCTCTCTTCGGTCTCGATCTCCTGGGCCCGGGTCTTCACCACGTTGAGTTGCGCCTCGTACTTTCCCCGGGTCTTCTCGACAAGGGCGAAGGTCTTCTCCGGGGAGCGCTTCTGAGGCGCCTTGGTTTCATCCACCGCCGAAGTGTTGACCTTGCCGCGGGCGACGAGCTGCAGCCATTCATCCACGTAGTGAATCGGTTCGCCCGTCTTGTTCTCATGGACGACCCGGGAGAGCGTCTCGCGCTCATCCTTTGACAGAAGCGTCGGCAACAGCACCCCGAAGCGGAGCATGAGGATCTTCGGCTGCGGCGGATTGCGATGGATCTTCTCTGCGATCGAGGCGTTCAGCTCCCACACCGCCGGGATGAGCTTGCTCCGATACATCCCGCGGTCCTGCGAGTCCTGGGCGTTGAGAAACGAAGAGAGAAGGGAGTGGACGCGCTTGGCCACCTCTCCTTCGCCGGTGAGTACTTCTTTGTAGTATCGCTTGTCCGCGAAGTAGGGTTTGGGCGCCTCTTCCAGCTTTTCAGGAACCTTGAAGCCGCCCGACTGGAAGCTCGGTTTGGACTGTTCGTCCGACTCGGTGGTCCCGCCGGGCTCTTCAAAGAGATCCTCGAAGTCGGGAACCTCGTCGCCGTTGCCCTCGTCGTCAATGCTTTCCAGCAGAGCCTCGGCAGCGTCATCCGTGCTGGAGTCATCATTCGTGAAGAGATTCTCGGGGTTTTCGAACTGATCGCTCATGTGTCGTCTGGGCAGTGCCGACTCGGCGGTTCCGTGCCCGGGAATAGTTGGTGTCTTTCTCGACACGAAAAGGGCTGATACTCGGAGTATCAGCCCTTCCTGTGATGGAGGTGACGGGATTCGAACCCGTGACCCCTTGAATGCCATTCAAGTACTCTAGCCAACTGAGCTACACCCCCACGGGAACGCCGTCATGATACGAAGGGTGGTGAGTGATGTCAAGCTACGGAGTGGGGTTGTGGTGGTTCTCACCTCGGCGCATGCGCGCCTCAGACTGCCACGCGCTCACGCTCGCTGCACTCCGTCAGGTAGCCGGTCCGGAGGCACGTGTCGAGGAGCGCCTTGGTG
This sequence comes from uncultured Spirochaetaceae bacterium, assembly GCA_964654185.1. Taxonomy (GTDB): domain Bacteria; phylum Spirochaetota; class Spirochaetia; order DSM-27196; family PWMO01; genus CAYFQV01. Next base: position 39,144 of record CAZZIE010000021.1, on the reverse strand, counting down.
ATGTACTCTTCGGATTCCTTTACGGAGTAGTTACCGACACTGGTGATCTTGACGAGGTAGCCGTTCGGGTGCTCTTTCAGCAGCTTGAGATAGGTGCGGATCGAAGCACTCCCTTTCACCTGAAAGACCTGATCGGTGGATGGATATCGTTTCATAACATCCTCCCTTATTGTTCAATGGTCGGCAGAAGGGCTATCCTCGTTTAGACTGCAGCATCCGCAGGTACACATGAGCAAGAAGCTTCGATGAGCGACCCCTTCAGCCACGCCGGGGCATCACATACGGCATCAGGTAGAGCGCCCCATAAGGGACCACGTGCGGCACCACACGCCGGGTCGGCTCCGGCCGAGGCGACTGCTGGCGCTGGTTTCGACGAGTTGGTTGAGGCAGCCTTCACATGGGGCGCCCGCCGGCTGGTGCTACCGGCGGAGGTCTCCGCCACACACTGGCGGAAGCGACTGGCGCGCCGGCGCGGCTGCCTCTGGGCCGACGAGGTGGTGTCCTGGGACCGCTTCAAAGAGGAGGTATTTGCAGCCTCCGAAGAGCGTCGCCCGGCCAACCGTCTCATGCGGCGCATCTTTGTCGAACACTTCTTGAAGGCAAACGCCGCCCGACCGCAGGTCGAGCGACTCATTGCTCCCGATTACGCCACATACTCGGGTCGCTACGCCGCGTCCCTCATGGCGCTGCTGCCGCAGCTGGCCGCGCTGCGCCGCGCCGCCGCAGCCGCCCCCGGCGCCGCGCCCGCCGGGCGCGAGAGCGCACCCGACGGCGAACACCCCGCGGCCTCGGTCGGGGCCGGGCCGGGCGGGGCTGGATCGAGCGCCGCCGGATCGCGCGCCGCCGCCGCGCCCGCCCCCGGCGCCGCGCCCAACGCCATCCCGGCACTCCGCCGCGACCTGGACCGGCTCTACACCGCCTACCGCGCCTTCCTCGACGAGCACGAGCTCTTCGAGCCGCAGTGGCGCGCCGCGGAGCTCACACCGCCGGCGGAACCCACCGCTCTCATTGCCTGCGACCTGGCTACCGACTTCCCGGAGTACCGTGCGGCCCTCACGGCGGCCATGGCCGAGGGAGACCGCATCCTGATCCTGGAGGCGCCCCGGCAGTTTGCCCACTCGGCGCGGCTCCGACGCTACCCGACCGTCACCCGGGAGATCACGGATGTTCTGCTCCGGATCGAGAAGCTGCTCGCAGAGGGCGTCCCCGGCCATGAGATCGCCGTGACGGTGGGGGATCTACCTGCGCTGCGGGACCGTATTCGCCTGGAGGCGGCCGCCCGGGGCGTGCCGATTGTGATCCGCCAGGGCCGGCCCCTTGCGGAGTACTCCGCCGTCGCGCTCTTTGGCCTCATGGCTTCGGCAACGGCGGAGGAGTTCCGCTTCGAGCGCGCTCGCGACCTCCTCCTCCACGGTGCCATCCCCTGGCGCGATCCCGGGGAGCTCCGACGCCGCCTCACGGCAGCCGCCGCGCGCGGGCGTCTCAACATCACCGACGGGGATGCAACGCTGAGGGCCCTGGCCCGGAGCGTCCGTGGTGTGGTGACCGCCGCGAGCTTCGGTGCGATTCGCGAGCGCCTCTACGCGTTCTTTGCCGCCTACGTCGACACTGAATCCTTCCCGCCCGATCAGGAGCGTGCCTTCCAGTCCGCCCTCGACGTTCTGACCGAGCTCGTCCGCGAAGAGGAGCGCGGCCTTCCCGCCCTGGAGGACCCCTTCGGCTTCTTCGTCTCGCTCCTCGCCGACCGTCAGTACGTGCCCCGGGAGGAAACCGGCGGCGTCTCCGTCTATCCCTACCGCGTCTCCGCCGGGCTGGTGCCGAAGCACCACTTCATTCTCAACAGCTCCCAGAGCGCAACAAAGGTCAGCGGGGCAGGGACGGTCCAGTTGATCCCGGAGACCGACCATGAAGCCCTTGGGATCGATGCATACGACGTCAGCCACGCCATGCTGCGTGCCTATGCGGCTTCAGGTGAGGCGGTCACCTTCGCAGTTTCCGAGCGCGGAGCCGGGGGCGCCCAGCTGCCCGCGGAGAGCTTCACTACTGCGGGCATCGAAGAGCTCACCGACCGCCTGGCGGATCCCCTCGAGCTCGAATGGCGCTACCTGGCGGGCGAGACCGCGGAGCGACCCGACCGCGTCTATCCCGCCCAGCGGTCCGGGCTGATACACGCCGCGCACACCCTGGAGCGCTCCGAAACGGGAGACCGCGCCCTGACCGCCGCTCCGGTGCCGCCGGTCGTCTGGCGGAGGCGCAACGACGACAGCGCGCCGGAGATCCCCCGGGAGATCACCGTCAGCGAGCTGGAGCGATACTGGAACTGCCCGCTGGGATATCTCATGGAGTTCGTCTACGGCGCCCGGGATCTGGAGACGGTGCCCGAACCCTCGGCGCCGCGGCACATCGGGACGCTCTATCATCGGGCGCTGCAGGGTCTGTACGAGTGGATCAGGGATACCGACGGAACCCTCGACCGTTCCCACCGGGAGCGCTACCGGGAACGGGCGCGGGAGATCGCCCGGGACGTGCTGTCCGGGAAGGCGCAGCCCCTTCGCGACGTCGCCGAGAGCTCCTACCTCATGCTCCTGGACCAGATCACCGACTTCGTCATGGGCCACGATCTCGAGCACTTCGACGGCTACGAGGTGTACGTCCTCGAGGCGCCCTTCGCCTATCCCACCGAAGGGCGCGCCGGAGGAGGAGAGGGCGCCGGAGAAAATGCGGGAGATGCGACTGAAGCGGGTGCTGCGGGCGAAGCAGGCGACGCGGGTTCAGCCGGTGTCGGTGGGGACATCATGGGACTGCGCGGTAGGATCGACCGAATCCTGCGAAACCCCGAGACCGGCGGTGTCGTGGTTGCGGACTACAAGCGCCGAAACGTACCCCGGAAGAAGACCATTGAGCTCGAGCTTGCAGACCATCCGGCGCTGGAGCCGGGCTCGGCGGACCCCGACACGGAGCTGAGCCTTCAGATGGCGGCCTACGCGTACCTCCTGGAACGAAACGGTCTCCACGTCGAGGCGGCCATGTACTACAACCTGGAGGAGGCAAAGACGAGTTACGTCTACGGGGGGACCGGCGGGAAGCCCTATCTCAACCGCGAACAACTCGACACGGTGATCGCCCGCATCGCGGAGCGACTGGCCGCGCTGCCGGAGCGGCTGCGAGCCGGCGACTTCCGGGTGCCCCATCCCGACTGGGGCTGCGCCGAGTGTCGCATGCGCGGCGTGTGCCGGCAGCGCTTCGTCGTGAGGTGACCATGGCGGCAAAGAGGCTCGACGCGGATCAGCGCGCGGCGGTGCACACCACCGAGAACACCGTCGTGGTTGCCGGTGCCGGATCCGGAAAGACCACGGTTCTGGCGCAGCGCTTCGCCCACCTCGTCACGGAGGACCGGATCGCGGTGGACCGGATTCTCACGCTCACCTTCACCCGAAAAGCCGCGGCGGAGATGCATGAACGTATACATCGTCTCCTGAAGAGTCATGAGGCGGATGCCTTCGTCGCCGAACAGTTGCTCCGCTTCGACGAGGCGCAGATCTCGACCCTGGACAGCTTCTGCGGCCGGATCGTCCGGGCTGCGGCGGGGCAGTTCGGTGTGGCGCCGGACTATCGCACGGATGAAGTGGAGCTCGGGGAGCTCGCGCGCGCCCTGAGTCGGGACTTCCTGGTGCGCAACCGGCGCAATCCGGTGCTGGCGCGCCTTGTGGCGGCGAACGGCTTCGACGCGGTGCTCCATGAAGGATTCGTGCCCCTTGCGACCAACTACCTCACCCTGGTCCCCGAGCAGGACTTCACGGCGCAGCTCGACGCGCAGCTGCACTATCTGGCGCAGGAGCTGGCGCGCGGCATCGACGCGCTTCGAGAGCTCGTCGAGGAGTTGCGTGCGGTGGAGACGCAGCCCTCCGCGGCCTTCGACCGTACGCGCGACGCTGTGTCCGGGGTGGACTGGGCGGCCATGCAGCCCCCCGACGAGATATCCGAGGCCTTTCTACTCGAGCTCTCCGAGCGCCTGCGCCCCTTTCGGGAGCTCAAGAAGAGCGGCGGCGCGAAGGGGGACCCCGGAGCGCCACTCTTCAAGGATGCCATCGAGGCCGTGCGCGACCACGCCGGACGCCTTGCCGGTCTGATCGACACCCTGCGTCTGCGGGACGATCTCGGGGAGCTCTTCACCCTGGTCGCCTCCTTTCGGGACGAGCTCTCCGACCGGAAGCGACGCCGCGGCATCCTCTCCTACCGGGACGTCCTCGCCATGGCGGTCCACGCCCTCGAAGAGCTCCCGGCGGTGCGGCGCTTCTTCGCCGGGCGCTTCGACCGCATCATGATCGACGAGTTCCAGGACAACAACGAGGAGCAGAAGCGCCTCCTCTACCTCCTCTCCCTCGACGCCGCGGTCCTCGCCCGACACACGGACCGACCCCTGACCAGCCCGGGCCCGGAGATGCTGGCGCCGGGGAAACTCTTCTTCGTCGGCGACGAGAAGCAGTCGATCTACCGCTTCCGCGGCGCCGACGTGCGCGCCTTCAAAGGCCTTGCCGGGGAGCTCGCCGCCCAGGGCAGCGAGCCGGTGATTCTCCGGACGAACTACCGCAGCGCGGCCTCCCTCATTGCCTTCTTCAACCACCTCTTCTCGCGGGTCATGGAGCAGGACGCGGACGCCGGGACATCCGGCGCGGACGCCGCAGCAGGCGGTCCGGGACTTGCCTCCGACTACGAGGCGCGCTTCGAGGCGCTCCGGCCCGGGCCCGCCGCGGATGAGCAGCCCGCCTCGGTCGAGGTTCTCTACGCACCCTACCCGGTGCCGGCCCCGGAAGCGGGGGAGGACCTGCTTCGCCCCGACGAGGCGGAGGCCTACCTGGTGGCGCAGCGCATTCTCGAGGCGGTGCGGGGCGAGGCAAGAGAGGTGGTCGATGATGATGGTTCCTCCCGGCCGCCGGCGTTTCACGAGATCGCCCTGCTCCTGCGCTCCTCGGGGAACCAGATTATCTTCGAGCGGGTGTTCCGCGCCCTTGGTATCCCGTACCAGACCCAGAGCGTGCGCAGCCTCTACCTGGAAGCTCCCGCCTACGATGTCTACGCCTGGCTCCGGCTTGTCACGGTGCCCGAGGACGTCCAGGCGTACGCGGCGGTCCTTCGGTCACCCCTGGCGGGCCTCTCGGACGACGCAGTCGGCATCCTGCTGACGGCCCTCCCGGCGGCCGACCCGGCCGCGGGCACGAGCGCGGGCGCACCGGATGCACCGTCCGGGGAATCGCCGGAACCGCAGGCCCCGGCCGCCGCCGTCGCCGGACCGCCGCACCCCTCTGGCGAGGCTCAGCCCTTTGGAGCAACTCAGCCCTTCGGCGCGCCGCCGGAGGTTCTGGACCGGCTCACCGAGGCGGACACCCGGCGATACGAAGCCGCGGCACACATCTACCGGGATCTCGAGAGCATGGCCGATGTCGAGGACCACACGGTGCTCATCAGCCGGCTCTGGAACACTTACGGGTACCGCTACGTCCTCCTGCGCGACCGCTCTCTCCATGGCTACGCCGAGCACTACGACTACCTCCTGGAGCTTGCCAGAGTTCACGCGGCGGAGCCCCTCGCCGCCTTTGCCGAGGTCCTGCGCAGCCAGCTCGGCAGCTATCGCCGGCCCGACGACGTCGAGGTGGAGGCGGCGGAGCAGCGCGGCGTTCAGGTCATGACCATCCATAAGTCGAAGGGCCTTGAGTTTCCCCTGGTGATTGTGGCCAACGCCGGCAATCGCGGGAGGAACGAGGGGATGGGGCAGAGCGCGTTCCACATCTCGGAGCAGTTCGGTCTCACCCTCAACCTGCCGACTCCGGACTGGGCAATCGACAACCGCGAGCGGAGCAACTACTTCTTCGAAGCGGGCCGCGAGGAGGACAAGGCGCGGGAGTACGCCGAGCTCAAGCGACTCCTCTACGTCGCAGCGACGCGTGCGCAGAACCACCTCATCTTCTCGGGGGTCTTCAACAGAAACAACCTCAACCAGAGCGACCACATTCTGAACATGGTGCTCCACGCCCTCGACGTGGACCCCGCCGGTTTCGCGGGCGGCGACCGGAACCAGAATGACGGCGCCGGGGCGGACGGCGTCGCCGGGCCGGGTGGGGCTTCCGGGGCGAGCGCCGCTTCCGGAGGGGACGGGGCTTCCGGGGCGAGCGGAACTTCCAAGGGGGGGGCGCCCGCAGGGTCCGCCCGGCCCTCGGAGGTCGTCTCACTGCCCGGAATCGACGTGGCGCTCACGGAGATCCCCGCGGCGCCGCGCCGGGTGCTGTACCGTCGGCGCGCCCGGGACCGCCGCGACATCGGGGCGTATTCCCGTGAGCTCGGCGCGGCGCCGACGGTGAACCTCCAGGTGGCGAGGACCGACTTTGCCGTCACCGAGATCGCCGCCGCAGTCGAGGAGGCGCGGTGGGCCCGGGGGCGTGCGTCCGGGGAGGAGGAGCGGGGTCCGGACGCGCCGGGCTCGGTGGCGCCTGCCGATGCGGTGATCGAACTGGACCTCTCGGCATTGCCGGAGGGGCGCCGGGAGGCGCTCTTCGGCACCCTCGCCCACGCGGCAGCGGACCTGCTGCTGCGGGAGCCCGACCCCGACGCGGCCCGGATCGATCCGGAGGCGCTGCCTTTCGCCCTCCGGCGGGACGTCCCGCCCGCGGCCATGGCAACGGTGTTGCCCCAGGCGGAGGCGCTGGCGAAGCGCTTCCTCGCCGGGTCCTACGGTCGGCGCCTCCGGGCGGCGGCAACGCCGCCGCGGGTGGAGCAGCCCTTCGTGTTGTACCAGGCGTTGAGCGCCGGCGAGGCGTGGATCACCGGACAGTTCGATTTCCTCGTGGAGGAAACGGAGACGATCGTCATCATCGATCTCAAGAGTGATGTTGAGGTTGCGCCGGAGCGCCACGCGGTGCAGATGTTCCTGTACCGCCGGGCGGCGGAGCGCATGTTCGGACGGCCGGCGATCTCCGCGCTTCACTACCTGCGATACGACCGAACCATTGAGGTGAACGAGAGCGTCTCGGAGGGGGAGATCGAGGCGGCGATCGCGCGGCTCCAGGGTCAGCCGGGCGTGTCGCCTCGGGCGAACTCCAGAAACCAGTAGCCGATGAGGCCGCGGCGCAGGGACTCCTGAATGGCGTTCCCGCCGATGAAGTTGTCCCGCCACCCGAAGGGAAGCGGCACCAGGCGAAGCAGCGGGACCAGCGCACGGATCATGCGGTCCCGGGGACGTCCCAGCTCCAGGTGCGGGGTCAGATCCTCACGCCCCGCCGGTACGAGGCCCGCGCGGCGTGCCCACTCGGTGAGATCCGCAACGGTCACCAGATTCTCCACGTGCCACCCCCGGATGTACTCTCGGATTACCCGTGGCTGCACCGGCACCGGCGCCGTGAGGAAGTCGTCGCAGATGATCACCCGTCCCGACGGCGCGAGCAGCTCCGCCACCGTGTGAAGGAGCTTGTCACCACAGGGCGCGTGAATGAAGGACTCAACAAAGTAGATAAGGTCGAAGCCGCGGTCGCTGCGCAGGGAGCGCATGAAGTCGCGGTCGCAGAAGTCCCCGGCGCGGATGGACCAGTCGCTCCCGGTCGTGTCCAGGCGTTGTTGCAGGAACGCGGTCCCCCGGCTCTCCTGCACAGAGCTGATGGTAACGCCCACGACGCGCGGTACCCCTGCATCGACCACGGCGGCCATGGTGCCGCCGACGCCGCACCCCGCGTCCAGCACCTCCCGGGCGTTCACCTCGGCGGCGCGCCCGGCAATACGAGTGTTCACGTAACGCAGCGCCTCCGCCCGGGAGGTCACACCGGGCGCCCACACCGCCCGGTGGATCACACCTTCGCCCCCTCCCTGGCCGTACTTGAGGAAGCGATTGGTGTTGCGGTCGTAGTAGCTCTGTACGCGTGAATTCACGGTCGGAATCTGGAGGATGCCGTGTTATAATCGGCTCACTTTCCGACATCCCACGAGAGGCATTTTGACCTATCCGCAGCGTCTGTTCAACCGAGACTATGCCCTCCTCTTGAGTGGGAGCGTCGTCTCCACCTTCGGCAGCAGCGTCTACCTGATCGCGTTCGTTCTGCTCCTGAAGGAGATGACGCAGTCCGCCGTGGCGCTGAACGGCGAGGTCGGCCTCTACACAGAACGAACACACGCGGCGTATCACACACAGGAAAGGAGTTGATGATGGCGAGCGAAGCTCTCAATCCCTTCGCGATGGCCCAGGCCCAGTTCGACAAGGCAGCGGAGATCCTCAAGCTCGAGCCGTCACTGCATGCACTCCTGAGGGAGCCCATGCGGGAGCATATCTTTGCCATCCCCTTGAAGATGGACACCGGCGAGGTCCAGATCTTCAAGGGCTATCGCGTGCAGTACAACAGTGCGCTCGGCCCCACGAAGGGAGGGATTCGGTGGCATCCGAATGAGACCATTGATACCGTCCGTGCACTCGCGGCGTGGATGACCTGGAAGACCGCAGTTGTTGATCTGCCCCTCGGCGGCGGGAAGGGTGGGGTCACCTGTAACCCCAAGGAGCTCTCCAGAGCCGAGCAGGAACGACTTGCCCGGGGCTATATCCGTGCGGCAGGTCCCATTTTCGGCGTACACAAGGATGTCCCCGCTCCGGATGTCTATACGAATCCACAGATCATGGCATGGATGCTCGACGAGTTCGAGATCATGGTTGGGGAGAAGCACCCGGAGGTGATTACCGGGAAACCGCTGCTGCTCGGCGGGTGCGCCGGCCGCAGCGATGCGACGGGGCGGGGCGGGATCTACATGATCCGTGAGGCCTGCAGGATTCTCGGTACCGATCCGCATGGTGCCCGGGTAGCCATTCAGGGTTTCGGGAATGTCGGACAGGCCGCTGCCCGGCTCGCCCGGGAGATTCTGGGCTGCAACATCGTCGCGATCTGTGACTACTGGGGTGGTGTACAGAACTCCGAAGGCATTGATGTCGACGCCGCGATCCTCCACACCCTGCGCGAGACGACGATCAAGGGGTTCGAGGGAGGGCACCCTATTGAGCCGGACGACGTTCTGACGACGGATGTGGATATTCTCATACCGGCCGCGCTGGAGCATGCCATCACCAAAGAGAACGCCGAGGGTGTGAAAGCGAGGATTGTTTGTGAGCTTGCCAATGGACCCACTACACCGGAGGCGGATCGAGTCCTCGCCGAGCGCAACGTCTTTGTGATTCCGGACTTTCTGGCAAACGCCGGGGGTGTGACAGTCTCCTACTTCGAGCAGGTTCAGAACACCTACAACTACTACTGGCTGGAAGCAGATGTACATCGCCAGCTGGATCAACGAATGACCCACGCGTTCTCTCAGGTCCACGAGATGTCGACGGACAAGAAGCTGGACATGCGGACCGCCGCGTACGCGATTTCCGTTGATCGGGTGGCGACGGCGTGCAAGCTCCGGGGGTGGGTCTAGCGGTCGGCGGGACGGCTCAGCTCCGCCGTGCCGACCGGACCGCGGCGACAGCCCGGTTGCTCGGAGCGTCCAGGAAGATGTCGACCGTGCGGCCGGGAACGGTGGCGGATACGTCTACCACACGCACCACCTCCTCTGCGACGGGAAACTCTTCGAGTGCCGCCGCCGGCACCAACTCCCGGAGCGCATTGACCCCGTCCAGGAGGAACTCCTTCCGGAACACCGACTCTTCGCCGTCCGGATAGAGGGGAAGCGGGATTATGTCCGCCTCTACCAGGTCCTGGAAGAAGTGTGTGCCAAAGCTCACTTCCGGGGTGTATCCACTCTGCTCTTCGGCCACCTCAATGAGCATGGCGGCGTTGTTGATATCGCCGTAGGAAACCTTTACACCGAGGTCTATGTTGTTGCTGCCCCACCGGCCCGGTCCAATGAGGATGAAGCGCCGTCCCACCAGCGAGCGGTTGATCCGCCCGATGATACGCGCGACGTGCACCTTGTCGGAGGGGTGGGGCAGGGCGTGGTACCCCGCAGTGTCCACATACACGATGTAACGAACATCTTCAATGACGGCGCTGCGCACGACGTCCCGGGTCGTCTCGAATACCACGTCGGCTTGCCTGAACTTCGGTATGGTCACTTTGTGCATGGCGTAGCTCGCGTCGTTGAGGGGACGACACTGCAGCACGTAGAGCCGATTTCCCTCGTAGGCGAACTCCACCTCGACCGCGGTGCCGTAGGCATCTTCCAGAGTCTTCAGAACACGACGCATGAGATCGGGAAGTCGACCGGACCGGATCTCGCCGTCAAAGGTGATTGCGGCGCCTCCGTACTCGAGTTGGCCGGGGAAGGTCACCGGGTTTCTCAGCTCGCCCGCATCGACTATGGACACGATTCGTGACAGGTCGACGCTGCCCGGGACCTCCCGCAGAATGTAGTTCCCCAGATCCACGAAGTGGATCGTCTCCACCTCTTTGGTGGCCAGATTGAGAACGTCCACGTAGCGCTGAGAGTACCGCATCTGGTCGGTGAGGGTGGCTTCAGGTCGAAGCGTGGGGTGCGAAAGTGCCACGATCCGGGTGTAGTCGTCGCCGGAGCGTTCGACCGCGCGGGTGCCGAGCCCCATGACCAGGCGCATGAAGCCGTCCTCCCGGCGGATGCGCTTGTTCCAGCGATACATGTTCTGGGACATTGCCACCCCCGCGGCGGCGGGAAAGAAGTACTTCCCGTACCGCTTCCCGACGACACGCTGTACCAGGACGCACATCATGTCCTTGTAGTCGAGGAGGTTCTTGTCCTTGCGGTACTGAATGACGCTGCTTCCGAAGATGCCGAGAAAGACCCTCTTGATGGCGGTGATCAGCTCACGACAGCGCTCCTCGAAGGGCCCCTCGTTGGCAATGAAGACGGAGTCGTACTTCCCGTAGAAGGGGAACCCCATGGAATCCTCCAGGAGGCTCGATGAGCGCACGATGATCGGGCCGTCCGAGAGGCGCCTGAGCATTTCCCGCATGCGATCCTCGATCTCCTCCGGAAAGGAGCCGTTCATGACCTGATTGTGGATCCGCGCCTGGCGCTTCTCGATCTCATCCGGATCGAGATACTTCAGCCCGTGCGCCTCCTCCAGGCGATTGTGCTCAATGAAGGCGTTGTAGACCTGGGAGGATACAAAGAAGGACTCGATCTCCGCGACGTCCTCCTCGAACCCTCCGGATTCCCCGATGGTGGGATTCAGAATGCGATTGGCCAGGATGACTCCCGCCGCCTTCCCGCCGATGCGGCGGTTCGAGCCGTGCCGGCCGACGAAGCGTTGCAGCAGTCTATGTACGTCCCGCATGTTGATGTAGTTCTTCGCCACACCTATGAAGAAGAGGTTTTCGCTGATGAGAGCGTTGATCAGATATACTCGAATACCGATAGCGATGTTGGGCGAAATCTGACTCAGCCCGAGCGGCAGCTGGTAGAACTCCGCAAGAAGCTGCTCGACCCGGCGGAAGTCCGGGTCCTCGGTGTGGAGCTCGCTCCAGATGCGGCGCGCGAGCTCCTCCTTGTGGGCCAGGTTGATGTAGTCCAGGATCTGATGGTCTTCAAAAGTCTCGAAGGCGGTGCGCATGAGATGTGCAGCGTAGACGTGATCCGGGCGCACCATGGTGTTCCATGGATGGGCGAAGTATCGCTCCGGCGGGTCGTTCCGGGCTCGCTCCTGGAGCTCTTTGATCGTCGCGATGCCCTGCTCTTCGACGACCTTCTCAAAGGTCTCTACGATGTCCTTGAGTCGGACCCCTTCGCGGAAGATGAGCTGATAGAGAAGATGTTCTCGGTAGTCCACGGGCGGATTATAAACCGCCCCTCCGGTGGATGGTAGGGTGGGTGGTCCCATGCAGCCGGGCGCGCCTGCACCGCGCGTTGAAGCGGCGCGGGAATCCATGGTACCGTCCACCTCATGGACAACCTGCAGCTTGCCCGGGCAAGCTCCGCCCTGGCGTCCAGGCTCGTCGATTCCCTGTCACGAGTCATCCGCGGTAAGAACGACTTCCTCGGCATGGTCGTCAGCTGTCTCATCACCGGCGGCCACCTCCTCATTGAGGATGTCCCGGGGCTCGGTAAGACCACCGTGGCCAAGACACTTGCCGCCCTGATCGCCCCGGAGGAGGAGCAGCGGGACGGGGACGGACACGTCACCTTCCGGCGCATTCAGTTCACTCCGGACCTTCTTCCCTACGACATCACCGGGGTCGATATCTTCGATCCCGACAAGCGAGAGTTCGTATTCTCTCCGGGACCGGTCTTTGCGAACATCGTGCTGGCGGACGAGATCAACCGCTCGACCCCGAAGGTGCAGTCCGCTCTCCTGGAAGTCATGGCGGAGAGCCAGGTTACCGTCGGCGGTCACACCTACCGCATGGACGAGCTCTTCTTCGTCATGGGCACCCAGAACCCCGTTGAGGTCGAGGGGACCTATCCGCTGCCCCTCGCACAGCTCGACCGATTTCTCATGCGCCTGGAGATCGGGTATCCCGCTTCCGACGTGGAGCTGGCCATTCTCAAGGACGACCCCTCGGTCACCGTCATGCCCTCGGTGGAGCCCGTCTGCACCCGCAGCGAGATTCTCGAGGCGCGCCGGGCGGCCCGTGAAGTCCACGTGGATGACGCCCTCCATCAGGTGATTGTCGACATTGCCGGGGCTACCCGTACGCATCGTTCCATTGAATATGGAGTCTCTCCCCGGGGCTCCCTCATGCTCGTTCACGCCGCCCGCGCCTACGCCCTGGTGCACGACCGGACCTACGTCGTCGACCAGGACATCATAGATCTCGCTCCCGCGGTACTGGGTCATCGAATCAAGTTGCACGACGCGCGGACCGACCCGCGAGCACTCATTCGAGAGGTGACCCTCGCTCATGTCGACCGTATCCATCGGTAGTCGCTTCCGCTGGAATCCGAGTGGGATTGCCGTCTTCCTGGCCGGAGCCGCCGTGCTGGGCGCCGGGATTCTGCGAACCGAGCCGGTGACCCTCCTCTTCGGCGGCGCCATTACCGCCCTCGTTCTCTACACGACCCTTGCGGGGTCGCTGGTTACCGCGCTCACGGCGCGGAGGCTGCGGCGGCAGGGCGCCCAGGTAGACCTGGCCCTGGATCCTGACGAGGTCTACAGCGGGGAGTCTCTGCGGGTCGTTGGAACGCTCGGTGCCGGGATGCCCGGGATGCCCGGGTTCCTCTGGTACATCACCGCCGCCCTCGACGGCCCCGGCGGCAGGCGGCTTCTTCTGGATACCCCTGTTCGCCCGCGCCGCTCCGCCCGGGTTCGGGAGGAGCTCGCCGGCGTGCTCCGGGGACACTATCGGTGTGAGACCGGATCCCTCCGCATGCGCGACCTCCTGGGACTGACCCACGGGGCGGTGACCTTCCCGCTCCACCTCGAGGCGTGGGTGCGCCCGGTTCTGGAGGCGCCGCCGATCCCCTCGACCCGCGGCGCCGACTCCGGCGGAGAGCGCCTGGTCACCCCGATCCGGCGGCGCACGGATGAGCTGCTGGAGACGCGGCGCTACGTCCCCGGCGACGACATCCGCCGGATCAACTGGAAGATGTACGCCCGCTGGGGCGAGCTACTGGTCCGGATCGGTGAGGAGGTTCCGCCGCCCCAGGGAGCGCACCACTGCATCCTCTACCTCGGCGCCCCCGGAGTGGATGCGGCTGGTCGCACCGGCCCCGCCGGTCCCGACGGCCGCCGGGGAGACGGCGCGGCCTCCGCGCTGCTATGCGATCGCCTGATAACGCTCTACGGCGGGTACTGTACGGCCCTCCACCGGCTCGGCGTCACCGTCACCGCCGAGATCGTCGGGAGCGGCGAGCCGCTCCGGGTGGATGCGAGCCAGGAGGGCGAGTTCGAGCGGCGCCTCGCCGCCGTGTGGTGGCACGGGGAGGTGTCCGCACCGGCGGAGCCGCCATATCGACAGGTGACCCTTTTTGCCGCTCCCGGTGCCGCCGGGCTCTCCGAATACCTTGCCGGTCTCGAGCGGAGTCGCGTATCCATTGATGTGGTCATTGTCGCACCTGCATTGGTGGAGGCAGTGCCCGGTGCGACCGTTGTGCAGAGCGCGGCGGCCTCTACGGCGTCGACCGGGGCCGTGGCCGTTGGACGTGAGGCGGCCGCGCCGGCGGGCCTCCCGGAGGGCCCCCGGAATCGGGAGGGACCCGGCGCCCTTCTGCGCCGATCGCTCTTCGTCAATGCCGGGAGACGCGACGACGGCGCCGCCTGGGCCGCACGTGTGCGGCGCACGGCGGAAGACCTGAGAAGCGAGCTGCCGCGCGGCAGTACGGGAGTGAGACGTGTCCAGGTTGTTTGATTCATCCGGTGCGCCCGGACAGCGAACCCCCACGTCCGTGCAGCGCCTCACCTTGACGATACTTCACACGGCGGTGCTGCTCTTCGCGGCGTATCACTTCGCGCAGTTTGTTGCACCCATCCTCTCGCTCGCCTTCCTCATTGGCGCGGGTATCGTCACTGCCGGGGGCGCCCTGCATATCGAACGGCGGGGGCTGCGACTCGTGCCGGGGTTCATCCTCTTTGCCGCGGCGGTGGCGGCGGCGCGCGGCGCCGTTGAGATCCTGGCGCTGCTGCGCCGCGGCGTCGGGGACACCACCGCCGCGGACGCCATGGTGCTCTTCCTGGATACGAACGCCGTGGCGGCCCTTCCGGTGGTTCTGGTGCTCTGGTTCAGCGTGTTTCTGCTGAACCGGCGTCCCCGGGCGTATCGCGTGCACCCGGTCTTTCTGGCGCCGGTGCTCCTGGTGCTCTTCTGGACGCAGGGGCGGTACAACCTCACCCTCTACGATCATCCCCTGAGCTACGCCTTCGTGGTTGCCGCCTTCGCGGTGCTGGAGCTCGCGATCCTCCTTGTCGCCTTCCGGGCGGTCGGTACCGCGGATGCGGATGACGCCGGCGGGGCGGTGCCCGCCGCCGCGGGCGGCGGCGGAGGAGCCGGGGCCACGGCGGCTTCCCGCGCAGGGCAGCGGCGCCACGTGATACGGGGGGCGGTGTCGTTTCTGTTGGTGGTGATCCCCCTGGTGCTGCTGATCGGCTCGGTTCTGTATACGCGCTACGCCGAGGGGTCCACCGCCCGCGGCGGCGGGCTCCTGGAACCCACGCTCTTTCGCTTCGACTTCTCCGACTATCTTCGACTGGAGAGTGAGATCTCCCTGAGCGACGACCTGGTGCTCTTTCTGAAGAAGCCTCCCCGGGACGACCGGAGCTACCTCAGGCGGTACGTTCTCTCCGCCTACGACGAACGGCGCGGCTTCTACCGCCACGAGGCGGTTTCGGTTCCCAGCGCCGTCGGGAATGCGCCGCAGCGCTACGAGGATCCGGGCTACAGCGCCCGGGAGACCGTCGTGCAGGAGCTCTACCACGTGAACTTTGATCCGGACTCTCTGGTTGCACTGAACCATCCGGTACAGGTTGTGCCCTACCGGGCGTGGCCGGAGGCATCCTTCTCCCGGGTCTATCAGGTAACCAGCCGGGTCTCCACGGCGGGGCGCCTGGATCTGGTGTCCGTCGCGGACCCGAATGCGCCGATCCCGGAGGGGCGCGCTCCCGGCGACCTCTACACCGCCGACGGGGATAACGAGGCGATTGCGGAGCTTGCCCGGGAGATCACCGAGGGTATTCGCAATCCCCACGAACAGGTCGCCGCCATTGAGGAGCATCTGCGAACGGAGTACTTCTACTCTCTCTCTCCAGGAGTCGCCGCCGACGGCGACCAGCTCAACCACTTCCTCTTCGAGAGCCAGAAGGGATACTGCTCCTACTTCGCCTTCGCCATGGCGCTCATGGTGCGCAGCCTCGACATTCCCGCGCGGGTGGCGGTGGGCTTCTTCGTGGACCCGCGCCTCCAGGTGCTCGACTTCCACGTGATCCGGGCCGACATGGCGCACGCCTGGGTGGAGGTGTACTTCGACGAGTACGGCTGGATCGAGTTCGACCCGACATCGGAGAACGTTGCACCCGGTGAGGACGTCGAGTTCGGTGCGGATGTCCAGGTGAACGAGATCGCCTCCCTCCTTCAGGAGATACTGGAGAACCGCGATCAGCTCGAGGCGTTAAGCGCCGAGGAGGAGGCGGCGGCCCGGGCGGACGAGGACGGTTCCGCCGTCGCCGGCGCCATCCGCCTTGCCCGGCGCTGGTGGTGGGCGCTCCTGCTGGGAGCGGCCGTCGTGCTCGTGCTTCTGCGCCACGGCAGCCTCATCGGTTTCGGCAGACCCGTCGGTTCGCGGAGCGCGGTGATCGCCCGGTACCGGCGCCTCCACCGCACCGCCGCCTATCTTGGTCGGCCCCAGCACCGGGATGAGTCGATCTACGAGCACGCCGATCGCGTGGGCCGGGAGATCTCCGCGCCCCTCGATCGTGCGGCGGAGCTCTATCTGGCGGCGCTCTTCGCCCGGGACGACACGCCGATGGATTCGCACGCCTTCGCCGCCGTGGAGCGTTCGGTTCGCCGCGCCCTCCGGCGGAGCGCGACGTGGCAGCAGCGAGTACGCTTCGTGCTCTTTCCGTTTGGGCCCGCCGTTCGCGGCTGGGAAGCCGCCACCGCCTCCTCCGCGGGCGCCGGAACCCGGGCTGCCGGGAGGTCGCGATGACGGCAGGTATCTCCGTCACTCGTCATCCGCGGTGTACCGCCACGGCGGGGGCCGTCCTCATCGTCCTTCTAGGACTTCTATCTCTGATCGGCGCTCCGGCGGTGTTCGGACAGGAGGACAGCCAGAATGACCGCGCGGCCTGGGACGGGCAGGACTACCTCTCGGCGGTGGAGGCGGCAATTCGGGCGGAGCGGTACGACCGCGCGCTCGATCTCGTGGATGAGGGGAAGGAGCGCTTTCCGGAGTACGCACCGCTCCACCTTGTTGCGGGGGACCTCTACCGCGACGAGGAGCTCTACGAGATGGCCCTGCAGGAGTATCGCAGCGCCGAGGATCTCGAACCGCGGAGCTACCAGGCGCTGCACGGGCAGTCCGTCGCCCTGGGCAGGCTCAACCGCGAGCGCGAGGCGATTATCGTCCTGGAGGAGCTGCTCGATCTCTACCCTGAGAGCATTGAAGTCATCAGCGACCTCGGGTGGATGTACTTCAAGACGCACCAGCTCGCGAAGGGGGAAGAGTTGCTGACGGATGCCCTCGACCGCATCGGCATGAACCGCAGCCTGGCCATGACCCTGGCGACGGTCTACGCCGACATGTACGACTACGAGAAGGCGAAGCGCTACTATGAGATGGCCATCGAGGACGCCCTCGGGGACGGGCGCAGCTACTTCGCCTCCGTTGCGGAGTACAACCTCTCGCTGGTCGAGAAGACCTTCTACAACTTCGAGGCGGCCCTGAGCTCGACGGAAGAGTCCCTTCGGCTGGCGCGGCGGCCGCCCGGGCTGCTGGCACGCGGCGAGTTGCACGAGCGGCGCATGCGCTTCAACGACGCCCTGGCGGACTACAACGCCGCCTACGCGCTGGATGAGGAGACCCCCTTGGCCCAGGTGAGTCTGGCGAGTCTGCACCAGACCTTCGGTCGTCTGGACGAGGCTCTCGCATACGCGAAGGACGTGTACGAGGCGGACAGCTCATCCTGGATGTTCAACTTCGGGACCGATGTGAACCGCCACGGGATGGACGTTCATGGACTCCTGGCGGACATCTACGAGGGACTGTATCATCGCGCCGGCTTCGAGAACGTTGCGGGAATCGGGGACCGGCTCGATCGGCTGATCCGGCGGATCGGCTACCGCGTCCAGGCGTGGTTCCACCGGCGCAACGAGCGCATGTTCGCGCGCCGCGTGGCGGAGGCGTACAAGGAGGAGGGGAGCACCCTCAACGCCAACTGGACCTTCTATCGCGCCTACGAGGACTATCCGGGGAAGGCGGTCACCTACCTCGACCGCGCCCGGGAGTTCGAGACCGCCCTCATTCCGGAGAGCCGCGGCTTCTACGAGCTCCAGGCAGGGGCGCTGCGCGGTGACCTGAGCGCCCTGCTGAGCGCCCGGGAGGACTTTGATGCTACCTGGGAACAGCTGGAGCTCGCCGAGGCGGCGCGGGAGCGCGCCAGGCTCCATCGGCGCCGGGGCTCTCGTACGGCGTACGCCGAGGCTATCCGGGAACTCTACACGCTCAACCCCGGCGGCATTCGGCAGTACGGCCTGGACCTGCCGGTGAAGCTGGAGCTCTCCATGCCGGATCTCGACGGCACCTCGTACCGCCGCTTCACGTCGCAGCTCGAGAGGGCGGGCCTGGTTCCCGCCGCCTCCGGGGTGGCGGCGTTCCGCCTGGTGATCACGGGGTACTCCGACGGCATTATTGCCGGGCTCTACGATGCGGACTCACTGATCCGGTCTGAGCGGTATACGCTGGAGGGGGTGTCGCGACACGGGCTGGCCCGGCTCAGCTCCCGGATCGCCGACGGCGTCTTCTCGGTCCGCTGAGGGGGCGGTGCCGCGGTCGGCGCCGCGGGCGTTCGCGGCGGGTTACGGCGCGGCCGCTCTCACCACACGATCAGATTCGCTCCATACGCCAGACCCGACCCGAACCCGACGGTGAGAACGCGTTGTCCACGCGTCAGGATGCCCTGGTCCACCATCTCGGTGAGGGCAATCGGGATGGAGGCGGCTGAGGTGTTCGCGTAATGCTCAATGTTCGTGTAGAACTTTCCGAAGTCCAGACCGGCGCGCTTGGCCGCCGCCTTGATAATGCGGACGTTCGCCTGGTGCGGAACGACGTGGTCGATCGCCTCGAAGGTCAGGCCGGTCTTGTCGAGAATCGCCTGGATCGCTTCGGCGACGGCGCCGACGGCGAAGTTGTAGACCTGCCGGCCGTCCATGAAGAGAAAGCGATCGGCGGGCGGCGTCTCTCCCTCCACGTAGGGTCGCCGGCTTCCTCCGGCCGGCCGGTAGAGGGTTTCGGCGCCGGAGCCGCGCGAACGGAGGTAACTGTCAACAATCCGCGATTCCGCAACGTCGTCGGTGCGGCTGACGACGGCCGCCCCTGCGCCGTCGCCGAAGAGGACACAGGTTCCGCGGTCCTCCCAATTGAGAATGCGTGTGTAGACTTCCGAGCCGATGACCAGGACGTGCTCCAGCCCGCCGCCGCGGATCATGGCGCGCGCCGTCTCGAGGCCGTAGACGAAGCCGCTGCACGCGGCGACCAGATCCATGGCACCGGCCTTCTCCGCGCCGATCTTCTCCTGAACGATCGACGCGGTCGCCGGGAGTCCGGGATAGTCCGGAGTGGATGTCGCAAGGAGAATGAGATCGATGTCCGAGGCGCTGAGCTTGGTCCTGCCGATCGCCTTCCGGGCCACGGCCGCTCCCAGATCGGAGGCTGCCTCTTCCGGCGCCGCAATGTACCGGCGGCGGATGCCCGTATGCGAGTAGATCCACTCGTCCGAGGTATCGACGATCTCCGCGAGCTCATCGTTGGTCATGACGCGCTCGGGAAGGTGTGACGCGACGGCGTGAACGTATGCTTCCGGCATGGAGTGTCTCCTTTTACGTGACAGAAGGTAGCCCAGCGCTATCGCGGGGTCAACGCTCCGAACCTACTCGGAACCTTGTTGACGCTGAACCGGCAAGTCCCGTTGCCAACACGGATTAACGCGTTTGATCAGAGAAGAGCGACTTTGGCGCCCCCGAGGCACACCAAATCACGATGCCGTCACGACTTTCGCCAAGGGCCATCAACAGGGTTCTGAGTAGGTTCCAACGGGCTCCGTCCCGCCGCGACACCTGCAGGGGTGATGCAGTAATATACCGGGAAGACCCGGTTGAACGAAAGGATGTTGCTTTGCCGGAGGGCTTCGTCCCCCTTCCCATTCCCGTAATCGTCGCGCTCTACGCCGTCATCTGGATCGCCATCCACATCGGTTCCGGATACCTGGCTCACCGCCTTCCGCTGCGATTCTTCGCCCGGGGCGGGCCGCTGTGCCGTCCCCGCAGCTGGGAGGGCGACGGCGCTGTCTACCGCCGGCTTCTGGTCCACCGCTGGAAGGATGCGATACCGGAGGCGGGCTCATTCTTCACCGGCGGCTTCTCGAAGCGCGTCCTGACTGGCCGCGACCCCGCCTACCTGCGCCGCTTCATCGCGGAGACGTGTCGCGCCGAGTTCTCCCACTGGCTCGCCGTCGCGGCGGGGGCGACCTTTTTCGCCTGGAACCCCTGGTACGTGGGCGTCATCATGCTCGGGTACGGCCTGGCGACCAATCTGCCCTTCGCGGTTGCGCAGCGGTACAATCGCGCCCGCTTCCGGCTGTTTCTCCGGCGCCACGCCGGATAGGCGGCGCAGGCGAGCAGGCCGCAGCCGTGGCGGCGGAGCACCGGAGGCACGGTGACGCCGCCGGCGCGACGGCGGGCTCTGAGGCCGGTCAGCGAGGGCGGTCTCGCTCCCGGCCGGCGTCGACCCGGATGGTGCGGCCCTTCCAGGTAACGGATTTGCGGACGAGGGTGAAGTAGAGAGAGCGCAGGAAGACCCACACGAAGAACAGGAGCGGGAGCGGGTAGAGAAGGGCCGTCGCAATGCCGAAGTTCCCGATTCGCCGGAGCAGCCACCACAACTGGACGACGTAGGCACCGTAGAATGTCACGCCGATGATTGCGGCGGGCGTCAATCCGGCGGCAGGCGCCATTGCCGCGAAGCGGACGGCTGCGGCGCTTCCGACGATCCATACGGAGATCATGAGGAGCAGGAACGGTGCCGTCGTCATTGCCCCCCGGGCGAAGTTCTTGGTCCAGCCTGCCGTCACGTCGCGAATCCCGCCGGGGTACATGCGAAAGCGCACGGCGCCGCGGCCGGCGAAGTTTGTGAGTGCCACGCCACGGTCGGCCATGGCGCGCCCCAATGCGACGTCCTCGAGGACCTCGTGCTTCACCAGCGAGTGGCCCCCCGTTCGGTGGTAATCCTCGGCACTGCAGACCAGACAGGGACCGAAGCTTCCGTGCGGGCGAATGCGACGGCCCAGGATGGTGAAGGAGCGAAGTGCCGCCATGAGTACGATGTTGAAGAACGCCGACAGGCGCTCGTAGGCGCGCCGCATGACGTGATAGGGCTGGACGGAGATCAGTCCGCCGTAGTGGCGATGAGCCGCGACGAGGCACGCCAGACCGCCAGGTGCCAGGGTCGTGTCGGCATCCACGAAAACCAGCAGATCACCCCGGGCACGCGTTGCCCCGGTCCAGCATGCTCTGGGCTTGCCGAGCCAGTCCGCCGTCTCGGGCGCCGGGTGCTCGACCCGCGCCCCGTAGCGCCTCGCCACGTCGGCGGTCGCATCGTCGGAGAAGTCGTCGACGACCATGATCTCCGCCGGAGGAACAGCCTGGTCACTGAGGGAAGCCAGGAGATGGGGGAGGTTTGCCTCCTCGTTCCGCGCCGGAATGATGATGGACACGGACGACGTCACGCTGCGCCGCGATTCTTCAGCGGTGTCACCCGGCCCCGCTTCCCGGCCCGCTCCCGGCCCCGCTTCCCGGCCCGCTCCGGGGCCCGCTCCCGCCCCGCCGGTCCGGCTCTCCACGACGCCGTCCTCGCACGGTTCCGCAGCGGGCAACTCGCGTATGCGTCCCAGGAAGAGGAATGCGAGCGGCCAGAGGATGCCGAGTCCGATCAGTGCTTCGAGAACCATGTCTACTCGACGTCGCGGAAGCTTTCGAGGATTCTGCTCAGGTTCTCGGAGGTCCGCGCGATGTAGCGGTTGATGTCTTCCGCGGAGGCCGAGTCCGGTATGTCTCCGGGGTAGCGGTCGACCGCATCCGCCTCCCACTCCGGACGGACGAAGTTCGGGATCGGCGTGGCCGCCCGGAGGTCGGACAGCGGCGCCACCACAATGTAGCCGTCGGTCAACTCCCTTAGCTCAGCGGTGTCCGTGTCGGGCCTGAGTCCCAGGGGGTCGATGCTGACGCTCCCGAGCGAGGTGTCCTTCACGTCGAAGCCCCAGGGAAGCTCCGGACGTGCGCCGGTCGAGGCGAAGACCGCGTGATCAAGGAGGCCCGTGGCGGGGTAGTTGAGGCCATACCGCGCGGACTCCTCCGGCCACGGCGCGTGCAGGAGGATCGTCGCCGACGGTGCATCGAGCTCTGCGTGCGCCCACACAGCCAATCGGCGCGGCGCGGTCGTCGTGAATCCGGCGGCGCTTGCGGCCTGCCGAAAGGCGAGGTCGGGTATCCGGGGAATCGCCCGTCGGGCGCTGACGTAGATCAGGGCGCCCCGCGACTGCGGTGCTCTCTCGGTAACCATTTCGGCGAGCACCTCCGCCATGTGGGCCTCCAGACGCACCTCGTGCTCCTCCGGGGATGTCTCCGGGTCGCGGGCAATCCCGAGGCCGTGTACCCGCATCGGTGCATCCTGGTGGTCGCGGTTGAACGCCCACACTGCCTGGAGAATGTCGCGGTACTCCCGGAAGCCCCAGGTGACATCGCGGCGAAAGAGAAGCTCCTCCGCGGTTGTGGCGTCGAAGTCTTCCGGCTGCGGATCGGAGGCGTCCACGTCGTCCACGTTCACACCAACCAGCGCATCGATTGTCGCCTGGTCGGCGGAGCGCAGGTGTTCGAGGGCAATGGTGCGGATGCCCGCTTCGCCGAGAGCGGGGACAGCGTGCGCGACGAAGGCGGCGTGGTCGGCGACCTGCGGGAACTCACCCAGGAAGACCACCCGTGCATCCTCGAAGGCACCTACGAGGTACTCAGTCGCCGGCAGACCGGTCTCCCGGACCACCCTCCCGGCGTTGGAGACGGCGTTCTCCGGCGGTACCGGTACCGGCCGTCGAAACACCCTGTTGAGGACGGTGAATGGATCGGTAGCCAGGATCAGCGCAACAATCACCAGTCCCGTGGCTATGTACCAGCGCCTTCGCGTGTCCATTGCCGCCAAAGTACACGCTCCGCTGCAACCCGGCAAGGAGCCCAAAAAGGGGTGGATTCCGTCAATTATCGGTCGGCGACCGACTTGACACCCCATATGCTCGGTGCTAGAGTTTGCGGACGCTTTCACGAAGGAGCGCCAAATGCCGTATACCTTTCTGTTTCCCGGCCAGGGAGCCCAGTATCCCGGCATGGGAAAAGATCTCTATGACGCGAACGAATCAGTGAAGGAGCTCTTCAAGCGGGGGAATGAACACGTCCCCTTCAAGCTTGAGGAGATCATTTTCGATGGTACCGAAGAGGATCTCAGGGCAACCGACAAGACCCAGGTTGCCGTTACCATTACCAGTCTGGCCGCCTCCCTGGCTCTCAAGGAGCGGGGCGTCCGCGCCGACCGCGCTGCAGGCTTCAGCCTGGGCGAGTACGCCGCTCTCGCCGAGGCGGGGGTACTCTCTCCGGAGGATGTGCTTCCCCTCGTGAAGATCCGCGGCGAAGTCATGGAGGCTGCGAGTCGCGCACTGGACAGTGATGCCGGCCGCGCAGGCATGATCGCGGTCATGGGTCTGGACGTGGACACTATCCGCAAGACCCTGGAGGACAACAACTTCACCGACGCCTATCCGAGCATGGCAAACAGCCCGGTTCAGACGGTGGTGTCGGGTACGGCCGAGGGGCTCGCCCGGGCTCAGGACATCCTCAAGGATGCCGGAGCCAAGCGGGTCATTCCCTTGAAGGTGTCAGGTCCCTTCCACACACCTTTGATGGAGGATGCCCGGAAGGAGTTCGAGAAGGCCGTCCGGGACGTCACCTTTTCCGACCCGCAGATTCCCGTCTACTCCAACGTTACCGGCGAGCTGATCACCTCCGGTAGTGAGGCGAAGGAGTTCTGCCTGAAACAGCTCATCACGACGGTCATGTGGACGAAAGAGGAAGAGAGCCTGCTGCGGGACGGCCCCGGCCGACTCCTCGAGGTTGGACCGGGCACGGTGCTCGCCGGGCTCTGGAAGGCCTTCTCAAAGAGCCACGACGGTGCGGAGGCCGTTGTTGAGCCCGCCGGTACCCTGGAGCAGATCCAGGCGATCGCCTAGGAGCCGGCCATGTTGCTCCAGGGACAGAAGGCGCTGGTTACCGGCGGCTCACGGGGTATCGGTAGAGGAATTGTCACCCGACTCCTGCGAGAGGGCGCGACGGTCTACTACATTGCGTCCAGGGGCGGCGAATTCTTCGAGGAGTACCAGCAGGTTGCTCAGGAGCACGGCGTCGAAGTCTTCTTCAAGGAAGGAAACGTCGCCGACGAGGAGACCATCACCGCCACGGTCCAGGAGATTCTGGAAGAGAGCGGCGGCATTGATATCCTGGTGAACAACGCCGGTATTACCCGGGACGGATTGATCTTCCGTATGTCCGAGAAGGACTGGAACGATGTCATCTCCGTCAATCTGACCGGCGCCTTCCACATGTGCCGGGCCGTGAGCCGAAGCATGATCAAGCGTCGCTCCGGTTCCATCATCAATATCACTTCTATTGTCGGGCTGGTAGGCAACGGCGGTCAGACGAACTACTCCGCCTCCAAGGCGGGACTCATCGGGCTGACCAAGAGCCTTGCCAGGGAGGTTGCCTCCCGGAACGTTCGCGTGAACGCAATCGCACCGGGATACATCCAGACCGACATGACGGAGAGCCTGAACGAGGAACAGCGAGAGTCTCTCGTTGCACAGATCCCCATGGCGCGGATCGGTACGCCCGACGAGGTGGCCCGGGTGGTCGTCTTCCTGGCCTCGGATCTCGGGGCGTACGTTACGGGTCAAGTGGTGCACGTCACCGGCGGTCTCGGGATGTAATTCCGGCGCGGAGTTCCGTCACGACCGCTACAAAGCGATCGCTCCAAAGCGACCGCTACAAGAGGAGAAATCATGTCACGACGAGTAGTTATAACGGGTATGGGTGCCATTTCACCCATCGGCAACAGTGTGAACGATGTATGGGACAGCGTCAAAGCCGGAAAGAGCGGTGCCGGGCCCATTACGCGCTTCGATCCTTCCGAGTTCGCGACCAAGATCGCCGCGGAAGTGAAGGACTTTGATCCCAAGGAATACATGGACAAGAAAGAGGCGCGGAAGATGGAGATCTTCAGCCAGTTCACCGTCGCCGCCTCACTTGAAGCCATGAAGGACGCCGGGCTCAACGACGGCGACTACGACCCCGATCGGACCGGGGTGATTCTCGGCGTCGGCATTGGCGGCTTCGAGACCATCGAGAGCTCCGAGCGTGTGCTCTTCGAGAAGGGCCCCGGCCGTGTGCCTCCCATGACCATTCCCAAGCTGATCGCGAACATCGGCCCTGCGAACGTAGCCCTCATGGTCAACGCCCACGGGCCGGTCTACTCCATGGCCACGGCGTGTTCCTCCGCCACGGACGCCATTGGCAACTCCATGCGCTGGATTCGCGAAGGCCTCGGTGATGTCGTCGTGACCGGAGGGGTCGAAGCGTGTATCACCGAGCTTGGTGTCGCCGGCTTCAACGTCATCCAGGCGCTCACGACGCGTAACGACGACCCCGAGCACGCGTCGCGACCCTTTGACAAGGACCGCGACGGCTTCCTGATCGGCGAGGGTGCGGGCACCCTGATTCTCGAAGAGCTCGAGCACGCGAAGAAGCGAGGTGCCCCGATTTACGCGGAGGTTGTCGGCTCCGGCATCACCAACGATGCCTACCATCGCACGGCGCCCCACCCCGAGGGGACCGGTGCGATCAAGGCGGTCAGAATGGCCCTGAACGATGCCGGCCTCAAGCCCGAGGAGGTCGACTATATCAACGCTCACGGAACCTCCACGCCCCTGAACGACCCCACCGAGACGAAAGTCATCAAGGAGGTCTTCGGGGAGCACGCCTACAAGCTGAAGGTCTCATCCACCAAGTCGATGCACGGGCACCTGATCGGCGCAGCCGGCGCTATCGAGGCGATCATCTCTGCTCTTGCAATTCGAGACCAGTACTTTCCCGCCACCATCAACCTGGACGAGGCGGATCCCGAGTGTGACCTGGACTACGTACCGAACAAGGGCGTGGAAGGGGAGATCAACGTCGCAGTCTCGAACTCGCTGGGCTTCGGCGGCCACAACGGAATCCTTGTTCTGAAGAAGTACACCGACTGATCGCCCGACCGTGGCGAATCTCCGGGGCGGCGACTTTTCGTCGCCGTTCCGGCGCAGTATTTTCTGCCCTGGTCGAGCCGTGAAAGATTCAGCAACCCATGATATAACAGCCCGAGTCCGGGGGGCGCATCCGCCCCTCATCCTCATTGCAGACGACAACAGGATCAACCGGATGGTGGTCCAGGCAACCTTCAAGGAGATGGACTACCGAATCGTGGAGGCAGCCAACGGCCGCCAAGCGGTGGATCGCGCGCTGGCGGAACCTCCGGATCTGGTGCTCATGGACCTCATGATGCCGGAGATGGATGGTCTCGAAGCAACGCGCATCCTCAAGAACGACGAGCGCACCAACCGGATCCCCATCCTGATGCTCACTGCGCTCAGTGAGACGGAAGATCGCATCAACGCCTTCGACGCGGGTGCGACGGGGTTCCTTACCAAGCCCTTCGACCGCCTCGAGCTCATGGCGCACGTTCGTTCCTATCTCCACCTCTCCCTGGTGAACCGGAAGTACATCCTGTCGACGGCCAATCGCAACACCGGGCTTCCCAACAGGGTCGCCCTCCGGGACGATCTGGTGGAATACGAGCACCCGGTCCTCTTCGTCCTGAAGATCGACAACATTGAGACGATTGGGCGCTTCTACGGGGATTCCAAGGCGGCGGATCTGGAGCGACGCTTCGCAGACGCCCTCGGCTCCTTCTCACAGATGGAAGCGCTCCCGGATCCGCGGTACTACCACTTCTCGTCCGGGCTCTTCGGCGTACTGATCGACGCTGAGCTCTCCCGGGAACGAGCGCTGGATGTGGCGGATTCCATGTATCAGAGCCTGCTTCGCAATCAGCACGATTGGGACGACCTTCAGTACGAGAGTGATTTCACGATCGGCGTCTCGATAGACCGGGACGACCTGCTGGAGCAGGGAGAGCTTGCGGTTACCGAGGCGCTCAAGCACAAGGTGAACATCATCTTCGCCCCGGACGTCGCCGAAGAGGCGTACAATCACATTGAAAGCAACATGCTCTGGCTCCGAGCCATCCGCAACGCCCTGGCCCGGGGGAGCTTCGTTCCGCACTTCCAGCCGATCGTGAACAACGAGACGCTGGAGGTGGAGAAGTACGAGGCCCTCCTGCGCCTGGTAGACGAGGATGGGTTTCTGGTGAGTCCCGGAAGCTTTCTCGTCGTAGCCAAGAACAGCAAATACTACGCCCGGATCACTCAGACCGTCGTTCGCAAGGCCATGGAGACTTTTCGCGACCGCAGCGAAGGCGTAGCCATCAATCTCTCCGTCCTCGATATCAACAACGACGAGACTCGCGAGTTCATCTTTGCCGCCCTGAAGGAGAATCCGGAGGTGGCGCGACGTCTCACAATCGAGATCGTCGAGGAGGAGGGGCTTGTCCACTACGACCGGGTCAAGGCCTTCATTCAGAACGTGAAGCAGTACGGTGTATCCATTGCCATTGACGACTTCGGCAGCGGATACTCGAACTTTGCCCGGATCGTCGCGCTGGACGTCGATTACATCAAGATCGACGGCACGTTGATCCGGCGCGTCGTCGAGGATCCCGTCATCCGTAATCTCGTCGGCGGGATCAAGTCCTTCGCGGCTTTCTCCAATATTGCCGTGGTAGCGGAGTTCGTGGAGAACGAGGAAATCATGCGGTGCATGCGCGAGATCGGGATAGAGTATTCTCAAGGCTTCTGCGTCGGGAAGCCTCAGGAAACTCCCCGGGCTTCGGTTCCGGCGAACGGGCGCTGCTACTCCAGGACATAGGGGACGGGAGCACGTGCGATTCAACTGGCGGCTCTTCCTCTACCAGATCTCCACCATCCTCACGCTTCCTCGTCATCCGGTCTTTCGGTTCGGCCTCCGCAGGCTCCGCTTCTACGGCGCCTTCTTCGCGCTCTTCCTGCTGGGCCAGTCCCTGGCGTGGTTCCACTTTGCCCTGGACCACCTGTTCTTTCCCCGCTTCCGCCGCACCCGCGTCGCCGGCCCGCTGTTCGTCGTCGGCAATTTCCGAAGCGGCACCACATTCCTCCATCGTCTGCTCTGGCAGGATAGCGAAACATTCACCTCTCTCACCACCAGGGAGATCTACGTGACGCCGTCGGTGTCGCAACGCAAGCTCTGGGGTCTCTTGTTGAGGGTCGATGATTACGTCGGCCGCCCCTTTCAGCGCTGGCTCGCACGGATAGATCGGGAGGTGCTCAATCACATCAAGTTCCATCGCGTCGGACTGGAGGAGACGGAGGAAGACGAGGGACTCCTGTTGTACCTGTGGGAAAGCCTGTTCACCTGGTTCTTCTTCCCCACCGGCGGCTGGGAGCGCGATTTCTTTGACTTCGACAACCGCGTAGGACCCGGTCGGAAGCGGCGCATTCTGCGGTTCTACGACTTCTGCATGCGGCGCCATCTCTACGCGCACCGGACCAGGCGGACACTTCTCTCCAAGAACCCCTCCTTCTCCGCAAAGGTCCGTTCCGTCGCCCGGGAGTTTCCGGATGCTCGCTTTGTCTACGTTCGCCGGCGTCCGGAAGAAGTTGTTCCCTCCATGATCAACTGGTTCGCCTTCGTCTGGCACTACTTCGGAAACCCCGACGAACGCTTCCCCTACCGGGAGCGCATTGCGGACCTCGCCGGTCACTGGCAGGCGCACGCCCTCCGGGAGTTGGCGACGCTCCCCGCCGAGCGCGTTCTGGTCGTCGACTTCGAAGATCTGGTCGGGGACGTTGCCGGAACGGTGAAGCGCATCTATCGTCACTTCGGCTTCAGGATCACCCCGGTCATGGAGGACGCGCTCGAACGGGCACAGCGGGAGTCGCACGAGTTCGTGCCCCACGCGCGCCTTTCCCTGGATGACGTCGGTATTGACGGCGAGTCGATTCCCGATCGCTTTCAGCTTCCCCCGGTCTCGTAATGGCGACGAAGTCACTCCCGGACCGGCGAGAAGCTCAGGAGCGTGTGGAGGCGTGGTGGCGCCGGGAAAACCGCGATCGCCCCGCCGTCCAGCTCACCGCACCGAAGGATGGAGCGGCGCCCTATGATGGTCCGGCGGGGGAGAACCTGCACGACTACTGGACCAACCCCGAGATCGTGATTCCCCGGGAGCTTCACCGCCTGGAGCACACCTTCTACGCCGGGGAGGCCTTTCCGGTCCTCTTTCCGGTCTCCGGGCGGATCGTCTCTATACTGACCCGTCTCCTCGGTGCGCCGAACCGCTACGTCAACACGGAAACGACCTGGTCGGAGCCGATCATCCACGACTGGGCGTCCCGACCCTCCTTCGTCTTTGACCGGAAGAACCGGTGGTGGCTCATCTGTCGCGATCTCCTCCAGCGGGGACGTGAGGCGCTGGAAGAGCACGTCGAACGCACCGGCCGTCGCTACTACCTCGGCAACCCCGATCTCAACGGTCCGACGGAGATTCTGGCGGGGCTCCGGGGGCGGGAAGCATTTGCCATGGACTTCTACGACAACCCCGAGGTGATCGCGCCGGCGCTGCAAGAGATCAATCGCGCCTGGTACGATGCATGGCAGGCGTGCACCGACATCACCCACACCCTGGGCGGATACTTCTTCTGGATGCGCATCTGGTCGGAGGTGCCTGCAGTGGATCTGCAATCCGACGTTTCCGGACTCATCTCGACGGAGATGTTCGGGAAGTATCTGCTGTCCTTCATTGCGGAGCAGACCCACTGGGTGGAGCGCACTATCTACCACCTCGACGGGCCCGACGCAATCCGCCACCTGGATTCCATTCTCGAGCTGTCGGAGCTCGACGCGGTACAGTGGGTCCCCGGTGCCGGCGCCGCTCCGGCGACGGAGTGGATCCCTCTTCTGCGGCGTATTCAGGAGGCGGGAAAGAGCGTCTACACCTACTGCGCGCCCGAAGAGGTTCCGGCCATAGCCGAGGCCCTCCGACCGGAAGGTCTCATGCTCGTGGCCGAGTGCGAGAACGAGGCACAGGCGCGGAGTATCCTCCGGAGCCTTACGTAGGGCCCCGGGGCCCGGACGCTACGCCTCGAAGATGCTCCGCTGTATCGGCTCCGTCGGTTTCCAGAGTCCATGGTCCACTTCCACCGTCGTGCCGCCGTCCGTCCCCTCGGTGATGCACGGTTCCCCGGCAACACGAATCTCCAGCTGCTGCTCCTGCCGCGTCATCACGGGAAAACCGTGCGGGCCGTTTCGGTGGCCCAGGGGCTTCTCGGACTCCGCCCGGAGCCGGACGAAATTCAGGTGATCCCGTACCCGCCGCCGCTGCCGTTCCGCCCCGGCTTCTGCTCCACTCTCGACAGTCCCGCGGATGGTGGCGTCGAATCGGTGATCGATCTCGATCCCGACACTGTTCCTGCCTGCAGCGATTGCTGCTGCGGTGGTCGTGCCGGTGCCGAGGAAGGGATCGAGGACGCAGTCGCCGTAGAGGCTGTACATACAGATCAGACGGAAGGCGAGCTCGAAGGGGAAGGCGCCGCTGCGCTCACGAGTGTCCCGATTGGTGAGGGCCTGAGGCGTGCCCCGGAGGTCCCAGAGGTCCGAGAACCAGACGTTGCGCTCCTCCCAGAAGAAGGCGCTGCGCTGCCGCCGCCCGCGGTCCTCTTCGGAGAACACCCGTCGACCGCCCTTCCGAAGGATGAGGACGTACTCGTGCTCCAGGGTTACATACGCTCCCGCCGGGAGCATGCCGGAGCCCATGAACTTGTTGGGTGCGTTCGTCGGCTTGCGCCAGAGGATCGGCGGAAGGGACTGGAAGCCCATGCCCTCGCAGGCGGAGATGATCCGTGCGTGGTTCGTGTAGAGACGGAACTGCTCCCCCACGGTCCGGGTCGCATCTCCAATGTTGATGCAGAGAAAGGCCCCCGGCTTGAGAACCCGGAAGCACTCGCGCCACACCCCGTCGAGGATGCGGTGCATACGCTCGAAGGTCGCTTCCGGCCCGGAACCTCCGCGGGCGCCGGCGTCGGCCGTGGACGGCGGCCCGTCGGCATCGATCTCAGAATCAAGAGCCTTGAAGACCCCATCCCACATTTCGATCATGGGATAGGGCGGCGACGTGACGACCAGGTCGATCTGATCCGGGCCCAGGAGTCCGAGGTCCTGCGCGTCGGCGTAGTGAACGGTGTGGTTGGTGCGCATGGCTGTGTTATCCCGTCAGCTTCAGGTAGGGAATTACGATGTTGTTCTGGTACGTTCCGGTACCGTCGTAGGTGACCGAGACCACCGGTACGCCGGTGAGATCCTGGATCCGCGACCCGAGGGACTCGGTAATAAGGGAGGGGCAACAGAACGCCGGGCTCGCCTGGACGAAGAGGGCGACCTTCGGGTGGTGCCGCAGAATGTGGAAGATCTTCAGGACGTTCTCCACGGACTCGCCGCTCTGCTCGGGGCGCATGTTGAACTGCGCCAGTTCCGCCTCAATGTCCTGGGTGCTCGTGTCGTCCGGCCCTTCCGGCATGAGGTCCGAGAGGGGTCTGTAGAAGCGCCGTTCGACCCTGGTCAGCACGGCGTGAACCGCCCGGAGGGTGCCCCACTGCAGGAGATTGCGCTCGCGCAGGAGCTTTCGAAAGTGCGCCGAGGCTATGACCTTCACGTAGTCGGAGTAGGGGGTGGTTACGACCTCTCCCCCGGCCTCTTCAATGGTCTCAATCAAGTTCTGGTTGGCAATGTCGTTGTCCCGGACGTAGAGGTCGCCGAAAATCGCCACCTGCGGCCGCTGTTGCTCGGTGTCGCGATCGATTGCCATGAGCTGCCCGACCACCTCCTCCCAGGCGTCCGCCTTGGAGGTGCGTGCCGTGAAGACTTCCTCCAGATAGGCGGCGCTCCGGGCGATTACCCGGTTCGTCTCGCCGGGCGTGCGCTCGTAGGGCCGGATCATGCAGCCGAGACGGCGCAGCATGCCGCCGAAAAGGTAGCCGAAGTAGGCATCATAGGTGGCGCCCAGGGAGACGTCCTTGAGGGTGAAGTCCCCGGAGTACACCCCGATCGGCATGGCGGCGTCCTCGAAGAGCGACTTGATGTAGTGCGGGTATAGCGGGAGGTTGCACGCCCACTTGCCCCGGGGCATCCACAGGACCGTCTGTTCCGGATCCAACCCTTCCTCCCGGACGTAGGAGATGGACTCCTCCGCGATAACGTTGACGGGGATGCACTGTCCCGAGTTGGTCTTCATGGAGCGCTGGATGGTGAGGGGGTCCTCCCGGAGCAGCCGAGCGTCGATTCCGCGGCTGCGAAGTCCCGCGACGATGAGCCGGTTCGTGAGGGAGTCCCAGTTCGGAAAGAGGACGGTCTTGCCCTCCAGGGAGTTGGTGAACTCCGGGTTGAAGGATGGCCGCTCCCCCTCCGGCCTCGCGGTGGCGCCGCTCGTGCCGTCTCGCGTCGAGAGCCGGGCGTGCTTCGCCTCGCGCTCGTGCCGATCCCGATAGTGGTTTGCGAAGGCGCGGAGGGCCGCCTCAATCCGCGTCTCGTAGCCGACGTTTGAGTCATGATCGTCGAGCTGCAGGATGAGGTAGGGCTTCTCGTAGCTGTCGAGGATCTTCTTGAAGTAGTCCACGATGAAGGCATCCGGCGAGCATTTGAAGGAGGTCACCAGTACCGGATAGAGGCCCTCCCGCTGTGCGCAGGTGGTGGCGGCCTCCAGAATCTGCGCGGCGTAGCTCCAGGGGATCTCCTTCAGAAGGGGATCCACCGCATCCCGATCCGCCCGGGTCGGCGGCACCATGTCCTGGTAGAAGGCGCGGACGCCGTGTTTTGCCAGGATCTCGGGAATCCGCTGGTTCATCTCCTCGGAGAGGATCGTGTAGGGACGGCCGAGGAGCACCGCGGCGAAGTCGCGGCGGCTTCGGCGATTTGCGGAACCTGGCTCGTTGTCCGCTCCGGGGGCGCCTTCCCCGTCGGACGCGCCCTCCGCGCGGATTCCGCGCGCCGCTCTCGCCGTCCCGTTCGCGCCGGGTGCTGCCGCGTCGCCGTCCGCTGCGACTCCTTCGGCCGCGCCGCCTTCCGCCGCGCCGCCTTCCGGCGCACCCGCCTGCCGTGCGCCCACCTCCGGCGCATCTGCCAGAGCCGTCAGCTCGTTGAAGTGCGCCTTGAGTCTACGGTCGAACTCCCGGGTGAGCGTCTGGGCTCGCTCGTACGCGCCGGCGACCTCGGTCCTGGTCAGTCCCGGCCGCAGTGCCGCCAGTGCGCCGAAGAGCTCATCAATGTTGCTCTTCGCCTCGCCGGGTTGAACGAGGGGGCTCAGGAACTGCTTGCGGCGCCGGCCCTCGTAGATTTCCGGAAGAATCGATGAGGCGAGCTGGCTGTAGTAGCAGTAGCTCCGGGACCTGCGCAGAGAAGACTCCTCCGAGGTGGTGAGCTGCATGGGCAGGAAGACGTAGTCGGCCTTTTCCAGGAGGTGAGCCACCTGGCCGTGGAGCTGCATCATGGGGGCGCAGAACTCTGCGCCGGCCAGACGCCGTCCCGTCTTGACGGTTCCCTTCACCCGCTCGCTCGTCACGGTCGGAATGGCCAGCGCGTCGAAGAAGGTCTCCCAGAACCTGAAGGTGGAGGCCAGGTAGATCCCGGTGGGAATGCCGAGGACCGGCGTCGCATCCGATGCGGCGGGCTCCGAACCGTCATGCGCGCCCTCTCGCAGAACCTCTTTCCAGATCTGCTTACGCGTCTTCAGCAGATCGAAACCGCTGACATTCTCGCTGACTCTGCCCTTCGTCTCGTAGTCGCGGCCGCAGAGGAACCCGTACGCGACCTGCTGTCCCTTCACTGTGGTGAGGCGAATGCGGCAGTGATTGCCGCAGTACGGGCAGATCTCCGTCTCCACCGGTACCTCGTCGCCAAAGAGGTCGAGCCCGCGAAAGCTGGTCTCGCCGGTACGCCCGGCTGTCTCTGCTCGCGTCTTCGCCTCGTCGGCCAGGACAAGGGCGGCACCATAGGCGCCGGTGAGGTGGCAGTAGAGGGAGACGGCGATAGGCTGTTCGAGCTTCTGTTCGAAGGCGGCGACGAGGGCGCGGTTCTTGGCTGTTGCACCCTGGAAGCACACGCGCGTTCCGATGATCGCCGTGTCGGCAACCTTGTGGAGGTAGTTCTCCCGAACCGAGTGGAGCGCCGCGGCGAGAATCTCCCGGGTGGAGTAGCCGCGGTTGAGGTAGTTGTTGATGTCCCGCTCCATGAAAACGGTGCAGCGGTCGCTTGCCAGCGGTGCCGGTACGTCCAGCGCCTCTTCGGCATAGGCATTCACCGACACGTCGAGCTTCGCCGCCTGCTCCTCCAGGAAGCTCCCGGTTCCGGCGGCGCACACGGCGTTCATCTGAGAGAAGGTGACCACACCGTTCTTCAGGGTCGTGAACTTGGCGTCCTGCCCCCCGATCTCGATGATCGTATCCACCTCCGGATCGATCTCCGTTGCCGCCCGGGCGTGGGCGGTGATCTCGTCGAGTACCAGGTCGGCGCCGACAATCGCCCCGACGAAGCTGCGGCCTGAGCCCGTCGTTGCTGCACCGATTACCTCGAGCTTCCAGCCCTCCCGCGCGGCGGTTGCGTCGATTGCATCGAAGAGCGCCTGCACCGCATGCACCGGTGCGCCGGAGGTGCGGGTGTAGTAGCCGGCAACCACCTCACCGGCGTCGTCGACCAGCACTGCTTTCGTGCTTGTAGATCCGACATCGATGCCAACGCGCACGCGAAGCGGCCGGTCCGCATCGTGATGCGGGTTGGCCCCGGCGTGGCCGTCGTTGCGGGCGGGGTGCTGTCCGTCACGGTACAGGTCGACCTCTACCGCCTTCCCGTTGCCGTCGGCGGTACCGGCTACGCGGCTCGCCCGGTAGATCTCGGTGCGGTGCGCGGCGAAATCCGGATAGTCCGAGCGCGTCAGTGCCAGCGGCTCGTACTGGTAGCTCCGGGTGCTTCCCCGATCCTCCCGCAGCCTGGACAGGAAGGTCTGATCCGAGGAGGTGGATGCGTCGGAGGTCTGAAAGGCGTCGAGGGCGGCGCCGATCGCCCCGTAGAGATGGCCGAAAGCATCGACATTGAGCTCTTTTCCAATGATCGACTCGATATGGATGCGCACGGCCTTGTTGCGGGAGACCCCTCCGGCGAAGACGACGGGCTGCGGTAACTCCGCGTCCTGAGTGACCGTGTTGATGAGATTGCGGGCAAGACCCTGGCAGAGGCCGTTGCAGATCTGATCGAGAGAGTACCCTTCCTGCTGCGCGTGGATGAGGTCGGTCTTGGCGAAGACGGAGCAGCGCGAGGCGATCTGCGGCGTGTCTCCCGTCGACGACAGGGCGCGCCGGCTGAGCTCGGCGGTTCCTTCGGCGGTGGCCTGATTCGCGTCCGGCCCGAGGTCGAGGCGCCGCGCCTGTTGGTCGAGGAAGCTTCCGGTGCCGGCTGCGCAGGAGGAGCTGCTGCGAATGCTCCGGTAACTGCCGTCTTCGGCAAAGCGCACCAGGAAGAAGCGCTCGCCGCCGACCATCAGGAGCGCCCGGGCGTCGGGGTGGGCGTGCCGGCAGGTCCGCACTGCGGCAACCACCGAATCGGCTCGACTGTCAGCCGCAACGAATTGCGGCGTCTCGTCGGTCGCGGCAATGGGGGCCTTTTCCGCGAGCTCCGGGTGCTTCTCGAGCAGCTTGGTTCCCAGGGCCTGTAGAGCTTCGGCGGGCCGCCCCTGATGGAAACGGTAGCCGCTCCACTCAATGGCGCCTTCCCGGGTAACCACAACCATTGAAGCCGAGACGGACCCCACATCTATGCCGATGATACGCGCAGCCATGCAGTCTTCCTTGCGAGCAGTTGTGCGATTTGGTCAAGCATAGCATGGACAGGCGCTGCCTTGTCAGGGTGGGGCGCACAAACACTTATTGCGAGCGCGGCGCAGGCCCGTCGTTCCCGGGGAACTGCTCCGCCAGAAAGGACAGCACCTGTTCGTCGAAGAGCCCGGGTACGACCAGATTGGACGGATCCGTCCCCCCGGGGAGCACTACCAGGGTGCTGTCGGGCATGGCTTCCGACACCTTGCGGTTCAGCGCGACGAAGTACGCACCGGCCGCCTCGCCGACGAGGTGGAGCGTCGGTAGGTGAAGGTGTGCCAGATTGTCCTTGTGGGCTACGCGGTTGATCGCCTTCCGGGCGCGGACGATCTGCCGTACGTCGCAGGCGGTCGTAGCATCGTAGAAGTACTTTGCCGCCTGGGGTGAGTTCTTGTAGGGGCTTGTCGTCAACCGGGCGAGCTGCTCCCTCCCCAGGATGCGGTAGACTCGCAGGCTCTGGAGGATTGCCCAGCCGAGAAGCCTCTCGCCTACACTTTCCAGGTCCATGAATGTGTCACAGAGCACGAGTCCGCGAACCCGCTCCCGATCTGCCAGGGCGAGCCCCTGCGCAATGATGCCGCCCATACTCACGCCGAGGAGGCCGTATTCATGAACGCCCTCGACATCCAGGATGGCCTTCAGATCATCGACCCAGTCCGCAATGGTGCCCGGGTCGGCCTCGACGCTCTCGCCGTGGCCCCGAAGGTCTGGAACGAGGAGGCGATAGCCCCGGGTCGGATAGCTCTCGATCTGAGGCGCCCACATGTCATGATCCGCTCCCAGTCCGTGCAGGAGCAACAGGCACGGTGCAGTCGGTTTGCCGTAGGTCTGGTAGGTGAGGCGGTCGCCGTTACGCGTGATAGATTTCATACTTCTGTTTCCTTTCCGTGTGAAGTGGTGCCGAAATTGTTGATGAGATCCTTGTAGCGGTCCTGCATCATTCGCTGGAACTGAACGAGCTCCTCCAGGCGCTTCCCGACCGTGGCGGAGTCGTCTGCTCCTTCGCGGCGCTCCTGGAGCTTCTGCTCAAGACGTCGTATCCACCGGTCCTGCGCCTCCATCCGAAGGGACAGGTTGTCCACCAGGTAATCCGGATTCAGCTCGAAGTACTGCTTCCGATCGGAGCCCTTGGGCAGTCGGCTGCAGTACCGAAGCTGCTCGAGTTGCCTGATCTGGACGCTCACCGCCGGCTTGGAGACCTGCATGCGCTCGGCAATGGTCTCCAGCGACAACGGTTCCGGGGACGTCAGCAGGAGTCCGAACATGCGGCCCAGGTTCGCCGACGCGCCGAGTTGTTCGAAGAAGCCGGCCATCTCCTCGACGATTTCACTGTGATTCTGATTGCGCTTTTCGTTCATATCGTTAAGAAGTAACTTAACGTAACACTGCAGAGCCGTCAAGTGCTGAATTGCCATTTCCGGGGCGGTACGCGATTCCCGATCCGACTTCACATCCCGGGCTCCGGCAGGCCACAATGCGGCGGCTGCAGGAGGAACACCATATGAGCAACGATCTTACGATCTTCGAAGAGCTCCTTCTTCTCGCGTTGCGGGACGAGAAGGGTACGGTTCGCTCCGGTACCTGGCCGGACCTGGCGGTGGGAGGCGGAATCCTCTCCGAGCTCGCCCTCGGCGGTTACATCGATCTGGAGAAGCGGCGGCGCTCCGACCGCGTCGTGATCTCGGGATCCGAAACCCCGGCGCATCCCCTGCTCGTCCGGGCGATTCGGGAGATCGGCGACGCCCGGCGGCCCGCTTCGGCAAAGAACTGGGTCATGCGCTTTGCCAGAATGAAAGGGCTTCGCGCAGAGGCGGCACAGCGGCTCGTGGAGCGCGACATCCTCGCTGAAGAGGAGCACCGGATCCTGCTGGTCTTCAGCCAAACGCGGTACCCGGAACGGGACGGTACTGCCGAAGAGGAGGTCGTTGAGCGGGTTCGGGGCGCGGTGCTCGGCGAGGGTACCGTCGACGTGCGGACCGCCTCTCTGGTCGGCGTGGCTCACGCCACGAAACTGCTCGGACCGATCTTCGAGCGTGGACAACTCCGCGAACGGCGGAAGCGGATCGAGTCGATCATGGAGTCGACGCCGGGCGCAGTCGCCGCCAATCAGGCAGTTCAGGCGGTGCAGGCGGCGATCATTGCCGCTACCGTTGCGGCTTCGGCTGCGGCAACCTCCGCGGCCTCATCCTCGTCCTGACGGTTCGATCGCGCCGCCTGTCCCGGCGCGGCGGTACCTGCTCCGCTCTGCGGACCCGGTGCCGGCCGGCCGGCTATTCGAGGAGCGAGATGGGGCGGGGGCGCCCGGGTTCGGGGACGACACCGTAGACGGCGGCAGGAAGCACCGCGTACTCCCTGACGATGTCGCGAAGCGGCGTGCCCCCCTCGAAGCGCCGGAGGCCGGTCGGCGCCGTTGCCCGGGTCGGATCCAGAAGCACCGGCCCGGACTCCGTCTCCGCCACGACGACGACGTGACCCTGGAGCTCTTCGGTGAGCGAGATCCCCAGCACCGTGTGGGGTACCTCGTGCTCGGCGAGGTAGCGCGAGATCACCATGGCGTGGTCCTCACAGTCCCCCAGGCGGGACTCCCACACGTCCATGGGCGCGGACCAGTAGTCTTCCAGGTCCGTTCGGTAGTCGACGCGGGTTGCCACGGTGGACACAAGTTGCGGGAGCGACATGTCCCGGTGCAGGAAATCCTCGTACCTCATTGCCGATGTGCTCAGCTCTGAGACGGCGCCTTGTATGAAGGGAAAGATGATGACGAAGGCAAGCGTTACGGCTACCAGTGCGAGCACCATGGGTGCCGCCCAGCGGCGGGGCCCGCCGCGCTCCCCGGATCCTGTCTCGTCGCCCCGTTGAGCGTCAGCCCCGATCGGCTCGCCCACCGCGTGGGGGTGCGCGGGGCGTCCGCCGACACCGCCACGGTTTCGCGCCGGAGAGCTCAGGAGCGGCGTGCCGTCATCATCTGCGATTCCGGAGCGGAGTAGATGCACCCGACCCCGGCGATCCATGCGATACTCCGTGACGCTCCTCGTGGCGTAGGAGTAGATGGAAACCCGGGTGCTCCCGTGGACGTGTCGAATATCGTGAACAAGGCCGCGGACCACGCCGTCGTCTCCGGCGCGTTCGAGCTCAACGTACTCGCCGCTTACCAGCGTCGGCCCGCGGACCTTTCTGAGGTTCGTCCTCACACTGCTAAACTATGGTTCCCGCGCCACGTGGTCAACGCAGTCGCAGGAGCCCGAGCTGGAACCGCCCTTCGCCGCAGCGCGACCCGGGCCGACGACGCGACCCGGGCCGATGACGCGCCCCCGCCCGGCGGGCGCTGCGCCCCGGGCCGGCGGCGCGCTCCGGAACACCGGGCATGG